>JANNBU010000483.1:0-9976 GCA_031385805.1 Ferruginibacter sp.
TAAAATTGAAGCAAGTTTAAAGGAGGAATTCCCGGATATAAATTTTTCTGTTTGTGCCACTCCTATTGTGCACATGGCAATTCATCTTCATGATAAGATTAAACAAAGAGTAAATGGAACAAATGCAATTGATGATGAAACAGAATTCTAAAAAAATGAAAATTACAGGCTATAATACTCATCTGGAATAATATGTTGTTTGCATTCTTAAGTATGAAAATATCAGCAAGTATTTTGGTAGTGCTAAACTGATAAATAATTGCCACTAATTAAAAATTATCGAATGCCTAAAACCGCAAGCCCGGTTTCCCGGATACTGAACCTGGTAAAACTGGAAAGAAAAGAAATCACGGCTGTTTATCTTTATGCCATTTTAAACGGATTGATACAGCTTTCACTGCCTTTAGGCGTGCAGGCAATCATTGGTTTTGTACTCGGGGCTTCCATGAGGGCCTCATTGGTGGTACTAATTGTGCTGGTAGTATTGGGCGTGTTTATCGCCGGTATCATGCAGGTAAACCAGATGAAGATCATTGAGAAGATCCAACAAAAACTATTTGTTCGCTATTCTTTTGCATTTGCAGAACATATACCAAAGCTGGATCTCAAAAAAACAGATAATATTTATTTGCCGGAATTGGTCAATCGGTTTTTTGAGATCCCGGTACTTCAAAAAAGTTTATCTAAAATTTTGCTTGATATACCTACCGCCAGCATCCAGATATTATTCGGGTTGATGCTGCTTTCCTTTTATCACCCGGCATTTATTCTTTTTGGGTTCATTCTTATATTATTGCTCTGGCTTATACTCCGTTATACCGGCAAACATGGCCTGCAAACCAGTATAGATGAAAGTAATTATAAATACCAGGTAGCTTACTCACTCGAAGAAACCGCAAGGGTTATTAAATCCATCAAACTGGCGAAAAGCAGCGACCTGCAATTGAAAAAAACAGATGAACTGGTAATTGGATACCTGGATGCCCGAAAAAGCCATTTCAGGATATTACTGTTACAGTACAATACGCTGGTAATTTTTAAAACAATCATAACCGCTGCCATGCTGATCGTAGGCACTTTGTTGCTGGTTAATCAGCAGTTAAATATAGGGCAGTTTATTGCTGCCGAAATTATCATATTGCTTGTATTGAATTCTGTAGAAAAGCTCATTATGAACCTGGGTAGCATTTATGATACGCTTACGTCTATTGAAAAAATAGCTAACCTCACTGAAAAACCTGTGGAACAAAATGGTTCTGTTCAATTAGCTACCACAACCAATGGTCTAAAAGTGGAAATGAAAAACCTGGGTTTCAGCTATAATAATGAAACCGATGTGTTGAAAAATATTTCTTTCCTGGTAAACCCGGGCGAAAAGATATGCATTAAGGGAAAAGACAGTTCAGGTAAATCTTCACTGTTGAAGTTAATGGCCGGGGCCTATACTGATTTTAAAGGTGCGTTGTTGCTGGATGATCTGCCGGTTGGAAATTATGATCTGGATTCTGTTCGTTCTCAAATAGCTGTACTTATCAATCAGCAGGATATTTTCAACGGTACGTTTTGGGATAATATTACATTGGGAAGTTCAACAACCAGCATGGAAACAGTAAACTATTATGCAGGTAAGGTTGGGCTGAATGATTTTATTGCTACGCTGAAAAATGGTTACGACACCATACTTGATCCCACCGGTAAGCGGCTGCCAGGGAACGTTATCCATAAAATTTTATTGGTAAGAGCCCTGGCCGGAAAGCCCCGTTTGCTGTTACTCGAAGAACCCTGGATGAATTTTGAAAATGGACAGCGCCAGCAAATCATTCAATTACTCACCGAGATAAACAACACCACACTGGTAGTAGTAAGCAACGATGAGGATTTTGCAAAGCAATGTGATAAGGTTTTAATTATGGACGAGGGCCGCATCACTGTCATCACAAATACCAATTCAGAAAACCGGCAATCATGAACAACAATAAAATAAAATCATATACACATATTTACCTGTACAACAAGAACAGTAATGTAAAAAGCTGGTTCTTTATCTGTATACTGGTGTTTGTCATTTTTTTATTTCTGCCATGGACGCAAAATATAAAAGCAAAAGGAACGGTAACAACATTGTACCAGGACCAGCGGCCACAACAGGTAAACACTATCATTGGTGGCCGGGTGATGAAATGGTATATCAAAGAAGGGGATTATGTGAAGGCGGGAGATACACTGGTACAATTGTCTGAGGTAAAAACAGATTATCTTGATCCAAATCTATTGCAACGTACGCAGGAACAATTAGCCGGCAAACAATTATCTGTTGACTATTATAAAAGTAAAGTTGGTATTGCCGATCAGCAGATTGGTGCCATCAATACCGGTCTTCAGTTAAAGCTGAATCAATTGTTGAATAAACTTAATCAATTACAACTGAAAGTACAGGCCGACAGCGCCGAAGCTGCGGCTGCCGGTAATGATTTCAATATCGGTCTCAAACAGTACGACCGCCAGAAAGCAATGTATGACAGCGGCCTTGTTTCCCTTACACAACTGGAAATCCGCAATCAGCAATTTCAGCATGCGCAGGCAAAAAAAATAAGCGCAGAAAATAAACTGGTCAACAGTAAACAGGATTTAACCATCACCAGAATTGAAATGAGTGCCCTGCAACAGGAGAACGTGGAAAAAGTTACCAAAGCTCAGGGCGAACAGTTTCAGTCATTAACACAGATAGCCAGCGGGCAGGCAGATATTGCCAAACTGGAAAATCAATATGCCAGTTATATTATTCGCAATGGCATGTATTATATTCTTGCTTCACAAAGCGGGCAAATTGTAAAGGCGCAAAAGGCAGGCATTGGTGAATTTGTAAAAGATGGCGATATGATTGCCGAAATAGTGCCCGACCAGATTCAATATGCGGTGGAAATGTTTGTGCAGCCGCTCGACCTGCCATTGCTGGCACAGGGCCAAAAAGTTCGTTTTCTTTTTGATGGATTTCCTGCCATTGTATTCAGCGGCTGGCCCAAAGCATCATCTGGCACTTTTGGCGGTGAAATTGTGGCCGTGGAAAGCAATGTAAGTTTGAATGGAAAATTCAGGGTGCTGGTCAAAGAAGATATAACGGATAAGCTCTGGCCCAAAGAATTAAAAATTGGTGCAGGTGCACAAGGCATCACTTTGCTGAAAGATGTACCGGTGTGGTATGAGCTGTGGCGAAACATTAATGGCTTTCCGCCAGATTATTATAAAAAAGAAGACAAGCAAGAAAAAGAAAAGAAATGAACCCTCAAAAATATATCAGCATTTTTATTGCATTCCTAATAATTCATCCTGCAAGGGGGCAGGATGTATCAAAAACATTATCAGCGCAGCAGGTGATGGAAATTGTAAAACAATATCATCCGGTAGCAAAGCAGGCTTCGATATTAATTGAAAAAGCAAAAGCAGACATCACGATAGCCCGGGGTGGTTTTGATCCGCTCTTATACAATACGCTGGCACAAAAAACATTTGACGGGATTGATTATTACCAATACAACCGGCCGGAAATATCCATTCCTACCTGGTTTGGCGTGGAAGTAATTGCAGGAATAGAAAATTTATCCGGTAGCCGTACCGACCCAACGGAGACTACAGGCAAAACCAGCTATGTTGGTATTAGTGTGCCACTGGCGAAAAATTTACTGATGGATAATCGAAGGGCCGCTTTACAAACAGCAAAAATTTTTGGCCAGGCTTCGGCAATAGAGCAACGAAATATGCTGAACAACCTGCTGCTGGATGCCATGAAAAGTTATTGGTACTGGATGCAGCATTACCAGGTTTATAGAATAATGAATGATGCAGTGCTTGTAAATGAAAAAAGATTTGAACTGGTAAAAGCTGGTTACAAGTTAGGCGACCGCCCGGCTATTGACACTACCGAAGCATTGGCACAGTTACAAAACTTCCAGGTTCTGCGGGAAAACGCCTGGATGCAGTTTCTGAATGCCGGGCTTGATTTATCTGTTTTTCTATGGAAGCAAAACGATCAACCATTCAATTTGCCAGAAGATACCGTTCCTGTTGATGAATCGCTGTTGCTTAACATCACACAAGCCAATCTTCCTGTTTTAAATGAGTTGCTGGATGCTGCAAGAAAAAATCATCCTGAATTGCTGCTGTACAATTTTAAACTGGATGCACTTGCCATTGACAGGAAATTAAAGTTCCAGCAGTTGCTGCCGGTTGTAAACTTTCGTTATAATCAGTTGGGTAAAGGCTATGATATGCTAAAAACCGCTACCGGCCCATTATTTGAAAATAATTTTCAGTACGGTTTCACTTTTGGTATTCCGCTCCGCCTGTCGGAAGGCCGAGGCGAATACCGTAAAGCAAAACTAAAAATACTGGAAACCACACTGGAACAAAATCTTAAACAGGTACAGGTAGAAAATAAAGTGAAAAGCTATTTTAATGAACTGGTGGCGTTGAAAAACCAGGTAACAGCGCAGGAAAAAGCATATACTAACTATTTGATACTGCAGCGGGGGGAAGAAACAAAGTTCCGCATCGGTGAAAGCTCTTTATTTCTTATGAATGCAAGAGAAAACAAAACACTTGAAGCATTGCAAAAATTGCAGGAGTTAAGGGCCAGGTACCTCGTCACGATGAATGCGCTACAGTGGGCTACTGGTCTGTTAATAGAATAATTATTACTTAACCATAAAAATGTAAAAATATGAAATGCCCCAATTGCGAAGAATTACTGGTCATGACCGAAAGACAAGCTATAGAAATAGACTATTGTCCCAAATGCCGGGGTGTTTGGTTAGACAAAGGCGAACTGGATAAAATCATTGAAAAGTCAACGGCTGCTGAATCTTCTCAACAACTGAAATCGCAGGATGAAAAACGAAACCGGGGTAACGATAATAGAAATAACCCTAATAGAAGAAAAGGCGGGTTCTTAGGCAACTTATTTGATTTTGATTAATCTTTTTAAAATGTGTATCGTGAGCGGAGCATGAGCAAATAAATTTGAATGGCCCAAAATCATAAATGCCCGCTCAAAAAAAGCATGGAAAAATATAGTAATGCCTTACGCAATTTGCAGATATGCTCAGTATAATTAAAAGAGACACAGAAAACTAAAACCCTGATTATGGAATATGAAATCGTTGTTTCGCTTTTAACGCTTATAACTTTGGAAGTTATTCTTGGGATAGACAATGTAATTTTCATATCCATCCTTGCAAATAAATTACCGGCAAATCAGCAAAAAAAGGCAAGATTTTATGGCTTAATACTGGCGATGGTTTTGCGGTTGGGATTATTGGCAATGGTGGCATGGATAATGAAACTAGACGATGATTTATTTACTCTTTTCAATCAGGGTATATCAGCTAAAGATTTGATATTGATATTGGGAGGATTGTTCTTATTGTATAAAAGCTCTGCAGAAATATATCATAAAATGGAAGGAGAGCAGGGAAACCAAACTAAAAAAATTAAAGCGGCAACATTTGGTCAGGTACTCTTTCAGATTTTAATAATGGATATGGTTTTTTCAATAGACAGCATCATTACTGCTATTGGCATGGTTAAAGAAGTATGGATAATGTATGTTGCTGTTATTGTTACAGTTTTAATAATGCTGGTAGCGGCCGAACCAATCAGCAGGTTTGTAAATAAACATCCGTCATTCAAGATGCTGGCCCTTTCCTTTTTATTACTGATTGGGTTTGCCCTGGTAAGCGAAGGCTTTGGCATTGAGATTCCCAAAGGATACATTTATTTTTCAATGGCATTTTCAATGCTGGTAAGTATTTTTCAAATGCGGATGAACAGATATAATAAACCTGTAGAAACACATGAACATTATAAAGAGGGGGAAGATAAATTGCCCAAAAACGTTTTATAGAAACATGACAACATTTGTCATTGAGTTTTATCAAGAGCCACATTTGCAAGGCCAGCAAAACAAAGGCCGTTAATAATGAGAAGCCAAAAAAGAATTTTATATTCAATCTTGTTCCTGTTTATTAATAACTTCTGCTTTTCGCAGCGTTTTGACTTAGGCAGCTGGAACATTTTAAATGTAAAGTATAAAATAAATGAAAAATGGAGTGTTTTTGGCGAAGCACAAATACGTTCATTAAAATTCTATACAAACTTTCATTACCATGAATATAAGGGGGCTGTATCCTTTAAAGCTCATAAAAATGTAACCCTTACCATTGGTGCCGGTGATTATGATACTTATAAAGAAGGCGGCAACTTTTTAAGGCCTAAGAATAATAGTGAATTCCGGTTGTGGCCACAAATCAGTTTCATACAACCCATTGGAAATTTAAACATGGAGCACCGGTATAGAGCAGAATTCCGATTTGCCAGCAATGGTTTTAAAAATAGATTTAGGTATAGATTAGGAGCTACCTATCCGTTTGGAAATAACAAATCAGGTTTCAAACCCTATCAAATCAATGTAAGCAATGAAATATTTTTTACAGACAAAGAACCTTATTTTGAAAGAAACAGGATATTGGTTTCAGTAGGATATAGAATAACAAAGCAAACTACTTTTCAATTGGGATATTTACACCAGTTTGATTACAAAATAAATGATGAAACCGGTCGTGATTTTTTACAAATAGGTTTCTATGTCGAATTGGCGAATAAAATTAAAAAAGAAAGTAAACTCTAATTTTTCCAACCATACAACTTAGCAGTCAGTAAATTGGGTAGTATAAAAAAGTAAGAACCACTCAACTGCATTTAGAGACACAGCACAGATGGATAAATTCTTACATTCTATTAGTTGGCAGCCACTAGGCTAGCAGGTAACAATTTAATGTTGTAAGAACACGACACAGTAAACGATCATTTGCCCGGTATATCAACTAATACCAAGAATACAGATACCGGAAAAAAATATACCTTTAAACAGGAATTCCATTATTAACCCCATATTTCTCCCAATGAAAAAAGCTATTATAACATTGCTATTATCCGCTTTTGTATTTAGTAGTTTTGCCGCTGATGATTTTTTAGCAGGACTAAAAAATACAACCGGTAAAAAAGACAAACTCCTGGTTATTTTTTATAAACCTGATTGCCATTATTGCCAGAAGATGGATAAGCTGGTAGCAATGGATATTTCTTTCCAGGAAAAAATTGCTGAAAAATTCAATATTCAGATCTTCGATATCACGTCATCCGAAGGCAGGTTAATGGCAGATAAATTCAATGTGCATGTAGTTCCTTCGATGGTGAATTTTAATATTGAAGATGGAAATTTTGCCATTATCAAAGGGTTTTCAGGTACACAAAAATTATTATCACTGCTTGGCATTGAAGAGCCGGAGAAGAAGATCATTCAACCAATTTCTATTCCAATAATAAGCAGCCAGGCCGGCCAAAATGAATTTGGTGTATGTGGTAATGGTTTTGTAGAAATACCCGAAACATGCGATGATGGAAATATTAATAATGGCGACGGGTGTAATTCCACTTGTAATATTGAAGTTGGATATAATTGTACCGGTTCGCCCAGTATTTGTTCCACTGTATGTGGCGATGGGGTAGTAACTCCGGGAGAAGGTTGTGATGATGGAAATACAACAACTGGCGACGGTTGTAATTCGATTTGTAATATTGAGCCCGGATTTAATTGCACTGGTTCACCAAGTGTTTGTTCCAGTGTATGTGGAGACGGGATCGTTGCTGCGGGTGAAGGATGTGATGATGGAAACTTAACAGCAGGCGATGGATGTAATGCAATATGTTCTATAGAACCGGGATTTATTTGTACAGGTTCACCCAGTGTTTGTTCAAATACGCCACCTGCAAATGATGATTGTGTCGGGGCAATTCTTCTAACTGGAAATAGCGGAACGATAAACGGGCAAAATGAAACTGCTACCAATTCAGGTGGAGTGCCTGTTCCCGGCTGCCAGGCAAATATTACCAAAGATGTCTGGTACCAGTTTACGTTAGCTTCTCCCAAAAATATCCGGTTGGAAGTAAACGGGCCTTCAGTACCCGATCCTGTATTGGTTGTATATAGTGGTAGTTGTGCTTCATTAGCACAGGTAGCCTGCGATGACGACAGTGGCCCCGGCGCTTATTCTTTGATTCAGGCAACCTTGAATGCCGGTACTTATTTTGTAAGGATTGGCACTTATAATACCACCGCAACAGGAACTTTTTCATTGGTATACAATCTAAACTTAACCAGTATTTGTGGTAATAATATAATTGAAACAGGAGAAGAATGTGATGATGGTAATACAGTTAATGGAGACAACTGCAGCAATGTTTGTGCAATAGAAAATCCTTCTACAGTTAAAGGGGTATCTGTTAATGAAGATGCAACCCGTGCACATCCCAGTGCTATGCTGGATGTAAAATCATTTGAAAGAGGCGTGTTAATTCCAAGAATGAATTCTTCACAAAGAACAGCCATTGCTGCACCTGCAAAAGGATTGGTAGTTTTTGACATAACCACAAATACATTTTGGTTTTACAATGGCAGCACATGGACAGAATTAGTAGGAGGCTCCGGCGGAGGAACAGGAAGCGGATTGCCTGCCGGAACTGTAAATCAAACATTGCGTCATGATGGTACAAATTGGGTTGCAAATAGTTTGTTGCAAAATGATGGAACGAATGTAACAGTAACAGGACAGGTAAAAATAAATGGCGGGGCGCCTGCTTCCGGAAAAGTTTTAACAAGTGACGCCAGCGGTTTGGGAAGTTGGGTAATGCCTTCGGGCGGTACTGGTTTTTCTGTAATAAAGACAGATGGCAGTTTATCTATTCCTTCTTCATTAGTTAGTTTGACAAAAGTTACATTTAACAACCTGCAGCATAACAGTGGGGCTGCGTATAATAATACAAATTCAGAGTTTACCGTTCCTGTTACCGGGTTTTATCATTTTGATGTTAAACTCAAATTTGCAACATACGCAGGATCTGTTGGAAGCATTTTTGAAATTTCTTTGTACAAGCGCACAGCTATTGATGTTACGGGGTTTCCATTCTATCAACAGGAAATTATCCCATCAACTACTAAAAGTTTTTCACAAAATATTTCTACAACTCTATTATTAACTGCCGGGGATATTATAGATGTGCGGATACTTCAAAACGGCACAGTTGCCGCTACGGTGCTTGGTCCAAATACATCGGGATATGTATCTACATTTTCCGGGTTTAGAGTAAATTGATTTTTCAGGAAGGTTTTTTTTAATATTATTATCGCCGGTAGTTTCCACCGGCGATTTTTTATTTCAGTATACACTGGTTCATTTTATCTAAAAACGCCCACAACTCACTCATCGTTTTCAAATCCTCTACAATCAATATCCCGTTCTTACCAACCTGTTTCAGCTTCCCTTTATTAGTACCGGTCTGCAAAAATTTAAGAATACCGGTGAAAGTATTACTCTGGAAATAAGGAGAATCAGGATTACTTACAAAAAAGCACTTAAGCGTATTGTTCTTCAGGAATAATTTTTCAAAACCTAATTCTACAGCAATTTTCCGGCTTCTTACCGTAGTGAAAAGGTCTTCAACCGGAGCCGGTATCGGGCCAAACCTGTCGATCATTTCTGTATGAAAATCCTGCAGGTCTTTTTCATTGGCACAATTATCCAATCTTGAATAAAGGCTAAGCCTTTCAGTGATGCTTTCTACATAATCATCGGGGATCAGGATCTCAAGATCGGTATCGATCGTGCAATCACTTACAAAATCATCCTGCTGTTGTATCTCTTCTTTATAGAGTTCCCTGAATTCATTTCGTTTCAGCTCACGAATGGCTTCATCTAAAATTTTCTGGTACATTTCGAAACCGATCTCTGCAATGAAACCACTTTGTTCACCACCCAATAAATTTCCAGCGCCACGTATATCAAGATCTCTCATGGCAATTTGAAAACCACTGCCAAGGTCACTGTATTGCTCAAGCGTGCTTAATCTTTTCCGGCTGTCAACA
>JANNBU010000041.1:0-7203 GCA_031385805.1 Ferruginibacter sp.
GGAAAATAGTTCTGTGTCGGGGCAAACGGGCCGTGAACTGGGGTTGATTAAAAAAGAGTTGAAGAGGAGGAGTTCATAGTTCATAGTTCATAGTTCATAGTTCATAGTTCATAGTTCATAGTTCATAGTTCATAGTTCATAGTTCATAGTTCATAGTTCATAGTTCATAGTTCAAGAAACGCAAGTTAGGAATAAATGAAGCAGTTCAAATTCGTGTAAACCCAACTATGAACTAAGAACTTTTATTGAACCCGAATGATCTTATCTTCAACCAAAGCAAACACCGAATCCCCTTTCACGGGTTTAACAGGATATGTTCCCGTAAATTTTCCAAATGCAGGTAATACAGCATATTTTTTTCCAAAATAAAAACAGGGAAGTTGTATTGATTGCCGCCCGGTTCCTTTCATCTTTATACCGGGATGAATATGCCCGCTGAAACAATAATCATGATGAGTGGTTTTGCATGTTTGTAAATCATGGGTAAATAAAAATCCGTTGACCTGCAGTTCTTCGGCATGCACCTCTATTCCTGCTTTATGATACCATTCCTTTTCCAGGATATCGTGATTGCCTTTTACTAATTGAATGGAAATGCCCGGAAAGTCTTTTCTCCATTTTAAAAACAATTCATGTTCTTTATTATCCGTGCTGTGAAACAGATCACCTACAACCAATAGTTGTGCCGGTTTAAAATATTGCAACTGTGATACCAGGCGCTGCATGTCTTCTTTAAAGATCGTTTGTGGGATACCGATACCTGCCTTCCTGAAATGCCCGGCTTTGCCAAGGTGCAGGTCGGAAACCAACAGTATCTTTTCTTCCTCCCAGAAAATGGTCCTGTCTTTGGTAAGTAAAAAATTATTGTTATAAAGATTGAAATGGATAAATGCACTCATTAAAGCAAAACTAAGAAAACCCTCGTTTCAGTCTCCGGTAATCAAGGCAGCGTATTAAATAGTTTGAGGTTTGAAGTCACTGCTGTCCGGTTAAAGTGGGCTAAAGCCCTACAGGTAAAGGTTTTCCTTTCATAACCCCAGCCTTAAGGCTGGGGTTATGAAATACAATACAGGAGTGGGCTTCAGCCCAAAAGCAAATGATTTAGTCGGACAATAGTGGTTCGAAGTTGGGTTTTCAAACCACTACTGTCCGGTTAAAGTGGACTAAAGCCCCACAGAAAAGGATTTCACTTTCTTAACCCCAGCCTTAAGGCTGGGGTTAAGAAATACAGTGCTAAAAAGGGCTTCAGCCCAAAGGCAAATACTTTAACCGGACAGCAATGGTTTGAAATTTGAGGTTGTTTGCAAAGTTCAATCTCAGCACGAAACCTCAAACTTCGAACCTCGAACCCTGACTACCGGCAGGCAGGCTCAAACTAAAATGGATAATTGATCCCGATCGAAAAATTAAAATTTTCATACCTCCATTGCCGTTGGTTGCGGGAAAATATTTTTCCAAGGAAATCATCGAAACTCATAGAAGGTGCCTTCCACCCGTCATTTATATAAAACAGTTCGGGCCTTTTAAACCTGAAACCAAGGTCGAAGCGAAGCAGGAAATTATTAAAATCCAGGCGAAAACCAGTGCCGGCAGATATACCTGTTTGTTTCCAGATATTTTTAAACCTGAACTGGGCGCTGTCTTCAGTTCCGTCAGTTTTGTTGTATCGGAGGTCCCATATATTTCCTGCATCAACAAACAATGCACCCCTTAAAGTAAGCGTATTGGGAATGATGTGGACTATATCATACCGGTATTCCAGGTTGAGTTCAAGTTGCATATCACCTGTGCGGTCATTGAACAGGCCGGCTGATTTGAATGGTGCCAATGGTTGTCCGCCGATTCCGATACCTTTTATTGGCCAACCCCTCATACTATTACTGCCACCCCCGGCATATTGTTTAAAGAAGGGAAGCCTTTTGTTTTCGTCACTACCAAGTAATGGTATACCAATGCCACTGTATGCACGCAAAGCCAATGCTGTTTTATGGTAGGTAACAGTATATTTATATTCGGCATCAACTTTTATATACCTGCGCAGGTATTTTTTTAAAATACCCAGGTTGCCCCAGGTAAGCCCCGATTCTTCAATATTTATTTTTGTATCCCTCACTTTTAATAAACTGTTACGGTGTAACGGGTTGCGGTATTGATAAGATACACCTGCACCCATACCAACTACATAGGCCGTATTAAAGGAGTATCTTAAAAAAGGGTACTGTCCTAAAATGGTGTTGAAGCTATCAGTCTGGTTATAAAGTTTACTAAACCCAAGATTGAAAGGCCTGATCTCCCATTTGATATTGTGTTTATCTAACCAGGTCCATCCAAAATTCAGGTTTACAGATTGCAGGTTGAAAAGATTGAGCCTGTTATTATATGCCAGGTTTGTATTAATAAAAGATTCTCCTTTTGGCAATGAATCTTTGCGTTTGGCAAACAATTTCAGGATTTCAGGAAAAGGAAAAATAAGTCTCGGGTAAACGATACTGTTGGCATAACTTATTTCATTGGAATTGATGATGTCTTTACCTGCACTGCTGTTATTGGTATTCAATTCAATACCAGCCCTTATTTTATGTGTCATCCTGATGGCTTCCTTTCCAACATTCCTGTTTGTAAGAGAAATATTACCCGATATGCCAAAAAGATTGCCTCCCAAAACCGTACTGGCATTGCTATTGGCGGAATAACCTACTTCCAATGCAGTTTCAAAATCATACTTCCTTGCAGGGATCAGTTCAATGATAATATCTATTCTATCGTCATTACCCGGAACTTCAACAACCTTCATATTTACACTTTGCCATACGCCTGCCCTGGATAAGTTGGTCAATGTTTTATAATATTCATCTGATCTGTACAGGTCGCCGCTTCTCATAGTTATATTCCTGGCTAAAAAACTGGTTTTGAATAACCGTTCATGATACCGGTGAATAAAACTCCGGGTTTCTTTTTGGGTGGTGGAACTGCTGTCGTAAAATTCATCCCGTGGACGAAAATCGGAAAGTACATAGATCTTATTGATATAAAATTTACTGAGTTTGGTAGAATCCCTGGGAGGATTCAATATAACGGCAATTCTTATTTGTGGTGAATCAGCTTTTTGCTGGGCTTCTGCAAGCAGGCGCAATTGTTCAAATGGATCATCACTGATACTGGTTAACGCTTCAATCGTTGTATCACCTCTTACCCTTAATTCCGATGCAGTAAATTTATAATACCCGTTATTCCTGAAACTGTCAACTAACCTGTTGATCTCACCCAAAACAGCATTCTTTGTTATAGGATCATACTGTCTTAACAGAGCTTTGTCTTTTGAATTGACAGCGATCTCCTGCAGATTGGGTTTCCTCAACCGGTAACTAACGGTGTCTATTAGTGTAGGTTTACCCGCCTCAACAACATAATCAGTAAAAACCCTTCTCTTATGCCTTTTCTTCGTTATAGTATCGTAGGTCACTTTTGCATTGTAATATCCCAGGTGGAACATGGAAGCTTTCATATTGGCTGCAGAGATATTTGAATAACCGCTATCGTAAACCGGTGGTTTTTTGATAATATGCCAGATGAGAAACACATCTTTCACCTTAACAGTTGAGCTGTCATCTAATTGTGCAGCCAGCCGTTGCTTTAAAGTAGTTCTTTCTATATTTGTAAAGTTTCCGCCAATGATTTCGATGTTATTTTTAACTAAGTAGTGTTTATCTTTTGGGGCTTTGCGAATTGAAGTTATAAAGGGTAGTGAGTGTTTGCCACAGGAAGAAAATAAAATAATGCACAAAAAAATAAACGCAGCAGGTAAATAAGATCTTGTATGATTCAAAAAAGTATCGGGCATAAAATATCTGGCAATGTTTAGCAAATCCAGCATCAAATATATCCAAAGTTTACAGCACAAAAAATTCAGGGATGAATACAACTGTTTTGTTGCAGAGGGCCCAAAAGTTGTATCCGGACTTTTATCAACCGGTTCATTCCCTGTTAAAGGCATTTATGCGTTGCAGGAATGGATAGATGAAATGGATGAAAGCCTTCTCAGGCTTCATCATGACAAAATAGAAATAATCAAAGATTTTGAACTTTCAAAGATCGCTTCCTACACAACAGCAAATAAAGTGATTGCTGTTTTTGAAAAGAAGGCAGTAGTAGAAAACATCCGGGTTAAAAATAAATTCACCCTGGTACTGGATGATCTTCAGGATCCCGGCAACCTTGGAACGATCATTCGCACAGCCGACTGGTTTGGTATAGAAAATATTATCTGCTCTCCAAATACGGTTGATATGTATAATAGCAAAGTGGTGCAAAGTACTATGGCAAGCCTCGGAAATGTGAACCTTCTATATAGCATTTTGCCGGTATGGTTGAAAAAACAAAACGATACAAAGATATTCGCTGCAACACTTAATGGAAGATCAATAAATGAATACAGTGATCTCAAAGAAGGCATTATCATTATCGGCAATGAATCCCAGGGTATCAGCGAAAAATTATTGCAGTTCGCAACTGAAAGAATTACCATTCCTAAAAAAGGTCATGCAGAATCACTCAATGCGGCTGTTGCTGCGGGAATAATCCTTTCAAAGTTTGTAGGAGGCAAGTAGCTAGTGGGGATTGGCTAGTAGGGAATTACTTTAAAGAGTTTTGTGTATAAATTAAAATTGTAATTGCTGCGATGATTTGAGTTATTCCAAATTAGATCGAAAAACTGAAATAAAGTTACAAAGCTTCACAACGCTTACCCACTAGCTACTAGCCAAACCCCACTTGCTACCTAAACTGTATCGCCTTCACCGGGTTTACCTTTCTTATTAAAAGCGTAGGAATGATCAGTGTTGCAAAACATGCCAACAATGTTATAAGATCAACCAGCAGAACCTGCCACCAGATAATATCGGCTTTGGCTACACGTATTAAATAAGCTTCTTCATTTAATTTTATAAATCCTGTTGCCTGCTGAAGCCAGCAAATACTCAAACCGATCAATGTGCCGGCAACAATTCCAATAACGGCGATCAATGTAGTGTTGTATAAAAATATTTGCTGAATGGTCCAGTTGTTGGCACCCAATGCCTTTAAGATACCCGTCATCCTTGTCCTTTCAAGCACCAGTATGATCAGGCAAGTGATGAGGTTTACAGCTGCAACAATCATCATGATCACCAGTAAGATATTTTTGATTTGCCCCTGCAGGTTCAGCCAGTCAAAAATATTGGGATAAATTTCTTTGATGCTTCGGCTATACCAGCTTTGCGGCAGTTCATCATAGATTTTTTTTGAAAGGCTGTCTGCCTGTTTGTAATCATGTAGAAAAACTTCATAACTGCCGATCTGGTCCGGTTCCCAGTTATTGAGCCTGCGGATCAAATTGATATCACAAAGGGCAAATTGTTTGTCATACTCTTCAATACCAGTCTTAAACATACCTGTAACCCTTAGCCGCCTGGCAGTTTTACTTCCGTCATCCCGGAAGAAAAATACCAGCATGCTGTCCCCGAGATGTATATTCAATTGCGAAGCGGAATAAGTACTGATATTTATTTCATTGCTGTAACCGCTGTCTTTAAATGACAGCCAGTGACCCGATTGGAGGAAAGATTGCATCCGGGCAAAATTGAAACTGCTGTCAATCCCCTTTAACAATACACTTTCTATATCAGCCTTTGATTTTAAGATACCCGATTTGGTTGCATAGCGTTCTACAGAAATAACCTGCGGTAAAGTATGCAGGTAATGTTCAACGGTATCATTGCGGTAAATGGGATATTCTTCAGCAATACCCGCTTTATTTTCCAGGTCCTGTTGTACACGGATATGACCCCAGAAACTGAAAACCTTATTGCTGATCACCTGCTGAAAACCATTTACAAAACTCAGGGCAACGATCATCACAGCAACGCTTAATGCAGTAGCCCCGGTTGCAAGTCTTATAATAAAACGTGAAAATGTTTTTTCCTTATATGAGGCAATACGTTTTGCTATAAATATTGATACATTCAAACGGCATAATTTTGCTATCTTTCAAAAGTAAATTAATTAAGCTATTAAATGAACAGGAAGCTATTTCAATACTTTTTTATTTTTATCTTATGCAGCATAACCACTGTCAATGGCTTTGCTCAAAATATAGAAAAAATATACAAACCCTTTATATATACAGCACAGTTATATATGTATGGAAACCAGCAAGGGCTGCCGGTGTACACATTGAACAGTGGCGACAGGTTAGAACTTGAATTTGATGACCTCGAAGGCGGCTTTAAAAGTTATTATTACAGTTTTGTTCTATGCGATTATAACTGGAAGGAAGTAAACCTGAGCCCTTTTGATTATATAAAAGGGTTTACGCAAAACCGTATCACTACTTATCGTTATTCATCTATAGCACGTACCCGTTACACACATTACCAGGCTTTTTTGCCCGACAGGAATTCATTGCCAACAAGATCGGGGAATTATTTATTGAAAGTTTACCTGGATGGAGATACTTCTAAACTTGCCTTTACAAAACAAATGCTGGTACTTGATCAAAAAGCAGGAGTAAGCGGAGCAGTTGTACAACCTTTCTCCCCGCAAATATCCAACACACACCAGAAGATCAGGATGTCTGTAAACATCAGTGGCTTAACAAATGCTTTCAGTGCTGCACAACAGGTGAAAGTAGTTATCCTTCAAAATAACCGCTGGGATATTGCTCAAAAGGATATAACGCCCACGTTTGTACGGGGAAATATGCTTGAGTACAGTACAGAAGACAGGGCTGTTTTTCCGGCAGGAAAAGAATGGCGCTGGCTCGACCTGCGAAGCTTTAGTTTGCAAAGTGATAGAGTAGATAGCGGGCAATATAAAAAAGACAGAACAGACCTGATCTTAAAAACAGATATAGACCGTACCGGTCAACGTTATCTTTATTTTCCTGATTATGACGGGATGTATAATATTGTAACGTATGAAAGCATCAACCCTTTCTGGCAGGGTGATTATGCTACAGTGCATTTTTCATTGGCAACGCCTGATGGTAATCCGTATACAAGGAGAAATATTTATCTCGCTGGTGCTATAACCGGCTATGAGCTATCCGATAAATGGAAAATGAATTTTAACAGGGAAACATACAGGTACGAATGCACTGCATTTATGAAACAGGGATATTACAATTATACTTATATATCAGTTGATGAAAATGATCCTTCCAGAAAG
>JANNBU010000062.1:0-8279 GCA_031385805.1 Ferruginibacter sp.
CAAGTTCTTTGTCTTTATCGTCAAAGATTTTTAAGAAAAGCATCCATCCTAATTGTTCTATGCGTTGTCCGTCACCGCTTATGCCACGGTCTTCACGCATATCGTTACGGATTGTTTTTATTACGCCTGATAGGTTTGCCATTGATTTTTTCTATGCTGATTTATAAAGTTCTGTTTCTAATTCCTTCACTGCCAGTAAATATTTTTCTTTGCTTCCAAATCCACTAATTATTTCAACGGGTGAACCAAAGCCGTTAAGTGGTTTTACTTTCAATATCTCCATGCTTTCCAAATTTTCAATTCCCTCATCAGCATATTTGTCAAGTAGTGCTTCCAAAACTTTTCTGCTTTGCTCACCATACTTTGTAAAGTAGTTTCGCTTCTTCACATTGATGGCTCTTTCTTTTCTTGTAAGCGGTGGTTGGTCATAAGCGATATGACAAATCAAATCAAATAAGTCGCAATTGTTTTCAACTGCTTCCATTAACGCCTCAACTAAAACTCCCTGCTGTTGCAACTCCTGAATGATTGCTTCTTTCTTTTCTGTGTTGTTCCAACGGGTTAAGAAATCATCCAACGATTTAAACTGTCCTTTGATAATTTCTTTTGTATGGTCTTTTAAACTTGCTGTAATTGGTCTGCCGTTTTGGTCAAAGTATAATTCTCGACTTACCAAAACAGAAACATCAACTCCGTTGACATAAATTTTTTCTCTTGGCTCACTAATGTTTGGTTCAAAAGATTCTTCTGGTGTTCTGATATAAGGCGGTGTAATTATTATCTCTTCTCCTGTTTCTTCATCAATAATATTTTCGGTGCTGTTTTCTTCTTCGTCAACTATGTTTCCTAAATCTGTTTCCTCTGTAACTGGTTTTATTCTTATCGGGTTGCCGTCAAAATTGGGGTCGGCAAACAAATCAGTTGCATTTCTGAAATCAAGAATTGTGAAATAAAGTTTGTTGTAGTCCTCGTTGATTCTCGTTCCTCTGCCAATAATTTGTTTGAATTTGGTCATGCTTGCAATGTTGCTGTCAAGTACAATTACTTTACAAGTTTGTGCATCTACTCCTGTAGTCATGAGTTCGGATGTGCAAGCAATAACTGGATATATTTCTTCGGGGTTAATGAAATTGTCTAACTCCCGTTTGCCTTCGTCATTGTCGCCTGTAATCTGCATTATATACTTGTGATTGGCGGCAGCCAAATCATTATTATGTCTTTGTAATGCAGTTCTCATTCTTTCCGCATGGTCAATGTCCTGGCAAAAAACAATTGTCTTTGCAAAGCGGTCATACCCTTTCAGAAATTCAGTGAGTTTTTTTGCAACTGTGTCGGTACGTTCTTCTATTACAAGATGACGGTCAAAATCTCTGCGGTTGTAAATTCTATCTTCAACTGGATTTCCGTCTTTGTCTGTTTTACCTTCCGCTGGTCGCCAACCTTCCAAATCTACATTCAAACCTATTCTTACAACACGATAAGGTGCTAAGAACCCATCATCAATTCCTTGCTTTAAGCTATAAGTGTAAATTGGGTCTTGAAAATATTCGGTATTACTTGCTGTGTTTGTTTCTTTTGGTGTAGCTGTCAAACCAATTTGCGTGGCTTGTTTAAAGTAAGTTAGAATTTCTCTCCAACTGCTATCCTCGTTTGCACTTCCTCTATGGCACTCATCTACTACAATCAAATCAAAAAATTCGGGAGAAAATTGTTTGTAGATATTTTTTTCTTCTTCGTTACCAGTTAACCCCTGATACAAAGCCAAATAAATTTCATAACTCTTGTCAACCATTCGGTGTTTTACCACCGTCATTTTATCTTTGAAATGTTTGAAGTCGCCTCTCCGTGTTTGGTCAATCAAATTGTTTCTGTCTGCTAAAAACAAGATACGTTTTTTTGCCCCTGCTTTCCACAAGCGATGAATTATTTGAAAAGCGGTGTAAGTTTTTCCTGTGCCTGTAGCCATTACCAATAAAATTCTATTCTGTCCGTTGGCAATAGCTTCTACAGTTCTATTAATTGCAATTTGCTGATAATATCGTGGCTTCCTTCCACTGCCATCAAAATAATAATCTTGCGAAACAACTTTCTCTGCATCCCGATTTTTCAGGATGCCTTTGTACTTTTTGTATTTCTCCCATAATTGTTCAGGCGTTGGGAAATTGTCTAAACCGATTTCAGTTTCTATGTTTCCGTCTGTTGCAGTTCTGTCGTGAAATAAAAATCCGTCCCCGTTACTGCTGAACACACAAGGAATGTCAAGAGTTTTTGCATAGTCAAGTCCTTGCTGAATACCTGCTCTTACAGAATGGTTGTTGTCTTTAGCTTCAATGATTGCAATGGGAATGTTGGGTTTGAAATATAGAATATAGTCAGCCCTTTTTCTTGCTCCTCTTGCAGTCAGTTTCCCCCGAACATAAATTTTACCGTCTGTGAAAGAAACCTCCTCCAATATTTGGGTCAATTTGTCCCACTTAGCCTTTTCCAAAGCTGGTGTGATAAACTTGGTACATATGTCCCTTTCGGATAAAGTTTTTTTGTCAATCATCTAATAATTTGTAAGATACTTTGCAAAATAAGAAATTGTCAGCTCAATGTTGCATTTGGGTGGTGGGTGGGCTTTGGTGCTCAGTAAAGATTTGTTGCTGATGTATTGAACAAAAGATGATTGATATTCGTCCGCTGGGGTGGGTGGGTTGTGCGTTGGCATTTTTAGCTCTTTGCAAGGTTGGCTTTGTGTCTGGGTTTTGTGTGCCTTGCAATGTGCTAAAAATAGCGTTGGGTCGGGTGGCAAAGTCATGGGTGTTTAAATATGTACGGAATGTTGAATAGGGTGACATATAACATGTTATTATCCGCTACTCCTCCCTTCTAAAGTAGCACAATTTCTACAGATTTACTACACAAAACCGCTATTTTTTTGAAATTTGGCGAATAACTGTTTTATAGTAGTTTATCTAGTGGCGACTGAATTTTTGAAAGATGTTTCTTACTCACATGTGTATAGATCATTATTGTGCAAA
Organism: Ferruginibacter sp.; assembly: GCA_031385805.1. Taxonomy (GTDB): domain Bacteria; phylum Bacteroidota; class Bacteroidia; order Chitinophagales; family Chitinophagaceae; genus Ferruginibacter. Next base: position 3,024 of record JANNBU010000062.1, read on the forward strand.
TACAGGTATGGTTCTGTATACTGGTGATCCATTTCCCGAATTAACCGCTGTCGGGGTTTGCAACTGCCAACAGGCCTGCCTGCCGGTAGGCAGGGTTATTCTTATTATCTTGCAACCATGCAGGCAATCGTCTATAAATCTACCGGTAGTTGGTACATCGTTAAAAATAACGAAGGCCAGGTTTACCATGCACGTATCAAAGGCAAATTCAAAATTGATGGCATTACATCCACTAATCCCATTGCTGTTGGAGACATTGTCGAAATCGAAGATGAAGAAGATTTAGAAAGTACCGTTATCACGGAAATCTATGAACGAAAAAATTATATCAACCGGGTATCACCGCATAATAAGAACCAACACCATATTGTTGCAGCTAATTTAGACCAATCGTTGCTTTTTGCCACATTAAAAGATCCGAAAACATCACTCGGATTTATAGACAGGTTTTTAATTATCTCTGAAGCATATCATGTTCCCGCCATCATCGTTTTTAATAAAGCAGACCTGTTTGAGAAAAAAGAACTTTTGAAATTTGAATTGATTAAAGAAATATATGAACCCATCGGTTATAAGATCATGTTGATGAGTTTGGAAAAATTACAGGGAGTAGAAGAAGTAAAAAGTTTATTAAAGGATAAAACAACTTTGCTCAGCGGCCATTCGGGTGTGGGTAAATCAACATTCATCAATTATATTTTTCCTGAACTGAGTTTGAAAACCCAGGACGTAAGCGGCTGGAGCGGCAAGGGTTTGCATACAACTACCTTCGCCGAAATGTTTGACCTTTCTTTCGGCGGAAAGATCATTGACACACCGGGCATCCGTGAAATGGGTCTTGTAGATATTTCAAAGCAGGAACTTGCCCATTATTTACCCGAAATGCGGGCCGTAATGAACAATTGCCAGTTCAATGATTGTATGCACCTGGAAGAGCCGGGATGTGCTGTAAAAGATGCCGTTAATAATGGCAGCATTCATGCAGAACGATACATCAGCTACTTAAATATCAGGGATACAATAATTGAAAAGAGTTACTGATCACTCATTGAACATTGTTTGTTGAGCATTGAATATTGAACATTTTTAATCAGAAAAATATTCAATATTCAATAAACAATTTTCAATATTCAACCTGCCTGCCGGCAGGCAGGTACTCAATTAAAGTAGCAATGATCAATAAGCCTGCTTTTGAAGGAAATACGCAACTTCCATCACCGTTTTGTTGTCTTTTTTTACACTTTTGATTTGCTGGTGATAGATACTTACGCCGTTGAAGATGTTGTAATGCAGCGTTAAGAACTGGTCCTTGTATTTGAAGTCCCAGTCAAGTGTATCTGCATCATCAACCTGGTTTAGAAATTTAACTTTCAGGTGGTCAACTAAGGTGTTTGCAATAGCGTAGAATTTTGAGATACCGCAATTGTCGTCAATAACGGCTTCAGTGCCGCCCGACTTGGTCTTTAATTCGTAACACATAGAGTATAGGTTTTATTGTGGATGAGGGTAAACGCTTGTTGTTACAAAACACGATCAGGTCAATAACTTTTCTTTCCGCCACGGTATTTTGCTTTGTTGCTTGCCCTAATGGCTTTTTCGTCACCTGCAGCAATTTTTTCTGCACCAACATTTCTGCCATTTGTAGGGCATCCGTATTTTTCTTTTTTATGAAAAATCCTGGATATAAAACAACTGTTCAGCATTGACAGAACAAAGAAGGCAAGTATTATTTTTTTCATGTTTTAAAGATATTAAACTTTTTATTTCAAAGTGAAAAATATCCTGTTAATAATCTCTGTCCGTTCTTATGTTTTAAACCAATTGCTGTATTTCAAATAATTTTCTGCGATCCTGTTTATTTCCCCGCTTATCAGCTCCTGGCTGATATCCTTGACTTTTTTTGCCGGTATTCCTGCATAGATCGTTCCCGGTTCTACCACGGTGTTTTCCAATACTACTGCACCTGCGGCAATGATACTGTTGCTTCCGATTTGGGCATTGTCCATAATGATAGAGCCCATCCCAACCAGCACATTATCATCTATAACGCATCCATGTACGATTGCATTGTGTCCGATACTAACATTATTTCCAATGATGGCCTTGCTGCGCTCAAAAGTGCAGTGAATAACCGCCCCATCCTGTATATTCACCTTATTACCAATGCGTATGCTATTTACGTCACCTCTTATTACGGCATTGAACCATACACTGCATTGGTCGCCCATGACCACATCTCCAACGATCGTAGCATTGGGGGCTATAAAACAATCATTGCCCATCTGCGGGCTGATACCGTTTACCGGAAGTATTACTGACATATTATTTTAAGCCCCCTCTATCTCCCCCGAAGGGGGAGGAAATGGAGAAGATTGTTTAGAAGATTATATAATATTTTATTTAGCGAGCATTTGTAATTCTATTAAGCATCGTTGTGTCACTCACTTGTACCGCATACCGCTGACTCAACTTTTGATGATTTTTTTTGTCACGAATGCACGAATATCATTCCTGTAATTTGTATTTATTCGTGCATTCGTGGCAAAATGCATCTTTACACTAAATTCGCATTAATTTTTCAAACAAAATTATTCATGAACCAGCGCCAGCTTTTTTTAAACCATGTAGGCCAAACATCCGAAGCACCTTTGTGCCTGAATATTGTAAAAGCGGAAGGATCTAAGATGTGGGATGCTGATGGCAAAGAATACATCGACCTCATCGCCGGTATCAGTGTTTGCAATGTCGGTCATCGTCATCCTGCTGTTATTGATGCCATCAAAAAACAATTGGACGATTACCTGCACATCATGGTATACGGCGAGTTTGTTGAAAATCCCCAGGTTGCTTATGCAAAAATGCTTGCCGTTCATTTGCCTGCTTCACTCAATTCGGTTTTTTATACTGCCAGTGGCAGCGAAGCCACAGAAGGCGCTATGAAACTTGCCAAACGTTTTACGGGCCGCACACAGATCATATCATTCAAAAATTCTTACCACGGAAGTACACAAGGTGCATTGAGTATCATGGGCAGCGAATACTGGCAGCAGGCATTTCGTCCATTGCTGCCCGGTATCCTGCAACTCAATTACAATAATTTTGAAGAGCTTGAAAATATTACAGAACAAACAGCCTGTGTTGTAGCAGAAACCGTACAGGCAGAAGCAGCTGTAAATATTCCCGTTAACAATTGGCTTAAAGCCTTGCGTAAACGCTGTACAGACACCGGCACATTGCTGGTACTTGATGAGATACAATGCGGCTTTGGCCGCAACGGGAGTTTATGGGCCTTTGAACAGTTTGATGTTGTGCCTGATATTTTATTATTGGGTAAGGCCTTAGGCGGCGGTATGCCATTAGGCGCTTTGGTAGCAGATAAAAAAATAATGGATTCCTTTACACACGATCCCGTGCTTGGTCATATCAATACTTTCGGTGGCCATCCGGTAAGTTGTGCAGCCGGACTTGCCGCATTTAAAGTATTGCTGGATGAAAACATGATCGCTAAAGTAAAAGAGAAAGAAAAATTATTTCGCTCATTATTACAGCATAAGTCTATAAAAAATATAAACAGTGCAGGGTTGATGATAGCGGTTGAATTTGATGATTTTAAAACCAATAAAAAAATTATTGATGCATTGATATTGCAAGGAGTGTTTACAGATTGGTTCTTGTTTGCATCAAATTCTCTTCGCATTGCACCGCCATTGAATATTTCTGATGAGGATATAAAACTTGCCTGCAGTAAGATCATTGAGGTACTGAATACTGCTTTCAAAAACTAACATGCGAATTTTAAAAAAAAGAATATTACAATTCCTCGTCTTCCTGGCAATTTTATACCTCGTTTTGTTAATACCGGATTTTGGAGATACCAAACCGATCATTAAAGGCAGTGCAAAACCTTTTACCTGGGCTAAAGATGATCTATGGAAACAATTAGAAAATGATTTTGTAAAAGCAAAACAACTTACGCCCTATCAACTTGATTCAGCCATTGCATTTTTAAAACAGAAAGCAGCAGGAAGTTTTTTTTATGCCAGCATGAATGATATTCCTGCTACAGATAGCAATCTTACCGCAATTGAAAATAATTTTTTTTCATTGGCGCCATTGATTGCAGTTAAGCAAAACGAATTACCATGGTATGTAGATCATTACAACAAATTACGTAACCTGGTAAAATTAAAATCCCGGCAATGGGATGTAAATAACCCCGCAGTTCGCAACAGTATTTATAGTTTATTATACGGAATGCGTGCAGCCGTTGAAGAAGTGTTGCTTCAAAGCGAATCATCATTTCCATCGGCTATGTTGGTTAAGGATGAAAGGTCTGTTACTCCTTCAACAAAAATATTTGGCATTGAAGTACATAGTGGCGATCTGCTGGTATCACGTGGCGGAGCAGAAGTTTCTGCATTGATCTCCCGGGGAAATGATTATCCCGGTAATTTTTCTCATGTTGCATTGCTGTATGTGGATGAAAAAACAAACAAACCTTTTCTAATTGAAGCACATATTGAGAAAGGTGTAGCTGTTTCATCTGTTGAGCAATATGAAAAAGATAAAAAACTTCGCTTCATGGTTATGAGGCCAGGGGCTTACCTGCCGGCAATGATGGCCGACCCAATGCTGCCACAAAAAGCCGGAAAGGAAATGTATCATGAATCACTAACACATCATATTCCTTATGATTTTAAAATGAACTTTCGTGATACTACCGAAATGTTTTGTTCGGAAGTTGCTTCTTATGCTTACCGAAAAAATGGTTTGCAACTTTGGCAAACCAGTTCAACCATTTCTTCCCAGGGAATTGTAAACTGGCTGCACGATTTTGGTGTAGAGAATTTTGTTACACAAATGCCCTCCGACCTGGAGTATGATCCGCAACTTTCTGTTGTGGCAGAATGGAGAGATCCCGAAACATTATTTAAAGACCACATTGATAATGCAGTGATGGATGCCATGCTTGAACAAGCCAATAATGGTGCAACTATTCATTACAACATTTGGCAATTACCAAACGTACGGGTCATTAAAGGATATTGTGTCATAAAAAACCTGTTTGGTAAAACCGGCATGATACCCGAAGGAATGAGTGCAACAAGGGCTTTAAAAAATGAATTCTTTGTAGCCATGCATGTTAAAATAAAAAATAAGACTCAACAAATGGCGGATGAATTCATTCATAAAAATCATTAAAAACTATGTCATTGGATAAGAAAACAGTTTATAAAAATGCAGAAAGAATTTATC
>JANNBU010000070.1:0-8859 GCA_031385805.1 Ferruginibacter sp.
GCTTATCATAGCAACAGAAATGGAGGCCAGCAGCAATACTGTTACGCTGTAAAATGGTTTTGAAAATGAAAAAAAGAATTGGTTGCTTGTCATTGTACTTCCAGGTTTTTGGTGTTCGGAAGCAAGGTTTACAAGTGAACCTAGAATGATGGGATCCATCAAGGAAAAACCAATATTAATAGCTGCTAAAAAAAGAGTGAATATCATTAACCCTTTATAGGGCTTTAAATATTTTAAAAGTATTTTCATTTAAATAATTTTGACAATTGAAGTTGCAAATATCGTACAAGTAAATTAATTATGGCAAGATGGCAGAGGACAATAGGCATTTAGCAATAGGCAATTGAGAATGGGCAATAAGCAAAAGGCTTTACAAATTGAGTACTGCAAATTGCCCATTGCCTATTGCCCATTGATTTACGCTCCCCATCCTTCCCTGTCTAAACTGCGGTATTGAATAGCTTCGGCCAAATGCTCCGGCTTTATATCTTCGCTGGCGGCAAGATCGGCAATAGTGCGGCTTACTTTTAAAATTCTGTCGTAAGCACGGGCAGATAAATTTAATTTTTCCATCGCCACTTTTAATAAATTTTGTCCGGCAGTGCTTATCACACAAATTTCTTTTAATTGTTTGCTGCTCATTTGAGCATTGGCATACACGCCTTCATTGTTTTTATATCTTTCGTGTTGTATATCTCTTGCTTTAATAACCCGTTCCCGTATGCTCTTACTTTTTTCGTATTGGTGGTTAGATGATAATTCACTAAATGCAACAGGCGTTACTTCTACATGCAGATCAATCCTGTCTAACAACGGCCCCGATATGCGGCTTAAATATCTTTGTACAATGCCTGGGCCGCAGGTACATTCTTTTTCAGGATGATTAAAAAAACCACAGGGGCATGGATTCATACTTGCGATCAACATAAAACTTGCAGGAAAATCCAATGCGGCTTTTGCACGGCTGATGGTTACTTTCCTTTCTTCCATCGGCTGGCGCATTACTTCCAAAACTGTTCTTTTAAATTCAGGCAATTCATCTAAAAACAAAACACCATTATGAGCTAAAGAAATTTCGCCGGGTTGCGGATTGCCGCCACCACCTACTAATGCAACATCACTTATGGTGTGGTGCGGCGAACGAAAAGGTCGTTTCGAAATTATTGTAGCATTCTCCGGTAACTTACCTGCAACACTGTGAATTTTTGTTGTTTCCAATGCTTCCTGCAATGTAAGTGGAGGAAGGATGGTAGGCAATCTTTTTGCAAGCATTGTTTTTCCTGCACCGGGTGGGCCGATCAGTATGGCATTGTGACCGCCTGCTGCTGCGATCTCTAAAGCACGTTTTATATTTTCCTGTCCTTTTACATCACAGAAATCAATGTCAAAATCTGTTTGAGCGTGAGCAAATTCTTCTCTTGTATTTACATAAGTTGGTTTGAGGGAATTTTCGTCTTTGAAAAAATTGATGACATCATTCAAATGTTCAACTCCATAAACCTTTAAATTATTGACCATAGCAGCTTCTCTTGCATTTACTGCGGGAACGATCAATCCATCGAATTCTTCTTTGCGTGCCTGGATGGCAATAGGCAAAGCCCCGCGGATGGATTTAACGGAGCCGTCTAAACCAAGTTCACCCATGATCACATAACGTGCTAATTTCTCAGGATTTTCTATTTGATCGGTAGCGCCCAATGTTCCAATGGCAATGGGAAGATCAAATGCAGAACCGGATTTTTTAATATCGGCAGGCGCCAGGTTGACGACGAGCTTTGTCCGTGGCATATAATAGTGATTGCTTTTAATGGCACTGTCAACACGTTGTAAACTTTCTTTAACAGCGTTATCGGGCAATCCTACAATAAAGTAATGCTGACCCTGGTTATTTACATTTACTTCTACAGTGATGGTAATGGCTTCAACACCATACACGGCACTGCCATAAGTTTTTACAAGCATGCGTAAAGATTAAAAAAACAAACAATAAAATGATGTTGTTTACATCGTTTTGGGAAGGGATTTTAACTGTAAGAAACGGGGTAAAATATCCATTGAAAATTTAGAAATTGATAATAGAATAATTTTAATTCGTGTATGAGTTGATCATTGGAGGACGCAAATTGCGACCTCCAATTGTTGGAAATTATAAAAAATTGAAATGGAAAAGAAAGAATTATAAACCTTGGTAACTGAGCATAAAATACTGAACCGGATATTTATAATACGTGGTGAGAAAGTTATGTTTGACAGTGATTTGGCTGAGATGTACCGTGTTGAAACAAAAGTTTTTAATCAAAGTATAAAACGAAATATAGAACGATTCCCCAAAGATTTTATGTTTGCTTTAAGTGAAAAAGAGTGGCAAAACTTGAGGTCACAATTTGTGACCTCAAGTTGGGGAGGTGCAAGGTATAGGCCAAATGTATTTACAGAACAAGGGGTAGCGATGCTGTCCAGTATTTTAAATAGCAAAACAGCCATAGAAGTAAATATTAGAATTATCAGGGTATTTACAAAGCTGCGGCAATACGCACTTACCCATAAAGACATATTATTGCAATTGACAAAACTTGAAAAAGAAGTAAAAGGCAACAGCAAAGACATTGAAAATATTTTTATAGTACTGAAGGAACTTATTGAGAATCAACAAAAACCTCTGCCAACTAAAAATAAAATTGGTTTCAAACATTATGACTAATACAAAATCCACTCAAACTTGATATTCCAAAATGGAATTTCAAGTTGAGATAAAACAATTGGAGGTCACAATTTGTGACCTCCAATTCAAATGATGCTCGAACTGAGGCAGAGAGGTTTTTTTATTTAGTTTTTAATGAAAAATTCTAATTGTTTTTCTAACACGCCAGTAGAATACAATGCTTCAGTTTTAAGGCTTTTACGAGATAAAAGACCATCTTGCCAAAACTTAGTTATATACCCTTTCTTATCTAAGTTTATATATACTATCGTTGATGTATCATTGTTCTTTTGAACTAATACATTCCATTGTAAAACTCCTTCGTATGGATAATATTTAGAAATGTAGGCTGAACTTCTTTTTTTGGCTTCTCCATACGCTACTGCAGTTGAATCTACAAGTACCTCATTTTTTAAATAACTAAGACGGGAATCTTTTATTACAACTGAATAAACACCATCTGATTCGTGAAGTATTTTTAATCTACCACTTTGTTTTTGCTGCATAAAAAATAAACTACTCTACTCCAGGCCCCATTGTAATTTCTATTTACAGTAAACTTTACTTCCGTACTTATCGTTTGGGAAAATACTTTAAAAGGGAAAAGAAGAATTATACCGTATTTCAGAACATTCATAAATTAGCTTAACGAGTAATAATATTGAGTACAAATATAAATATTAGATTTATTTATTCTACAATAAGATTTCGCAGTCGTGGATGTTGATAATAAGCTTTGTCAAAGCTTATTATCACTAATAGATCATAACCCCTCCAACATCTTCACAACTCCTTCCTTCTTCAATATCAAATACCCAAGCCTGTCATTGCTTATTCCCTGCCGTAGTTGATAATTAAAAAGTAGCTGGTCATTCTCAACCGTAGTTTCAAAATAATTGAACTTGATATTGGGATGTACTTTCAACGCTTCTGCTATTTCATATAAATGTGTGGAGAGTACGAAGAGTGAATTTTTTATTTTAAGTAATCCTTCTATTACAGTACTACTGCATTTCATGGCATCCTGTACGTTGGTGCCTTTGAATAATTCATCAATAAGTATTAGCCATTTTCGTCCGTCATTTACTTTTTGTATGGTTGCCTTGATGCGCTGCACTTCATTGAAAAAATAACTTTCACCTTTGGCAATATTATCAATCACATTGATGTTGCTGAGCATCCCATCAAATAAACTCAACTCCATTTTTTTTGCAGGAACGCCCATACCAATATGCGCCAGGAAAACAGCAGAACCTACCGATTTTATAAAAGTGCTTTTGCCGGCCATATTTGCACCGGTTAAAAATAAAAAATTTGTCTGCCGGTTCATCACTACATCATAAGCAACAGGTTTACTAAGTAAAACATGGTATAGCCCGTTTACTTCAACGAATGGTTGTGCAGATTCAACAAATTCCGGAAAAACCAAGCCGTGTTTTTTTACCGCCATTGCCATCCCATACCATGCATCCATTTGTGCATGTATTTGCAGCAGGCTCAGCATATTCATTTTGAATTTATATAAAATAAAATGCCCGAGTTGCAATATTTGCGGCGGAGAAAGCGCTGCCCCATTGTTATTTGATTCTATGACCTTGAATGCTTCATTGCCGGTTATCTTTTTTGCTTCAAGCAATATTTTTTTTAATGGGGCGGGGCAGTCATCATTGAAATGATCATTGATCAACTGTTTCATTCCTTTAATAAAATCAAAGCAATGAGTAACAGCGTATTTTACCAAAGAAAAATCGGGACTGTGTAATAACTTATAACTATAGGTTGTAAAAGAAGATGCTTTTGCGGGAATGGGATCAATATTGGCATCATAAAACCGCTCTATAACCATGATGGATCCATTGCTGATCTGCTTTGGCCATTGACCCTGTTTGTTTAAGATCGTACGTAAAGTTTGTTGTACACCTGTGATGGCTTCAATGGTATTTAATGGTTTGCTCAGATCTTTTCTTAATTGTTCTTTGCCATTACTGGTAAGCGTTTGGTCGAGGTAATTAAAAATAGAGAATTCTTCTTCTGTGTTAAAAACGGAGAGATCGTTTAATGTTGTTTTATCTATTTCCATACAGCGCTCTTAAGAGACCTCACCCCAACCCCTCTCCAAAAGGAGAGGGGCTTTAAACCCTGTGCGGTCAGAATTTTATAAATAATATCAAATTTTATCTATTAAAAAGCATTCTTTGTCCCATTACAGATTCATTGACCGATCCATTTCCATAAACCATATTGCCATTTATAAATGTATTACATATAGTTGCGGGGAATTCAAAGTCGGGTAAAGGGCTCCATCCGCATTTGTATAAAATATTATCCTCAGTAACTTTAGTTATTTTATTTAAGTTAGCAACAACCATATCTGCATAATACCCTTCTCTAATGAAACCGCGGTCTTTTATATTAAAACAGGTAGCAACTGCATGACTCATCTTTTCAGCGATCTTTTCCAAAGAAATAATCCCAAGACTATTGTAATAAAGCATTAGCGATAAAGCATGTTGAACCAAAGGTAAACCAGCGTGCGCATTTTCATACGGCGGTTCTTTTTCTGATAATAAATGCGGCGCATGATCGGTGGCAATGACATCAAGCCTGTCATCAAGTAAGGCTTTCCACAAAGCTTTTTTATTGTTGGAAGATTTGATGGCGGGATTGCATTTTATTTTATACCCCAGTCGTTCATAATCATCTGCCGTAAAGTGTAAATGATGAACACAAACTTCAGCAGTGATCCTTTTGTCTTTCAATGGCAACATATTTCCAAACAACTGTAATTCTTTTTCTGTGCTGATATGCAGGATGTGCAGGCGGCTATTGTGTTTTTGTGCAAACTGGATAGCGATCAGTGAAGATTCATAACAGGCTTCGTCATTTCTTATCAAAGGATGATCGGCAGGCGATAAAATATTTTTTTCATTTTTTAGTTGATCATAATTCCTACGGATGATCCTTTCATCTTCGCAATGTGTTGCGATGAGCATTTCGCTTTCACTGAAAATTTTATTAAGGGTAGAATGGTTATCTACCAGCATATTTCCGGTGCTGCTGCCCATGAAGATCTTTATGCCGCAGATATTATGTTTAAAATTATTTGCCCTCAATGCTTCATCGGCATTGTCGTTACTTACTCCCATAAAGAAAGAATAATTAGCCAGCGAAGTTTTTGATGCAATATTGTATTTATCCTCCAGTAAATTTAAACTAAGGGCATTGGGAATGGTATTTGGCATTTCCATGAACGAGGTAACGCCGCCGGCTACTGCAGCCCTGCTTTCGGAATGGATCGTTGCTTTGTGTGTAAGACCGGGTTCTCTGAAGTGTACCTGGTCGTCAATTACGCCGGGAAAAAGATGTTTGCCTTCACCATTTATTTCAATTACCCTTTGTTTTACGTTGATCTGGGTACCAATTTTTTCAATGCGTTCACCGTTAGTCAACACATCCACACATTGAATTTTTCCTTCATTTACTACTGATATGTTCTTAAAAAGGTAATTTTGCATATCTTGAATGTAAAGATTCTTTATTAAATACCAAACTCGATGCAAATTATTAAAAGCTTTATCAAACTTTTCGTTTTTGTTTGCCCGGTTACAGCAGGGGCACAATCCACTTACCTTTTGCCGGGTTCCAAAGAACATCGTTTCGTGGAAAGGCTGGAAATAAAGGCACAAAGAAATACAAACCTCAACTTTTCGTCTCTGAAACCTTTCAACAGGAAATCGATCGTTGCAGAAGCTGAATATCTCGACAGCGCCCGTGATAAATACCCTGGCATGAATCTTAGCAAAGTTGATGAGTATAACCTGCGGAGCCTGTATATGAATAGCAGCGAGTGGGTAACGAGGTCCGGCGAAGATTTTAAAAGTAAAAGACCGATCCTTAAGTATTTTTATACAACGAAGCCAAACCTGCTTGAAGTAAATACGAAGGACTTTTTTCTAGTAGTTAATCCTGTTTTGCAACTGGCGTATGGTAAAGAAACTGATTATAACAAGGCTTTATATATCAATGGTAAAGGTATTACTATCAGGGGGCGTATAGCAAATAAAGTGGGATTTTCTTCAACAATAACGGATAATCAGGAACGCGGCCCACGCTTTTTCCAGCAATCAGTAAATGCCAATAGGGCTGTGCCCGGAGTTGGATTTTACAAACCATTTAAATTGGTTTCTGATACAAACGCCGTTGATTATTTTGACGCACGTGGGTCTCTAACTTTTACTGCTGCAAAGTATATTGATATCCAGTTTGGTTATGACAAAAATTTTATCGGTGATGGATATCGAAGCTTATTCCTGAGTGATTGGGGAAACAGTTATCTTTTTCTGAAACTGAATACCAAAATATGGAAGATAAATTACCAGAATATATTTATGGAGCTGGTGCCACATTTTAATAAGCGCTCGGATTCATTGCTTACAAGGAAATATGCAGCCATGCATCACCTGAGCATCAACCTTACCAAATGGCTGAATGTTGGTTTATTTGAAAGCATAATCTTTGGCAGAAAAGATCATTTTGATTTTCAATACATGAACCCGATCATTTTTTACAGGCATATTGAAGGAACGGTCGGCAGTCCTGATAATGCGCTGGCCGGTTTTGATTTTAAGGCGAATATTCTTCACCGGTTCCAATTATACGGGCAATTCATGCTGGATGAATTCATTTTATCTAAGATCAAGAATGACCCAACCAATTATGTGAACAAATTTGGTATACAGGTTGGAGCAAAATATGTGGATGCATTCGGAGTTAAGAACCTCGACCTTCAGGTAGAAATGAACCGCGTACGTCCTTTCACTTATTCTCATCGTGATTCTATTGCAGAATACAGCCATTATAACCAACCGCTGGCTCATCCGCTGGGCTCAAATTTCCAGGAAGTTCTTGGAATACTGAATTATCAGCCTTTCCCTAAATGGAATCTTAACATTAAAGGAATCTATTACTATAAAGGGTTTGATACGGCTGGTATAAATTATGGTGGCAATATTTACAGGGATTATACAGAGCGTTCCTCAGTTAATGGTTTTAAAGTTGGTTCAGGTGATAAAGCAACCTGTTTCAATGCAATAGTAAACCTGAGTTACGAGTTGAGGCAAAATATATTCATTGATGCTACTTTGCAACAACGGAACTATAAACTCGCCAGTGTAGCAAAGTCGACCAATATGACATTGTTTAATATAGGAATCAGGATGAACATAGCAAAAAGGCAGTATGATTTTTAGGAAGCAGATAGCCAATATTGACTTTGTAGTGCAAATGATATTTATATATTTCAAAAAAAATGCAGGATAAATTCCTGCATTTACTTTTTCTATAACATTATTACAAAGTAACCTATTACTTATAAGGTTTGATCCTGTTTCCGGCATCTTGTATCCGGTATCCTTCATCGGGATTTTATTCCACAGTAAGTGAAAAAGTAAGCGTACGTGAATTTATCTGGTCGATAACATTCGAAAATTTGAGGTCTTCATCACGGCTATGCAGGTTGGCAAGTCCCCAGCCAATTTTTATTTCTGGTGTTAATACAAAGAAGGGGAAATAAAAATGAAATCCCATTGAGGCATCAACGCCGTAATCAAGTGGCTTGAGTTTGATAAGATTGCCTGCTTTTTTTGCGCCGGCATTGGCAGCAAGGTCATATTCTAATCTGCCACCTGCCATCATATATACCTTAAAATTTTTAATGCGGTCGCTGGTGAATTTTACCTGTAGTGGCAAAGCAAGTGTAATACCCTGTACTTTTTTTATGGTGACTTCATTTTCCCCGGCAGGCTTATCGGGATATTTCAAATTGTATTGAAAAGCTTTTTCAGTGAATACCAGGCTAAGCGGGTAAGTCCTTATATCAAAGTGTTCGCCCAGACGGATATTCACCAACCAGGCCAGGTTAATACCGGTGCTGTTAATACTTTCTACCGCCATTACAGTATCATTGAGCATATTATTTACGCTAAGAAAACGCGGATGGTGTGTAAAACTAAAGTGCGACCGGTTTTAATGTTACCGTCAATTGCCTTTACGCAATTCCGTGATGTATTGAACCTGGAAGATCATGATGACAAATCATTCCATTTTGGGATACATTTGGGTGTAAACCGGTCGCACTTTAGTTTTACACACCATCCGCG
>JANNBU010000084.1:0-1528 GCA_031385805.1 Ferruginibacter sp.
TATAAATGTTCAGTTTACTTTGTACAACAGTTGGTCAGAGCTGCCGAACAAACGGGCTGTATTTCGTTTGTTCTTGATTTTTTGTTTCTTTTTGATCAAGCAAAAAGAAAGGATAAAAGCTTTCATGGATAAACAAAAGAAATATACCTGGCATAAACTCGCCAACAGTATGGAAGAATTGAAGTTTCCTGCTTCAGGCCTGGCAGAACTGGAAATTGCCGGCAAAAAGATCTGCATCAGCATACACAAAGACCAGCTACATGCCTGTGCAGCCAAATGCCCCCATGCCAGCGGAAAACTGGCAGATGGGTATATAGATGCACTGGGAAATATTGTTTGCCCTATACATCGCTACCGGTTCAACCTGCAAAATGGGCGAAACAGTAGTGGTGAAGGGTACTTTTTAAAGACTTATCCCATAGAAAAACGGGCAGAAGGCATTTTCATAGGGATAGAAAGCCCGGGTATATTCAATTGGTTAAAATAGTTGCGATTATTTTTTCAGCAAAAACTAAAAACCCCTATTTTTGCAACCCCGTTACGGGGAGATTACAGGTTATTCCTCCTTAGCTCAGTTGGTTAGAGCATCTGACTGTTAATCAGAGGGTCGCTGGTTCAAGTCCAGCAGGGGGAGCAAAACAAGACAAGCCATCAGAAATGATGGCTTTTTCTTTAATGATCAATCAGACCTGCAATTCATTTCTGTCTTCTTTACTAATTTTAAGGAAAAATAATTAGTGTTAAAAACAGTTACCCCCAAATCAAAAGAACTTCAAAAATATATAGAACTTTTCTATGTATTTAATACAGACAAGCCAAGTCAGTTTAGTTATATAGCATTCCCGCATACCAATACAGCGATCTCATTTTTTAAAGGGGTTACCGTTTCAAGAGATCAATTTCATATCAGCATAGAGCAGGAAAATAACAGCGGCGATCATTATTGTATTGAAATGTTGGGGAAGTACACAAAACCTGTATTTGTACATTACAGGGGTGATTTTGAAGAAGTAGCCATTGTGTTTAAGCCCTTGGGAGTAAACAGGTTCATCCGGGGAGATCTCATTGACTATGCACCTGAATATTCCCAACCACTACAGAATGAAAATTGGGTAATATTCAGCCGGCAGCTTTTTGAAGAAAAAGAGAACAGGCTGGAGCGGCTGGAAGAGTTCTTATTATCTCAATTAGATGATACCGGCGATCTTACCAAAATAGAAGAAGCACTTCGTTATTTTGAGAACCCGGATCCCGATCATTCTGTAGAAGCCATTGCACAGCAGGTAGGCATGACCGTAAAAACATTTCAAAGGCATTTTCTAAAACAGGTAACCTGTACGCCTTCTGAGTATAAAAGAATTGCCAGGTTTAGAAATGCGTTACAGGCAAAAATAATGTCGAAAGAAATAAAGTCATTGACCAGTATTTCTTATGATAACAATTATGCCGACCAATCTTATTTTATCAGGGAGTTTAAAAAACTAACCAACTTAAACCCTAAAAAATTCTTTAAAGAGATAACGGTTTT
>JANNBU010000091.1:0-2743 GCA_031385805.1 Ferruginibacter sp.
ACCTCACCCCCAGCCCCTCTCCTGGAGGAGAGGTGAGGATGATTGGTATCATGCCTGAATTAATTGTTCTAATGATAATTCCGGAAATAATTTTATGAAATGTGCTTTTATCAATTGTGATAACAGCAATCGTTTATATGCTTCCGTGCCACGGGCATCACTGATAGGTGATATTTCCGTTTGTGCCAATGCGACCAGTTCTGAAATCAATTCAACAGATATCTTTTTACCAATTAAAAATTCACTGCACTTAAAAAGATAAGTTGGAATTGGCCCCACACCACCTGCAGATAATCCCGCAGCAGTTATTAAACCAGCTTCAATGCTCAAATGAATAGCTGTATTTACAGTGGCAATATCGAGGTAAGTTCTTTTACAAACTTTCTCAAAATTGAACAGATCATTTTTACAGGGTAATTCGAAATATATTTTTTCAATAATTTCTGCTGCGGTTTTATCAAGTGATTTATATCCTTTGTAAAAATGCTTTAATTGTATTTCCCTGTTACTTTTTCCATCAGTTAATTTTAACCTTGTATCCAATGCAAGAAAAAATATTGTAAGGTCGCCGATGGGTGATGCATTTGTAAAATTTCCCGCAACGGTAGCCATATTCCTTATCTGGGTAGAAGAAACTAATTTGATGTATTGATCCAGGTCAGGGAAATAATCCTTAAAGATCGGGGACAGTGCAATATCTGTAACTGTTGTAGCAGCACCTATTTCACACTCATTACCATTTTTAGAAATGCCGTTCAGCAATTGTTTGTCAAAAAGAAAATCGATTTCTTCATGAACGATCGTATCATGCTGTTGAACATACAGATCCGTACCACCACCCAAATATTTTGAAGCTGCCCCGTTTTTATTTTGCACTCTGGCAGATGTACTTATTTTTTGGAGCCTGTCCTTTATACCTAAAAAATAAGCAGGGATCATTTTATTTTCAACAGCAAATTGCAATGCATCAGTTCCATTCCGTTGTTGCATTTTTTTATTGAGTGTAGCGGCAGCCCTTTCAATAGATTTATACCCGGTACAACGGCAGATATTTCCATTTACCGAATCAATAGCATCTGAATATGTTGGATCCTTTTCACTCATACAAAACCCGGCCAATGATACAATGAATCCCGGTGTACAAAAACCACATTGTGTAGCACCTTCTTCTGCAAAAGCCTGTTGCATAACATTCAGGTCTTCGAGATTTATGCCTTCGATGCTTACAATATGTTTCCTATTTGCATTGCCCAATGGCATGAGACAACTGGTTGCACTGCTATAAACCAGTTTATCATTTTTTATTTCGCCTGTCAATATGGTACAGGCACCACAATCACCTTCCCTGCACCCTATCTTTGTACCGGTGAGTTGTTGTTGATACCGGATAAAATCCAACAGGGTCAGCCCGGGCGACAGCGCAGTTTTTATTTCCTTATTATTTAATATAAATTGTATCAAACTAATTTTTTAATGAGCGATAAAGTTAAGATAATTGAATAAATGAACCAGTATCAGCACAGTGAATATAGCAAACAAGTTTATTATCGCTTAATTGCTTTATGGGTTATTTGTGAAGCCTTTGCCGGCGGCATTATGCATGCGGCAAAACTTCCGTTCACCGGACTGGTTGTTAGCAGCCTTGCCATCACCTGCATTACACTCATTGCTTATTATGTTCCCTCCCGGTCTGCTATCATAAAAGCCACGGTAATCGTTGCCATATTTAAACTGATGCTAAGCCCACACAGTCCACCAACTGCATACCTGGCTGTTTTTTTCCAGGGACTAATGGGCCAATTGCTTTTCAGCAGGCGGCGTTATTTTGAGATTGCAGCAGTTATATTGGGCTTTCTTGCATTGATAGAATCTGCGGTACAAAGGATATTGGTACTTCTTATCTTTTCCGGAACTGATTTCTGGGAAGCTGTAGATACATTCATTCAGAAAACTACCGGTAAAAAAGAACTAACTGAATATAGTTTCAAACTTGCATCCGGTTATATTATTATACATGCGTTGATGGGAATTTTTGCAGGTATTGCAGCAGCAAGGCTTGCCAAAGCATCTGCCGGGTGGAAGAACAATTATCCTTCCTTTATCATTGACGATAAAAAAAATGCTTCAACAATCGTAACAAAAAAAGATGGAAGCAGGCATAAACTAAAACCGGTATTCATAATCCTGTTACTTGTGCTTGTTGCATTATCTATACAATCCTACCTGTGGCCGGCACATTCGATCATTCCAAAAAATATTATAATGAATATTGTGTTGCGTTCAATATTGATAATACTTGTTTGGTATTTGATCATAGGTCCTCTGGTTATGCTTTTTATAAAAAAATCATTAAAACAACAACAACAGAAATACAAACATGAAATAAATGAAGTGATGTCGTTATTACCTCAAACAAAATATATTTTTAAAGAATCTTTTAAGTTATCAGGAAATAAAAAAGGATTGGGCCGAATAAAATTATTTTTGAAAATTTTATTGATCAATGTACTGGCAGATCGTAACCTGGCATAAAATGCAAAGCAACCAAAACATATGACATCCGTTGGAATATTAATAGCATTGGCCGGAACCTTTTGCTGGGCCATCTGTGTTTTCCCTTTTACAAAAGCGGGCAGGCTGATGACTGTTGCAAGCATGAATCTTTTCAGGCTTGTTATTGGAACCATATTGATCATACTGCTTGCCTCTTTTGTTGAAACAAATAATTTTCTTTCCATTTATT
>JANNBU010000174.1:0-17874 GCA_031385805.1 Ferruginibacter sp.
GAATATCTTTTATAACAACTGCACCTGCGCCAATAATACAATTTGCGCCAATTTGAATACCCTGCCTTACCACGGCATTCGCCCCTATAAAAGTTCCTTTCCCCACAGTTACATTGCCACACAATACAGTACCGGGGCCGATATGAACAAAATCTCCCAGTTCGCATTCATGTTCAACGATGCAGCCTGTATTACAAATAACAGCATTACCGATCTTCGAAAGTGCATTAACGGAAACATTGGAACTAATCATTATTCCATACTTCGACAGGCTTGATCTTGGATCTATTGCTGCGGAAGGATGGATCGCATTCACAGGCATACAACCACGTGCTGCAAAATTCTCATATATCTTTTGACGGATGGTATTGTCGCCTATCGCAATAAAAAATTCATCATTCTTTAAAACAGTAAATGCTTCTTCTGAAGTTTCTTTACCAAGATATTTTAAGTTATATGGGTTGGTGGTTTTTTCCTGATTATCAAAATAACCGGTAATCTTCTTATCCAGGGCATCAAAAATGCCATGTACAACGTAGGAATGTCCCGAATAACCGATTAGTATCATACGTTAAAAGGTTTAAAGGTTTAAATCGTTTAAGGGTTTAGAGACATTTGAAAGTTAGTTAACATCATACGTTAAACCTTTAAACGACTTAAACGTGTTACTTATGCGCCACTGTAGCCCATCCACCACCAATTCTAATTATTTCCAATTTCTCAATTGGTATCCCTGCTTTTTTATGCAGTTCGATGATCTGTTGTTCGGTATAATGAAACAACGGGCATGTGTAACGATACCTGCGCAATGCCATGCGTAATCCATTTTCGGGCCAGGAAGCCATAAAAGACCCTGTTGACAACTGGCTCATCCTCGACAGCAATGCCTGTGCCTGTTCAATGTAATCAAAAACTCCCAAAGCATACACATAATCAAATTTCTTTCCGCCGAAATCATAGGTAAGTACATCGCCTAATACGAATGTACATTTTGCTGCAACAGCTTCTTCCTTTGCAGTTTTATTGGCATAATCAATCATGTGTTGTGCAAAGTCGACACCAAAAACATGAGAAGCGCCTCCGTTCTTAATTAAAGAAACGCTGTTCACGCCTGGGCCTGAGCCAATATCCAAAACGCTGGCATTGGGTATTTCCTTGCAGGCTTTTACCGCTACGGCCTGTCTTTCATATACTCCTTTTCTGAATACACGATCAAACGAGGATGGTTTTTTGTAATAATTTCCAAAGAGTTCACTCCTGGCGTCCCAATAACTTTGTACTGATTCTGTTTTCTTTGACATAAGTTGCTTTTTGTAAACAGGTTTTAAATTGATGTTGTTTTAATAATTCTTTTATTTTTTCCCGGATAGAATTCCTGAATAAATTCCAGCGCAAATTTAGGGCATGTACTTTTAATTTTGAATAGTTTGCCCCGGGAGGAAAATTTGACCTCACGTCCAGTCTTTTTGTATCAAATTCATAAGGGTGCATGTAGATCATGCTATCCTTTTGCTGCTTTTCGAAATCCCGAAAAATCTTATTCACGATTAGCTTAGGCATTGTTCTAATATAACCACCACCTGATACAGCCCATTTTGTATTAAAATAATCAGCAATGGTAAGTGGAAGTTCTACGATCTGTTTGCCATTTGGCAGATCATATAAAGCATCTTTTTCATTAAATCCTTCAATGCCATAACGGGGCATTTTTTTGGGAAAGATGCTGCTATCATACATCAGGCCGAGATCTGCCAGGATATCCAGCAGGTATAAATTTGTTTCATTCACTGAAAAGAAAGGGGCACGGTAACCATAAATTTTTTCGCCTGTAATTCCTGATACGATATCAATACTTTCCTGCAGGTCTTTCCTGGCCTCATCAGGTGTAAGTGTAAACATGGCTTTATGATTCTGACCATGAATGGCAATTTCATGTCCATGTGCTGCGATCTTTTTTACCAATGCCGGCCGGTATTTTGCTGTTACACCGAGGATAAAGAAAGTGGCTTTGCAATGGGTCTCCTCCATCATATCAAGCATGATAGATGTTTGTCTTTCGAGCGCTCCATTTACCGGTTCAGTTACTTTATCATAATGATACATGCAAAGCAACTGTCCAAAATCTTCCCAGTCTATTGAAAGCGTGCTGTGGCTCATGTTAAAAATTAATTTTTTCTATTGCCCTTAAATAAGCATCGATCACAATTTGTTTATCAAATTCCTTTATCACTTTTTGCCTGGCTTTTACACCCATTTCAATTCTTTGTTCACCGGTAAGCCGGTACATTTCTTTCATTTTTTCTGCGAGGTCCGCTGCATCCTGCACTTTGCACAAAAAGCCGGTTATGCCATCGGCCACTATTTCTTTACAGCCGGTTGTGTTACAGGTTATGCAGGGTCGTTCCATACTGGAGGCTTCTAACAGCACATTGCTTGTTCCTTCGCGGTAAGAAGGAAGTACGATGCAATCGGCTGATGCAATATGTGGCCTTACATCTTTTGCATCGCCGAGATAATTTATAATACCATCTTTTACCCATTGTTTAATTTCTGATTCTGTTACCGTATTGTCTTTTAAATTCTGCAACCAAACAGGGCCCAATACCCGAAATTCAGCCGTTGGTAATTCCTTTTTTAATATCTGTGCAGCTTCTACATACTCAAGAATTCCTTTGTCTTTTACCAGCCTGCTGATAAATAAAAAAATGAACCTGTCGTCTTTTTGCCTTCTTTGCAAAGGCATGTAATATTCATGATCTATTCCTGAGCCCGGTATTCGTTCTGCTCTTTCTGGTTTTATGAATTTTTTTTCCAGGAATATATTCAGATCATCGTAATTCTGGAAAAAAATCTTATACGTTTTTTGCAATACAAATTTATACAATGTTCTTGCAGCCCTGTATGCGATATTTTTTCGGGCAAACAGGGGGCCAATACCGGTAATATTTGTAATGGTAGGAATATTCAATTGGCGGGTAACAACATTTCCCCAGATAGCAGGACGTATGGTAAATGTAAGACAGACATCAGCCCGGGTAAATTTCAGTGCTTTTTTAATATTCCGCATGTAAGTAAAAATGTCGAGTGGGTTTTGAGTGCTTCCCTTTACATCTATTACTTTAAATCCTTTTTGCCTGGCTTGTTCGAGGTCTTCTGCAGTTCCTGTTGTTAATATGGTTACATCATAGCCGTTTTCCACCAATGTTTTGCTGAGTTTTTCTCTTATTGTATTGGTGGCAATAATATTATTTTCTATAATGGCGATCCTTGCTTTCATATTTTTTTACTTCATGTAAATTTTCTTATACCATACTTCCATAGAAAACAACATCCATAAAATTTTGGCTCTTTTTTCTGAAGCGATCTTTACTTTATTATTTAAAAGCTGCTGTGTAAAGTTATTATCAATAATGTTTTTGTTAAAAGCATTCGGTGCCCCTACATAATCATGAATGATATCTTTAAGTTCATGATCTACCCAATTCTTCAACGGAATTTCAAAGCCTCTTTTTGGTTGGTTTACCAATTGTTCGGGTAAATATTTTTTTGAAAGTGTTCGCAACAGGTATTTTGTTGTGCTGCCGTTTATTTTGTATTTGTTGTTCATCCCGGGGGCATATTCTAATAATTCTTTGCACAGGAACGGGCTGCGGCCTTCCAGTGAATTTGCCATGGTGGCAATATCCATTTTTACCAACAGGTCGCTGAACAGGTTTGTATCAAAATCCATGTTCATTATTTTTTGCAGGCCGCTGAGGTTTGATGAAGCTATGGTTTCAAAATCCTGCTTAAGCGGTTGCATATAATCAAAAGAAGGCTGAATGATATTGCCCTCATGATCTTCCATAATATCAACCCCGGCAGATAAATAAATATCTAAGCTCGATTTGGAAGCCATGGCAGCAAGCCTGTATAAATAATTGTATGCTGATTTTTTATTGTGAGGCGCCGGCAAAACATTTTTTAAAATAGCAGCCGTATTTTTTACAAATAAATTCTTTTTAAAGAAATCGTATTTTGAAAAGGGTACATAACGCCTGTATCCGCCAAACAATTCATCTGCCCCATCCCCATTTAAAATAACGGTTAAATGTTTTTTTGCTTCCCTGCTTACATAGAAAGAAGGAATGGCTGAGCTGTCGAAAAAAGGCTCGCCGTAATTCATTAAAATATGTTCAACATCATCGGCAAGATTATCAAAAGAGATATTTATTTCGGTATGATTGGTGTGATATTTTTCTGCTACAAGTTTTGCCAGCGGGGCTTCATCGTATTCGCCTTTGAATGAAACGGTAAATGTTCTTAAATTATTATTGTATTCACGGGCAATGGAGGTAACCAGACCACTATCAATGCCGCCACTTAAGAAACAACCAACTTCGAGATCACTTGAATTTATCCTTCGTTTTATGGCTGTATGCAAAAACCCATCAACTTTCGTTAGGCTTTCATTGAATGTATCTTCATTTTCTTTCGTATAAAAATCATGAACATTCCACCATCTTTGTTCGGTACATTTTAAATTTTTACAGTCAATTTCAAGATAAGTTCCTGCCAAAAGTTCGGTCACATATTTATAGGGTGTAAGCTTCCTGTAAAAAGTACCCATCCGGGTATAATGATAAAAATTATCGGGGTCTGCCCTCAGCGGCAACAGGTTTTTAAGACAGTTAAGTTCACTGGCAAAAACTATTTTTTGAGCGTCATTATATATGTAAAGTGGTTTTTTTCCGGCACGATCCCTTGCAATGAAGAGTTGTTTTTCCTGCTTATCATAGATCACTATTATAAACATGCCATCGAGCCATTGCAGCATGTCCTTTCCTAATTTCCGGTATAAAAGCAACAATGTTTCTGTATCGGAATGGGTATGGCCGGTAATATTAAACTGCTGCCGTATCTCTTTGTGGTTGTAAATTTCGCCATTGAAAATGATCGTAAAGCGATCGTCGAGATGCATGGGTTGTGCCCCACCTTCAATATCAACTATGGATAATCGAAGATGAAAAAGATCAACATTGTCGTCTAAAAAACCATTTTGTCCATCGGGGCCCCGGTGAATCATCACTGAATTAATGGCACTGTATGATAATTTATGATTGACCGACCCGGCGATTCCACACATTTGAAATGCTTTACTTTGGGCAAAATAACTGCATATTATTGAATGGCAAACGATATTTTAGGATAAATTTGTCCAATCCTTATTAAATATAATTTTAGCAGGAGATAACTTTTTTAATAACCCCGATGGATATTCTTGATTTTATATTTTTTTTCATCTACGTTTTTATTTTCAATTTAATATTTTCTGCCAGAAGGAAAAGGTATGACAGTGCCCTGTTAAGAAAATATCACAAGCAGGCATTCTGGATAAAGGTATGGGGAACATTTGCATTCAGCATATTTGTATTATACCTGTCGCCGGGCGATACCACAGGATTGTATTACCCGGAAGGAATAAATATTGCCAAAATGATCATAAAAAATCCATCCAATATTGAGCTGTTGATGGGCACCGGGAAAGATTTCGACCAGGCATTATTAGCAAATATTGACAACAGCGGATACTTCAATGAAGAAAGTAATTTCATGGTTACGCGGCTGGTTACCATTTTCAGTTTTTTTACTTTTGGAAAATTCATGGCAATAAACCTGGTATTCTCTATGATATCATTTACGGGTGTATGGCGGCTATTTCGATTTTTTTACGAACAATACCCACACCTGCACAAACAATTTGCCATTGCGATACTCTACCTGCCTACATTTGTTTTCTGGAGTTCGGGAATTCTGAAAGACCCGATCTGCACAGGAGCTTTGGGTTGGATCACCTATTCTCTGTACAGCATATTTTACACTAAAAACAATTTGATAAAGAACATCATCATCCTTTTTATTTTTGGTTATTTTCTCATTTCACTTAAAATATATATCCTGGTAGCTTATCTTCCTTTTTTTATATTGTTTTTAATTTTAAAGAATGTTAACCTGATAAAAAACCCTGTAGTAAAAGCATTGCTGGTATTGGGGTTTTTTATAGGCAGTATACTGGGTTTTGTAAAAATTGCCAGCAGCATACAGGGAGCCCTTAGTAGTTATGCCTCAAAAGGTATTGCCGAGGGCATTAAAAATTACCAGGTAAATTATGAGAACCAGGCAGCTTTTGTAGAATCAAATTTTTCACTTGGGGTTGATTTTGACGGCAGTGCGGGCAGCCTTGCTAAAATTGCCCCGGCCGCCATTATAGCTACGCTCTTCCGGCCCTTTATCTGGGAATCGAAAAAGCTATCCACGCTGCTCTCTTCCTTAGAAAGTCTTGCGCTGATGCTTTTCACATTGTATACTTTAAAAAAAGTGGGGATACTGCGATTTTTCAGAACCATTATAAAAAGCCCTACCATTTTGTACTGCTTTTTTTATTCATTGCTATTTGCTTTGTTCGTTGGAGCCACAACACTTAATTTCGGCACCCTCGTAAGGTATAAGATCCCGGGTATTCCTTTTTACCTCATTTCACTTTTCCTGATACTGGATTTTAATAATAAACTAAAAAAAAGCCCGGATAAAATCCAGGCAGTTGCGGTTTCAGGGGTTTAATATTTTTACGGTCTATCCATTTACGGTATTACCGGATCGTTGTATTGAAAAAGGTGCTAATATCCCCTGCCATAAATTCTTCCAGTTTGTACCAAACTGAAAAGTTTTTGTTTCAGGCTTGTTCAGCTTGTTTAATATCAGGGCAGGAGTTGCTGAAAAATTATTACTAATGGCATCAGTCATTGGCCATATCATGAAATTCAGTTTTTTTAACCTGTCTGTTTTTTGATAAAACATAATGATCCCTGCAAATGCAAGCAGGAAAAAACTATAATTAACCAATGCGAGTACTTTATTGGCAAATTTTGCATTGTGAACGTGCAGCCTGTTGCGCACATAGAAATACATCTTCCAGGAAGTTTTATGATCCCAATCCTGTTTAAAAGTAAATGCTGTTGCAGGATGGTAATGGATACTGTTTGTAACAGTATATACAGGAATTTTATGTTGTTTTACGATCCTGTAATAATATTCTGTTTCATCACCCCAAAGAAATAAAGCTTTCCGGGGAACGCCAACTTTTTCAACGATGGTCCTGTGCAAGAGAGTTCCGTTAAAAGGATGGCCAATGCCGGGTATGATAGCTACATCTACTTCGTTGATCGTTTTATAGTCTTTTGTTTTCCAGACGAAAGTTTTTTTATCTTCTTTATTTACCACTGCACAATTGAGCAAAGAACACTCAGGTGTTTCATTTTTTAATAAATTTTCCAATGCATCTTCTTTGGGATAACCATCATCATCCATGCACCATATCCATGAATATCCGTGCTTATAAGCCCAGGATATCCCGGTATTAAATCCACCACTTGAACCAACATTTTTTTGGGTAATAAAAAATACATCGGGTTGTGCCAGTAACCATTTTTCGGTGTTATCGGTACTGCCATTGTTAACTACCAATATAGCGTCAAGTTTGCGTGTTTGATTTCTAAGTGCAGCGATACATTCAGATAGAAGTGATTGTCGGTTGTATGAAACAACCACGGCAATAGCCTTTTCCATGCGACTGGAATTTTGGTTTTTTAAAAGATAAATTGGATGCTATTATCTATAACGAAGGCTGAAAATCATTATTGCATGTACAATAAAATGGAGTAAAACTACTATAGGAGAGTGTGCGAAAATACGCTCGTTTATTTTTTAGAAGCGGCTTCAATAATTTCCATGTAAACCGGTGCTGTGGCGTGAATAGAGTAGTTTTCCTCTACATTTTGCCGGGCGGCTGTGCCTATATTTTTTCTCAATGAAGGGTCAGACATGAGGATAAGCAGCTGGTTTACCCATTCATCCTTTGTTTTAACAAGGAATCCTGTTTTACCATGTTCTATGATACGGTAATTGGCCCCGATGGCGGTTGCTATAACAGGAAGGCCTACAGCCATATACTGCAATGCTTTTAACCCGCTTTTACCAAGTACCCATTTATTATCCAACGGCAAAGGATACAGGCCAATATCAAACCGCTGCAATGTTGGAATTTCATTTTCCACGCTCCATGGAATTGCTTCCACATCAAGACCCTCAATATTAAATGAGGCATCTCCTATCACCAAAAGTTTAAAGGGCATTTTTGCCTGGAGTTCCAGCAATACATCTTTCAAAAGATTTAAAAAGGGAGATGTACTGTGGCTTCCGCTCCAGCCAAGTATGATCTTGTGGTCATTCCGGTAATTATTTACCGGCAGGTAAGTATCGGTATTAATGGTAGAAGAAATATCTGTAACATTTGGATTGTAGGTAGCTGCTACTTCGGTTAAAAAAGGTGTGCAGGCAATAACGTGTTTTGCGTGTTTCATTAAAAAAAAAGGCTTGCTTCTTCCTCTAATGAAATCAATAGACCTGTTTACGACACTTTCTGCTTTCATAAAAATAGCATCGTCAATGTCATAAATCATATTGCGGTTAATACTTACATAAAGTTTTTCCATCAATGGATATCCAAATGGTGTTACCCATAAAAAAACATAAACAAGATCATATTGTTTTAATGAAAAGGCAGTTACGATCCTTTTTAAATAAGCCCTTAATACCCAGAATGTTTTTTCGAGTTTATTGTTTTTGGTATACAGAATGCTTTGCATCCTCCAGGAAAAAAACGGCGATACGGTAATATCATATCCATTCTCTCTCCAGTTATTAAAATATTGTTCGTATTTTAATCTTTGTCCCGGCGCTATATTTTCCGGGTGAGGACATATTACCAATATTTTTTTTCGCCTCATCATCTTTAAAAACTAAAAATTTTCTTCATTTGAAAAAACGGGTAATGCCCTGTTATTTTTGAGATCGTTGATAAATGTGCCTGCAAACTGCATGGCTTCACCGATCACATGATGCATATCCATGTACCTGTATGTGGCAAGCCGCCCGAGGAATGAAACGCCTTTTAATGATTGTGCCTGCTGCCTGTATTTCTCCAATACCAGTTTATCTGCGGCTAATCGTTTAGGATAATAGGGCAGGTCTTCTTCTGTAGTTTCTTTACTGAATTCTTTAAAATAAATAGTTTTATCATGTTTTTCCCATGGGGTGAAATGCTTGTGCTCGGCAATTCTTGTATATGGTATTTCTTCGTCGCAAAAATTCATTTGCGAAAGCCCCTGGTGATCTCCTTCCGCATAATGCTGTTCAAATGTAACGGTCCGGTAACCAAGCCTGCCGGCATTGTAATTAAAATATGCATCAATCGGGCCGGTATAAAAAACATGGTTGTAAGAACTTACATCATCGGCAGGGTGAAATTTTTTATTCAGTGAAATTTTAATGGCTGGGTGGTCGATCATTTTTTGCATTACTGCTGTATAGCCATCAACGGGTATACCGGTGTACATATTATTGTGGTAGTTGTCATCATAATTAAACCGTACCGGTATTCTTTTTAAAATTGATGCGGGCAATTCGGATGGCTCGCAACCCCATTGCTTTTTTGTATAACCGTAAAAAAATGCTTTGTACAGATCTTTGCCAATAAATTTCAATGCCTGTTCTTCAAAATTATTTGCTTCGCCAATAGATCTGTCGGCAAGTGTTTCAAGAAATGCTTTTGCTTCCTGCGGAGAAAAATTTTTATTAAAAAACTGGTTAATGGTAAGCAGGTTTACGGGCAAGGAATAAATTTTGTCCTTACTCAAAGCTTTCACCCGGTGAACATAAGGCCTGAATTCTCCAAAACTGTTTACAAAATCCCATATCTCTTTTTTGTCGGTATTAAAAATATGAGGCCCGTAGTGATGGACCATAATCCCGGTTTCTGTATCGCGGGAAGTATGGCAATTACCGCCCAGGTGTTCCCTTTCATCCCATATATCAATTTGGCAATCGATATTTTTTAAAAGGCAATTGGCAAGCACGCAACCTGAAAAACCTGAGCCGATAATTAAATAACGGGTAGCCATCTGTTATAATTCAATTTTATTTATAGGAATATTGTAAAAATAGCATATTGTGCTATTAAAATAAATTTTTACTCCTAAGGTCGCTTTCTGTCTATGTTTCGACAAGCTCAACATGACAGAAAGCTGTCAGTCTGAGCTTGTCGATGGCGTAGTATTGAATTTATATAAAAGATAAATAGCACAACATGCTAAAAATAGTAAAATAAACTATCCTGATTTATCAATCATGATCTATTAATAAAATGACCGGTTAAAATTAGCATGCTTATAAATACTGTTATCCCTTATTTTTGCCAAGCCAGTATGAAAAAAACATATAACAAGGAACCACTAAAATATATAAAGGCCAGCAACAGGGATATTGCAATATTTTCTACCGAAGGAGAAAATATAGACAATAAGGTAGTGCAATCATTCGGAGATGAGTGGTTGAAATTTCATGATTTTTCGGATGAGATCATTGCAAACATTGCAAAAGAATATTTCGATATTCTTGATGAAACTGTTGTAAATAAAAATATTTATGCGCTTGATATTGGTTGTGGCACCGGGCGCTGGACAAAATTCCTGACAGGCAAAGTTGGTTTTATTGAAGCCATTGACCCAAGCAATGCAATCTTTGCCGCAGATAAACTCCTGGGAAAGATCGAAAATGTACGGCTTACCAAAGCAAGTATAGAAACGATCCCATTTGAAGACGAAACTTTTGATTTTGCCATGAGTGTGGGTGTATTACATCATATACCCGATACCCAACAGGCTATGAAAGATTGTGTGAAAAAAGTAAAAAAAGGCGGATATTTTTATTGTTACCTGTATCATAATCTCGAAACGAGGGGCTGGTGGTTCAAGACCTTATACTGGCTGAGCAACCTGATAAGAAAAGTTGTTTGCAAATTTCCCGCAGGTATTAAGAGGTTTGTTTGTGACATACTTGCCATTGTTATTTACATGCCATTGGTTTTATGGGTAAGGTTTTTGGTTTTGATGGGGCTTAGAAGGGTTGCCGTTAAAATGCCACTCAGTGCTTACAACAATAAATCTTTTTTTGTGATACGTAATGATGCATTAGATAAATTCGGCACCAGCCTGGAACAGCGTTTTTCGAAAAAACAGGTAGAAGATATGATGCGTAATTGCGGATTGGATAATATTGTGATAAGCCCGTTAACCCCTTTTTATCATGCAATCGGCAAAAAAGTTTGATGGTTATTTAAAAATTGCTGCATAAACTTCCCGGTAACTTTCAATTGCTTCGGATAAAGAATAAAAATCAAATGCTGCTTTCCTGATCTCATCCCTGTTGAAATTATTTTCATTTGCAACCTTATTTACCACAGCAGCAAATTCATTTTCTGAAAAATCATTCACGATATAACCCGTCCTGTACCTGGTAACGATCTCTGCCACATCGCCTACACCACTGTTTGTAATAACGGGAATACCCATTGCCATGATCTCCCCGTGTTTTGTAGGTGATGAAGATATTTTTGAATAACAGGGTTTAATAAAAAATATTGAATAACTGCTGAAAGATAGCAATACCGGTACTTCGTGGCGTTTGGCTTCCCGGGTAATGATCTTACCGGCATCCAGGCCCTGTTTTTCAGCAGCTGCAGTAATTACTTCGTGGCGATGAGGCGAGATGAACAAAAATTTTGCCGCCGGAATCTTATCAGCTAACATTTTACACAATCTCATCATTTCATCTGTAAGATACCAGCCTCCGATAGAACCGAGATAAGAAAAAACAATATCAGTATCCTGCAGGTTCAATTCTTTACCGAATTGCTGTTTGATTACCGGGTCAATATGCTGTGGATCAAATAATTCCAGGTCTGCGCTACAGGGTATAACACGAATGGGTAGTGGCTGTCCCTTTACATTTTGCCAGGTAAGTATTTCCTTTTTAGCAGCATGTGTAAGACATGTTATATGATCCGCAGCTTCCAGGCATTCATACTCATGTTTTTTAAAAAAATTATATATCGCCTTAAACACCGGATTTTTTACATTCCACATGCCCCCATCAACTCTTTCATCGGCCCAGAAACCCCTTACATCATTTAAAAATTTTACTCCATATTTTTTCTTCATCCACAAAGCCACAAGGGTAGGAAGCCCCGGCCTTGTATGCACCATGTCAAAATTATTTGCTTTTTGAAGTTGTTTTGCTTTTTTCTTCAGCATCAGGTAATCATATATGGAAGAAAGTACCGGTGGGTTTTTATGATAGGGAATACTTACCCATTTAATAGGATAACCCGCAATCAGGTTTTCAACATAATTTTTATTTTCGATGAATTTTTCAGGTTTGTCGCAACTTAAGATCGTAAACCGGTAACCAAATTTTGTCAAAGCAGATAAGTATGGTATCACCTGGCTTTGCCCAAGTGGATCTGTCATGCCATCATAAGAAATGAAAAGAATATTTTTCATCAAAGATTGTTTGAACTCCTTTATGCCATCCATTTTTTATACCACATCTGGAACATCAGCAGGTACCAGAAAAGGCTGTTGTAATTTCTGTCGCCTTTATAGAACCGTTGTATGATATGCTTTACGCCATCCATCTTAAACAACCCATGTTTTTCAAATGAAGCATCATTCATATATTCTTCCGCATAATAACGAAGATCATTTCTGAGCCAGTCAAAAACCGGTACACCAAAACCCATTTTAGGGCGCTCCATCATTTCTTTAGGAACATAATCATGTACTATTTGTTTGAGTAAATATTTTTTATTGTCACCTTTCATTTTTAAATGCTCCGGCAACTGTGCGGCAAATTCAATGATCCTGTGATCGAGTAAAGGTTCCCGGCCTTCTAAAGAAGTACTCATTCCCGCCCTGTCCACTTTTACAAGGATATCATCGGGCATATATGTTTTATAATCGATGGCCAGCAGCTTATCCAATTCGCCCAATGCAGGGTTTAGCATATTTTCTGAAGTAAAGAAGGACTCAGCTTGCTGCGTTTTATCAGTAAGCAACTGCTGAAGCTGTTCACTAGTATATACCTGAGAAAGCAGGTCGTCATTCACCCTGCATGCCGTAACTTTTGGCAGTTGCAGCAATATGGACAAGCGCTTCTTTTTTATAGGTGCAGCCGAGTTCCTGGATATAGCTTTCAGTAAGAAATCGGGTGTGTAGGGCAATAATTTTCCTACAGGCCCTTTTATGAAAGGGGGAAACATGTTTATTAACCTGAGAAAATAAAGTGCCAGTGGATATTTATTATACCCGGCAAAAGTTTCATCGCCTGCATCAGCGCTTAGCGCCACTGCAACTTCCTTCCTGGCAAGCCTGCTTACCAGGGTTGTTGGAATAATGGAGGAATCCCCGAATGGTTCATCACAATAAAAAGGAATATCCGGTATGATCTCCTGCGCTTCTTTGGTGGTGCAATAATGTTCGGCATGATCTGTTTTAAGATGCTCAGCTACTTTTTTAGCATATACAGCTTCGTTGTGATCCTTTTCAAAAAATCCAATGGTATAGGTTTTTAATTTTTCCTGCTGGTTTGCCTGTAGGATGGCTGTTACGACTGTGCTGTCGTATCCGCCACTTAAAAAAACACCCACCGGAACATCGGCAACCATGCGGTACTGGCAGGCAGAAACCAATAGTTTTTCAACATGATCCTTTGCTTCTTTTTCGGATATATCGAGTTTGGGTTTATTATAATGATCATAAACATCCCAATATTTATGAATGGAATATTCTTTTTTTATAGTGCTTAATTTTAAATAGTGGCCCGGCAGTAATTTAAAAGTATTTTTAAAAATTGCCAATGGAGCAAGGATATAACCGTATTGAAGGAACTGGTGCAATGCCTGTGGGTCAATTTCCTTTTTGAACCGGGGATGTTTGTGGAAACTTTTTAATTCTGAGGCAAATAAAAATAAACCATCCTCCCAATAGTAATAAAAAGGTTTTACCCCTGCCCTGTCGCGAAAACATATCAATTCTTTTTTATCAATATCATAGATAATAAATACGAACATACCGATAAAGTGGTCAATCAAGGCCGTGCCCCATTGTTCCCATGCATGCAGGATCACTTCGGTATCGGAATGTGTAATAAATTGATGTCCGAGCTTTTGCAGTTCAATTTTAACTTCTGCATAGTTATACATTTCCCCATTGAAAATAATAGAGAAGTTTTTGTACAACATCGGTTGCGATG
The DNA here is from genome assembly GCA_031385805.1 of Ferruginibacter sp. Lineage (GTDB taxonomy): Bacteria > Bacteroidota > Bacteroidia > Chitinophagales > Chitinophagaceae > Ferruginibacter. The sequence goes on from JANNBU010000174.1 coordinate 14,188, forward strand.
CGGCGGCGCTCAGATCAATGATGGATAAACGGCGATGACCAAGACCTACCTGGCAATGATCATGTTGAAAAAACTCATAACCGCTTCCATCGGGGCCACGGTGAGAAAGTACATCTGTACATTGTTTTAGAATATCCTGAGATGAAGAATTGTTGAAATCAATAAAACCGGCAATACCACACATGAATCGAAATATTAATACAGGTACGAAATTAAAGAATTATCGGTTCAAGTCGTTGAAGCATAGCAGGTATTGTTCAAATAAGTTTTTTATACAAATTGCTGTAATAAACTACAGAGTTGGTTATGGCAAAATTCGTGGTTACAAAATCCCTGGCTGCTCTCCTTTTTAACTGTACCGCTCTATCATCCAATGAAAGAATACTGATAAGCTGGTTGGCAATATCGGATGCTGAAAAATGCTCCGGCACATAATATGAGAATTCCGGTGCTGCTATCATCCGGGTTGTTCCCACATCCGTTACCAGGGGTATGTTGCCAGCTGCCATGGCTTCGAGTAAACTTTTGGAAGGATAATTATTTTTTAGCTGCAGTGAAAAAAAGACCTTGCTTTTTGCCAGTATTTCTTCCGGGTTATTGGTCATTTTTATTTCTACCGGCAAGTTCTTGTATTCCGGTTGATTCATGATCGAATGCATTTCCTGTTCTAATTGTCCATATCCTAGAAAGATAAATTTATACCCGTCAAAACCTGCAACATCCAGCCTCCTGCATAGTTCAGGAATTGCCTGCAAAAGCTTTATAACCTGTTTTACAAAGAAAAAACGTCCTAAAAAAACAAAATTATTTTCTTTCTCCTCATTATTAGCGGGTTTAAAAACCGTTGTATCAACAAAGCTTCCCGGTGTAAGGCATATCCTGTTCTTTTTGAAAAAAAAGTACCTGCTTATTTTTTTATGAACTATAGGATCAAGGATATCGGCATATTGAGCCCGCATCACATTCAATAAATAAAGTAACCTGCCTTTGATATTTACATTCAGCAAACTGCTTTCAGTTAAAGTATAAATTGTTCTTGTATGTTTTAGCGGAAAAATAAATGTTGGAAAAGAAAGGATGAAGTGTAAAATATCATCCGCATTTGTCAGCTCACAAACAAAGCGGTACAATTCTTTTTGTGAGCGGAATATTGACCTGTTCATATCAATATTGAATGTTACAATATTTTTTTCCAGGGGTTGCAGTACTTTATAAATTTCCGGGACCTGATTTAATGCAGCATGGAGTTGTTCCGAAATGACCAGGTTAAAAGTAAAGTTTTTTTCATTTTCGTGCAGCCTGCACCAAAGTTCTATAAATCTTTTTTCTGCACCACCAATGCCAGTTGTAGGTATGATAAAATAAACTGATCGCATTGGAGAATGATATTGTTTTATATAAATAAGAATCAATACAGGCTACGGAATCATTCGTGAGATGCCCCGTTCACAGCCTACCGGCAGGCAGGCTCGGCATGACAGGTTTATTTAAATATTTTCTTGTTTAAATTAATGATGAACTCCCTTAATTTTTTATCGGTCTTGTAATCATAATGGCCCTTCGCCGGTAATTGCATAATGGCATCAAATTCATCTTTGCTGATACCAAGTTTTTTGGGAACAAAATCCATATCCTGTTTTAAAACCGCTTCGTCCATCATTGGTTTTTTTAATTCGTCCAATGCTTCATCTCTTGTGATCTGTCCTGAAACAATGAGTGTGGAAAGATGTGCCTTTCGTTTATCTATGCCAAATTTCGTTGGCAATATATATCCCTGGTAAAACCTTGTTATAATAGATTCGTAGTGCTTCCCTCCATAATCCCTCCAGCCAAGTTCGTTCTCAATTATTTTTTTTGCGTTGGCTTTGTCGTAGTTAACATAGTCGAGTAAGCTTACCCATTGTATCTTTTTTACTTTCCAATAATATGCATGTTTTTGAAAACTCAGTAATGGAAAATCTTTTATCGGTTTTTTCCTGAACTGCTTATTGATGGCTTTGATATTGACAGCATCATTTGTTTTATTTGCATAACGCCAGTTCAGTGGAAGGATGGCTTCGGTAACCCTGTTGGTGCCGGCCATGATATATTTTACACCATATTTATTTGCCTGCTCAAAAAGGGTTGCTGAAATGGCATGGTCGGTCAATGCTTCCAGGTCTAACACAGATGCTTCGAGATAAGCTAATTGCAATTCCTTAAATTCAGTCCAGTTCAATACTCTTGTGTGCAGGTCCAACCCCAGGCGTGTTATGATATTTTCAATATTCTGAACAGCCAGTTCAGAATTCCATCCATTATCAAGATGAACTACCAATGGCCGAAGTCCGAGCTGTTTTAACAGATAAACTGCATAAGTACTATCTACACCGCCGCTTACTCCTGTTATACAATCATATCTTTTATTTTGGCCATCTTTTTTTATCATCGCCATCACTTCATCCAATTTGTGTTTAGCTTCTTCTGCTGATAAGTTATGTAACCCCTTTGCCTGGTCAAATTCATGGCAATGGTTACAAATGCCATTCTCATCAAAAAAAATGTCGGGGTCTGTTGTGTCCATCACACAGCGTGTACAAACCTGGTAATCCTTTTTTTTGTTCATACTGTTACTTCATTATGCTGTTGAGGCTTTCGCTATCAGGGTAAGTTATTAATACTGCTTTATGTGGCAGTTGAAATACAAACATGCTTCCCGCAGCCACCGCAGAGGCCCCGCCTTCCTGTATTGCTTTTTTAAAATCGTTCACCGATGCAGCTCCACCTGCTGCAATTACAGGTATCTTAACTGCAGCGGATACCTGCTTTATCAGCGGGATATCATAGCCTTCAAAAGTTCCGTCCTTTTCAATTGAGTTGATGAATATTTCCCCGGCACCGGCACTCTCAACTCTTTTGGCCAGCTCTGTCACACTTATATCCACCGATTTCTTACCATTCAATTCATACACTTTATATTGGCCCAGCCAGTTTTTTCCTACATCAATTGATACTACGGTACTGCTGCTTCCAAATAAATGAGCCGATTGTTCTATCAAAGAAAGATTGTGAACAGCGCTGTAATTGAAAATGGCTTTTTCATATCCTTCAAACACCAGTTGTTTTACCTGGTCGATATTACTAAGACCACCACCATAACCCATCGGCATAAACGCTTCACTGGCTATTTCCGACAATAACTGCATATTGGGACCCCGGTTCTCCTTTGAAGCATCAATATCAAGGATTATCAATTCATCCACTTCCTTGTCATTGAATATACGCACTGCATTTATAGGATCACCAACATATTGGTGGTTCTTAAACTTAACAGATTTGTACAGGCCTCCCTGGTGCATCATTAAAACAGGAATCACCCTAAATCGCCGCATACCGGTTATTAATAAAATTTAATAAAATTCTCATACAGTTTCATTCCGAATTTGTGGCTTTTTTCGGGATGAAACTGTACCCCAATGATATGCTGCTTTTCAACAGCAGCAACGAAGTTATAAGAATAATTGCTTTCTGCAAGTATATCAGTTTGCTGCAGGCAAACCATGTGGTAGGAGTGAACAAAATAATAGCGGTGATCTGGGCGTACATCTTTAAAAAGATTACTTTCTTTTTTAATGATCAATTCATTCCAGCCCATGTGCGGCACTTTAAAACTGTCTGCCATTTTATCCTGGTCGAAGCGGACTGCTT
>JANNBU010000179.1:0-8799 GCA_031385805.1 Ferruginibacter sp.
TTACAAGCGGAAATGCAACGGCTTATTTCCTGAAAAATGTAACCATTGCTGACCCTACCCTTTACAGTTCGTTCAATGCTGTTTACAGCTATGATGACGGAGCTGTAATTTATGTAAATGGTGTTGAGGTTGGAAGGGCAAATATGCCTGCTGAAACGATCGCATATAATACTTTATCTTCCGGCGGTGCTTATACAACAGGTGCTACTTTATCTATCCCTGCAGGTTATTTTACTTCAGGTAATAATATCATTGCAGTGGAGATCCATCAGAATGCAGCAAATAGTAATGATTGCTATTTTGATATGAGTTTAACCGGTATCAGTGCTGCAACTACAAATTCTTCATCTGCTAATTTAATATTACCGGCAGGAACCAATACGATCAAGTTTGCAAGATTGTACTGGGGCGGAAGGATCAATAAATCTATTGTAACAGCTTCACCTGATACATTGCGTAAAATAAAGATCCGCAAGGGAACTTCTGCCAGTTATTCAGCTGCATTGGCACCTGCTTCAAACGTGGATCTGTTCTCACTAAGCACTACAGAAACTGTTTACCAGACTTATGTTGACGTTACAGCATTCCTGCAGGCAAACGGATCTGGCACTTATACCATTGCCGATCTTCCTGCTTCACCGGGTTCAGTTGGATCTGGTGGCCATTATGCGGGCTGGTCTATCGTAGTTGCTTACGAAAACCCTTCTTCCGATTATACAAGCGTACGTATCTATGACGGCTATTCGCAGGTATATGACAATGGTACACCAATTACACAAACAATAGTACTAAACGGATTAAATGTTCCAAACAACCCATTGGCAGCTTCAGACGCTCTGATGGCAACCATGGTTTGGGAAGGTGATGGTAATTTAGGAGCAAGCGCAGCTAACCCTGCAGGTGACTACCTGAAAATAAATAATATTGCCGCAAGCAATGCAATGAACCCGGTAACCAATTTCTGGAATGGTACCATTTCAAAGAACGGAAGTTTTGTAACAGGAACAAAAAATCCTGATTATTATAACCAGATGGGAATTGATATAGATGAAATAAATGTAGGAACAGGTTATGATATCTTACCAAACGCTACTTCTGTAACCATTCAATTTGGAACAGAAGCAGACCAGTATTTCCCAAGTGTTTTCACTTTTGCCATCAGGATGAAAGACCCGGTTATTACCTTAGATAAATCTGTTAAAGATGCAAACAACAATTCGCTTGTTGAATCTAATGAAATATTGACTTATACATTGAGTGGAACCAATATGGGCCCTGGCGCAGCTTATAACGCTACCATTATAGACTCACTGCCAACCAATGTAACTTATGTACCAAATACACTTGAAATTGTAAGCGCTCCCGGTTGCACCGCAGGAATAAAAACAGATGCCGCAGATACCGATAATGCACTGATGGGAACAAATGCAGGAAGGGATTATTTAAAATTCTTTATTGGTACCGGTTGGACAGGAACAAGTGGCGGACAATTACCGATCGGAAGTACTTATGAATTAAAATTCAAAGTACAGGGTCCGTGGATGCCGGGTAGTGTTACAAACACTGCAAGGATCACAGCCAATTCACAGGCAGGCGATCAGTTCATTGATGATGGTACTGCTGTGATCTCACCAACAGGCGGTCCATTGGATGTGAAACTGAGTTCATTTACTGCGATCCTTTCCAATAACAATGGTTTATTAACATGGGTTTCAGAATCTGAGATCAACAACAATCATTTTGAAATTGAAAGAAGTGATGATGCTGTTAAGTTTGAAAAAAGAGGTTCGGTATTGGGTAATGGCAATTCTTCTTCAAAGAAAACCTATACCTATACTGATCCGGTAAACACTGTTTCAAAAATTGTTTACTATAGGCTGAAGATGGTTGACAATGATGGTAAATACAATTATTCAAAGATCATTGTGATCAAACTGAGTGGTTCGTTCAGCAATGAAAGCTTTAGCGTTTATCCCAATCCTTTCATCAGTGATATAAAAGTAAAACTATCAAGCCAGGAAGATGTGATCGCAACATTCAGGATACTGTCATTTGATGGCAGGGAAGTTGTAAATCGCAAGATCACAGTACAAAAAGGTGAGAATATTGTTGTACTGAAAGACTTTGGCACTTTATCTAACGGAAATTATATTTTAGAAGTTACAACAGCAACGGATAAGTTTATAAGTAAAATAACGAAGAATTAATTGTTTCTTGAGTTTGAAGTTAGGGCTGTCTTTTTAAGGCAGTCCTTTTTTATGTCATCCCTGGCGCCAGCGAGGGACCTCCTGTGTTTTGTAAACCGATCATGAGATCCTTCGCTTCGCTCAGGATGACAATTATTCTTTTTTCACTTGTCTCAGTTCAAGCATGTTCAGCCCATTGGGAGAAAAATGCTGTATAGAAGTATGGACAAGATGTAAAACCATATCATACCACAATGGCACAACGGGTGCTTCATCAATAATGATCCTGTCCATTTGCCTGTAAGTATCATAACGCAGTGAATCGTTTACTTCAGTTAAAGATCTTTCATACAAGCGATCATACTCGTTGTTCTTAAATCTCGTATAATTGGGTGGCGCAGGATTCTTACTGTAAAAAACGCTTAAATAATTTTCAGCATCCGGGTAATCCGCTATCCAGCTTCCTCTAAAAAACAATGCTTGTGATTTACTGGTTTGTTCAAGCAATAAACTTTTCCGGATGGCTTCTACTTCTACGTTTATACCTGCCTGTTTTAATTCATTGGCAATATAGGTTGCCAGGTTTGAATAGTTGGGTATCGTTAACAGTTTAACAGTTGGCATACTATTTTCAGCAGTAAATCCTGCTTCCCGTAATAATTGTTTTGCTTTTACCAGGTCATAGCTGTATCCCTTTACCAGCAAGGGATCGTAAGATGGCAACCCGGCCGGCACAAAACCACTTTCTGCTGCTGTACCAATAGAATTACGCAGGTAGAGCATCATTTTTTTCCGGTCGATCGCATAGTTGATCGCCTGCCGTAATTTTTTTATCCGCAATGGAGAGTTCTTCAGAAGTGCATTGCCGGTATCGGTAAGGATACCCAGGTATTCAATATTAAGGTATGCATGCTTGTGCAATTCAAGCTTACCCTCCCACTCTTTTTTTAAGTTGCCTGTCTTGGTAAGGATCTCATCTTTAAAAGAAGCATCTATGTCATTGATAAAATCTAATCTTTTTTGTTGGAATTCCAGGAACTCGGTTGCCTTACTATCAAAAAAACTTACATTGATCCCGTCAAGATACGGTAAGCGATAGCCGCTGCTGTCCTTCTCAAAATAATGTTCATTCTTTTTTAGGATAAGAGCCTGTCCTTCTTCCCAGGCTACAAATGAGAATGGCCCGGTTCCTACAGGATGTCTTCTAAGATCTGTTCCGTATTTTTCAACCGCTTCCTTTGCTACGATTGAACAATACTGCATACTGAGTATGCCCAATATGGGTTGAAAAGGTTGTAACAGATTTATTTGAAAAGTAGAATCATCCAGTACTTTAAAAGCAGCAATGCTATCAACCCTGTTATTAAATATCCACGAACCGGGGCTGGCAGTTTTCGGGTCAATGATCCTTTGCAGGCTATACCTCACATCTTCGGCAATTAATTTTCTTCCTGTTGCACTGGGAAATACTGCATCATCATGAAAGAAAACATCGGTCCTTAAATGAAATACAATACTGCGTTTATCATCCGAAAATTCCCAGCGTTTTGCAAGCGAAGGTTTCAACTGCATATTTTCATCCACTTCTACTAATGTATTATACAATTGGTGAATGGCCCACATGACAGACTGGTTCTTTGCAAAGGCCGGATCTAATGTTGCAATACCGCTTGTTTCATTGTACCGGAATATCTTTTTATGGGGATGGTTGTGGGATGTACAAGTGATAAAACCAATTATTACAATTAAGAATGAATAATTAATAATTAATAATTTATGCCTGGGTGGAAACATATTGCTGCTTGGTTACCTAAAATTAAGCGGTTCCAGCCATTATCCATTGAATTCGCCATTTATCAAATATTCAATTAACGGGTAAATAATTATGATTAGATTTATTCCTTACAAAAAACAGATCAGAGCATGTTAAAATATTCAATAAAAACAGTACTTGCATTATCCATTATCCAATTATCCATTATGCATTCCTTTGCACAACCATTAGGAGATAAAAAGGGCTTTACCAATGCCGATACCCTGCGTGGCAGTATTGGCCCGGGAAGAATGCATTGGGATGTTTTACATTATGAGCTTACTGTAAAACCAGATTATGTTAATAAGACCATTGAGGGTAAGAATATCATTACATATATGGATAGCGGTGTATTTACCATGCAACTGGATCTGCAGGAACCGATGATAATAGACAGCATTATAAAAGAACAACAACGCTGTAAATTTACAAGGGAAGGAAATGTGTATTGGGTTCAGTTAATTCCAAACCAGGATAAACCTGTTAGAACGGCTTTAACCGTTTATTTTCACGGTAAACCAAGAGAAGCGATCCGTCCGCCATGGGATGGTGGCTGGATATGGAAAAAAGATAAGAACAACAACCCCTGGATGAGTGTTGCCTGTCAGGGACTCGGCGCAAGTGTATGGTATCCCTGCAAAGATGTGCAAAGCGATGAACCCGACAACGGTGCTATACTGCATATAATCGTTCCCGATAGTTTAATAGCAGTTGGGAACGGAAGGCTCACCGAACAGCATTCCGTACCAGGTGGAAATACCATGTATAGCTGGGAAGTAAAAAGTGCCATAAACAATTACTGCATCATCCCATACATCGGAAAATATGCACATTTTTCTGAAATATATGATGGTAAGAAAGGTAATCTTGATATGGATTACTGGGTATTGGATTATAACCTTGAAAAAGCAAAAACACAATTCGCCGATGCCCCACGCATGATGAAAGCATTTGAATACTGGTTTGGTCCCTTTCCTTTTTATGAAGACGGGTATAAATTAGTTGAATCGCCTCACCTTGGTATGGAACACCAGAGTGCAACTGCTTACGGCAATGGATACCAGAATGGATATCGTGGAAGCGATCTGTCTGGCAGCGGCTGGGGATTGAAATGGGACTTTATCATCATCCATGAAAGCGGGCACGAATGGTTTGCAAACAATATAACATCCAATGACCTTGCAGATATGTGGATCCATGAATCCTTTACAAACTACAGCGAAACCCTTTTCACAGATTACTATTATGGAACGGAAGCCGGCAATGATTATGCTGTTGGTAACAGGAAAAATATATCCAATGATGTCCCCATCATCGGCCCGTATGGCGTTAACCAGGAAGGCAGTGGTGATATGTATCCCAAAGGTGGTAACATGCTCCACATTATCCGCCAGATAATAAAATCAGATAAAAAATTCAGGAAGATACTCACAGGCTTAAACAAGACTTTCTATCATCAAACAGTAACAACAGCCCAGGTAGAAAATTATATCAGTGAAAAAGCGGGGTTCAACTTCTCAAAAATATTTGACCAGTATCTAAGAACAACACAGGTTCCAACACTTGAATATAAAATTGAAAATAAAACTGTTTCGTATAGGTGGACGAATGCTGTTGATCAATTCAATTTACCCGTAAAAGTTTCATTTGGTAAAAAAGAACAATGGATAAAACCCTCTACCGAATGGCAGGCAATAAAACCCGGGAAATGGTATGATGAAAAAACATTTTTGGTAAACAGGAATTTTTATATCCTTACAAAAAAAGCAGGATAAAAAACTATTAGCCGTTAGCTAACGGCTAATAGCCGTATTTGTATTATTAATTACCCTTCCCCCGGAAATGAACCGGCTTTCATAATAAGGATCAGTAAGGCTGCTTACCGTTACACCATTATTAGTGCTGGCATGAACAAAATATCCTTCACTAAGATAAACGCCCACATGGCTTATTCCGCCCCTCGTATTAAAAAATACAAGATCACCTTCCTGCATTTCTTCTTTGCCGATCTTTTCACTTTGACTATATTGTTCCCTGGCCGTACGGGGAAGTTTTATGGCATAAACAGTTCCCATCAGTAAACCAGTAAACGCACTACAATCAACTCCCTTTTTTGTACTACCACCGTAACGATACCGTGTTTCCAACCATTCATCAATAAAACTGTACATGGAAATATTCTTCACATCTTCAATATTACAATTAAGTAACTGTGCATATTTGAACTGTAGAGCAGAAAAGTTTTCTATTGCAGGGGAATTACCGGAAGACTGAGTTGTTGTATTAGTTGATGGATCAGTAACTGGTAAAGTATTTACCGGCTGAATAATTGAAACATGATCAGCTTTGATCTCAATACCTTCAATAAATTTGATTGATTTGGCTTTAGGATTGTTCTCCTGGTAATTTGCAGCATTGATATGCTTCTGCGCAATAGCAGATAATGATATCCCCGGGAGGATACAACTTACAACAGAAACAATAAGTAAACTTTTCATACGCAAAATGCCGGGTTTACGCGTATGCACGACTTTGTCTTGTGTTATTTGATCTTCTGTAATTCGTTGATTTTCTGTTGATTATTTCTTTTCTTTGGGTCCTGTCTTGCAAACAATTAAAAATAGGTTGATCTGGATACGTGGCGTAAAGGTAACCCCCTTATGGCAGAAATGCAACCCCTGTTAACTCATTTTAACATAACATGTTAATATCCAACACTATAACGGGTTTTTCTATTAATTATTGCCGCCTGCATTGTTGGTTACCTATTTGTGGAAAACTGGAATACAAAGGTCGCTTTATTAAAAACGATATTTGTACTTTATAATCTTTAAAGTTAAGTTCTCTGCCGCGGCGGAGCCAGGGCTATGAAATTCTCGCATTTACACGTACACACTCAATATTCACTCCTCGACGGAGCAGCATCTATTAAAAACCTCTACAAAAAAGCAATAGCAGATGGAATGCCCGCCCTTGCCATCAGTGATCATGGCAATATGTTCGGCGCTTTTGAATTTGTAAAAGAAGCTTATAATAACCTGGATGCAACCGGCAAACCTAAGGTAAAACCAATTGTTGGTTGTGAATTTTATATTACGCAGGACCGCACCCGTAAAACTTTTAGCAAAGAGGAAAAAGATCCCCGTCATCACCAGATATTGCTGGCTAAAAATGAAGAAGGTTATAAAAATCTTGTAAAACTTACCTCGCTGGGATATATAGAAGGAATGTACAGCAAGTATCCCCGCATTGATAAAGAACTTATCCATAAATATCACAAGGGTTTAATCGCAACTACCTGTTGCCTGGGTGCGCTGGTTCCGCAAACTATTTTAAAGAGCGGGGAAGCAGAAGGCGAAAATGAATTCAAATGGTGGCTCAATATTTTCCAGGAAGATTATTATGTAGAACTTCAACGGCATGGCATACCCGAACAGGAAAAGGTAAATGAAGTGCTTTTAAAATTCGCAAAAAAATACAATGTAAAAGTCATTGCAAGCAACGACAGCCATTATGTAGATCAGAAAGATTTTAATGCCCATGATATTTTACTTTGCATCAATACCGGCGAAAAGCAGAGCACCCCTGCCCTGCGTGAATTTTCTGATGATGATGTATCGGCAAAAAATAAACGCTTTGCATTTCCAAACGACCAGTTTTTTCTAAAGACGACTGAGGAAATGTCAAAATTATTTGAAGACATTCCGCAGGCAATTGACAATACAAATGAGATCGTTGACAAAATTGACCTGCTCGATCTTAAAAGAGAAATATTATTACCATTCTTTGAAGTGCCTGCAAATTTTAAAACGCAGGATGAATACCTCGAACATTTAACCTGGACGGGTGCAAAGAACCGTTATAAGATACTAAGCCCGGAAGCTGAAGAAAGATTAACTTTTGAATTAGGCATCATTAAAAAAATGGGCTTTGCAGGTTATTTTTTAATTGTAAGTGATTTTATCAAAGCGGGCAGGGATATGGGTGTCTTTATCGGCCCGGGCCGTGGTTCTGCAGCAGGCAGCGCTGTTGCCTATTGCATCGGCATCACCAATATTGACCCGATAAAATACAATTTACTGTTTGAAAGGTTCCTAAACCCCGAACGTAAATCCATGCCGGATATTGATACGGACTTCGATGATGAAGGCCGGCAAAAAGTATTGAATTATGTAGTACAGAAATATGGAAAGAACCAGGTTGCACAGATCATCACGTATGGCACCATGGCTGCCAAATCAAGTATTGCTGATGTGGCAAGGGTGATGGACCTTCCAATTGCTGAAAGCAGGGCCATATCAAAATTAGTTCCTGAACGGCCGGGGATAAACCTGAAAAGATTATTGCATGCGCCGTTCACCATTAAAGAAGCAAAGAACGGTGAGAAATCATTGGAAGAAAAAGAACAATTGCAGGGAGAAGACATTGAGAATACAAAAAAGTTACGGGAACTTTATGCAGGTGATGATCTCAACAGTAAAATTTTACATGAAGCAGAAATATTGGAAGGCTCTGTAAGAAATACGGGTATTCATGCATCTGCTATCATCATTGCACCGAGAGATCTTACAGAACTCTTGCCCGTTGCCACATCTAAGGAATCAGAATTGTGGTTAACACAAATTGAAGGCGGTTCTATTGAAGAAGCAGGTGTAATTAAAATGGATTTCCTTGGATTAAAAACACTCAGCATTTTAAAGACTGCTCTTCAACTCATCAAACAAAATCATGGCATTGAAATTGAAATAGATGAAATTCCATTGGATGATGAAAAAGCCTACAAGCTATACCAGCAGGGCG
>JANNBU010000183.1:0-2873 GCA_031385805.1 Ferruginibacter sp.
GACTGGGAACCCATCATGAAAAAGGCATCGGCCATTATTACCAATAAAGGTGGAAGAACCTGTCACGCTGCGATCGTTGCCAGGGAACTGGGCGTGCCCGCTATTGTTGGTTGTGGTAATGCAACCGATGTTTTAAGCACCGGGCAATTGGTTACGGCTTCCTGCGGCGAAGGTGATGAAGGCATTATTTACGAAGGCAATGTTCCTTTTAAAAAAATTGACACCGACCTGAATGACCTGCCGAAAGTGAAAACACCCATCATGTTGAATGTGGCATCACCAAACCTTGCATTTCGTTTTTCGCATTTACCCAATGCAGGCGTAGGTTTAGCCAGGGAAGAGTTCATCATCAACAATTATATACAGATCCATCCAATGGCTTTGTTGAAACACAGAGAACTGAAAGATGCTGAGCTAAGTGCCACTATAAAAAAAATGATCCGTGGTTTTGAAAATGAAGAAGATTTTTTTATTCAAAAGCTGAGCTATGGTATTGCAAAGATCGCTGCTGCTTTTTATCCCAATAAAGTGATCGTGCGGTTCAGTGATTTTAAAAGCAATGAATATTATAATTTATTGGGTGGAAAATATTTTGAACCTCATGAAGAAAACCCGATGATCGGTTGGAGAGGCGCCAGCAGGTATTATTCTGAAAAGTATAAGGAAGCTTTCGGATTAGAATGTAAAGCCATTAAAAGAGTAAGAGAAGAAATGGGATTGAGTAATGTGGTTGTGATGATTCCATTTTGCAGAACAGTAGAAGAATTACACAAAGTTCATGATGTGATGAAAGAATACGGACTGGAAAGAGGTAAAGAAGGTTTGGAACTTTTTTTAATGGCAGAGATCCCTTCCAACATCATCATGGCAGAAGAATTTGCAAAACATATTGATGGGTTTTCTATCGGCTCCAATGACCTTACACAATTAACGCTGGGCCTAGACAGGGATTCATCATTGGTTGCACATTTATATGATGAAAGAAATCCTGCGGTGAAAGAATTACTTCGAATGCTCATTAATACGGCCAAACGAATGAAAGTAAAAATTGGTATCTGCGGACAAGGGCCATCAGATTTCCCTGATTTTGCACAATTCCTGGTAGAGTTGGGTATTGACAGCATTTCTGTAACACCTGATTCTGTTGTGAAAACAGTTAAAGCAATTGCGGAAGTGGAAAAGGGAATGAAATAATATAATTCTATTGATTTTTAACAGCCAATGCATGCGTTGGCTGTTTTTGTTTGGGCAATGGGATGGTTTACGGTATTTTTGCAGCCGAAATTGTTTACGCCACTGATTCACTGATTATTTTAATGCCTTTTGTTTTAATCAGTGAATCAGTGGCAATAAAATTGAATTTGGCTCATTGATGGTATGCCGTACAATTGTGCGACGCAACAATGTTGAAAAATGAATCAATAGCTGGTTACAAAAAAATTACATGAAGGATCCAAAAAGATATTTAATTACTTCTGCGCTTCCTTATGCAAACGGGCCCAAGCATATTGGCCACCTGGCGGGCGCTTATTTGCCTGCGGATATCTATGTGCGTTACCTGCGTGCACAAAAAAAAGATGTGGTATATGTTTGCGGAAGCGATGAACATGGTGCTGCCATTACCATTCAGGCCATGAAAGAAAATACCACACCCCGTGAAATTGTAGATAAGTATCATGCCATGCTAAAAAGTAATATGGCTGACCTGGGAATTTCTTTTGACATCTATCACCGTACTTCATCTCCTATTCATCATGAAACGGCACAGGAATTTTTTACTACGCTGAATGACAAAGGAGACTTAGAGAAAAAGGAAACGGAACAGTTCTATGATGAAGAAGCAAAAACATTTTTAGCTGACCGTTATATAATCGGCACCTGCCCGGTATGTGGCAATGAGAATGCTTATGGCGACCAGTGTGAAAAATGCGGCACTTCTTTAAGTCCGGAACAATTAATAAACCCAAGGAGTACATTAAGTGGCAATCCTCCTACAAAAAAATCAACAACGCATTGGTACCTGCCATTGGATAAACATGAAGATTTTTTAAGGGAATGGATATTGAAAGAACACAAGGACGACTGGAAAGCGAATGTGCTGGGTCAGTGTAAAAGCTGGATAGACCTGGGTTTGCAGCCACGTGCGGTAACCCGTGATCTTGATTGGGGCGTTTCGTTACCGGATAATGTTGAAGGAGGAAAAGGAAAAGTATTGTATGTATGGTTCGATGCGCCGATCGGTTATATAAGTGCCACCAAACAATGGGCGTTAGATAATAACAAAGACTGGAAACCTTATTGGCATGATAAGAATACAAAACTTATTCATTTCATTGGCAAGGATAATATTGTTTTTCATTGTATCATTTTTCCGGTCATGCTGAAACTTCATGGAAATGTGTTGCCCGATAATGTTCCCAGCAATGAGTTCATGAACCTGGAAGGAGATAAGATGAGTACGAGCCGTGGCTGGAGCATTGAAATGGATGAATACATCAATGATTTTGTGAAGAAAGAAAATGGTGCTGATATGATGGTTGATGCTTTGCGTTATTACCTTACTGCCATTGCCCCCGAGACAAAGGACAGTGAATTTACCTGGAAAGGATTCCAGGATGCGCTGAACAGTGAGCTGGTAGCTATATTCGGCAACTTTGTGAACAGAACGTTTGTGTTGATGCATAAGTTGTGTAAGGGTAAAGTGCCGCCATTGCATGTAGAATTAATGGATGATACAGACAAAAAAATATTTGAGGAAATTCAAAATTCAAAACTTAAAATTCAAAATAGTATTGAGGCATATAAATTCAGGGATGGGTTGTATGAAGTAATAGACCTTGCCAGGAAGGGGAATAAATACATGCAGGAGAAAG
>JANNBU010000215.1:0-6914 GCA_031385805.1 Ferruginibacter sp.
GGGACACCTGGCGCCTTCTGCAGATTTTCGTTATTCCAAAAAAGCATTGTCGGAAAGTTATTTATATTCAAATATGTCGCCACAGGTTGCAAAACTTAATCGTGGCAGGTGGGCCGAATTGGAGGACGTGATCAGGCAATATGTAGTAAGGAATAATACACAGGTATATGTTGTGAGTGGCGGCGTTTTAAAACCCGGACTTAATAAAATTGAACGGGGTATAAACAAAGTGAGCATACCAGAACAATATTTTAAAGTTGCACTTGATCCTGTTAATCACCGGGCAATTGGATTTATCATGCCCAATGCCGAATGCGAATACCCTGTTATGAATTATGCTGTTAGTATCGACAGTGTTGAAGCAATTACCGGTATCGATTTTTTTTACAGCCTACCGGATGATGATGAGCGTTTAATGGAAACTGTTATTGATATCAATAAATGGGTTGGAGAAAAGGAGTTGGGTGATATATTACCATTAAGGGCCGACAGCCTTCCAAGGAATACCTTTAACACGACGCAGGCAAGGAATTACATGGGAAAAAATGAGAACATAAAAGTATGCGGCACAGTGGTGTCTACCAAACTTTCTTCCAAGGGAAATATATTCATAAACCTGGATAAGAAATTCCCTAACCAGATATTCAGTATCAGTATTTTTAAAGACAAAGTTCCTAATTTCAGTTACCAGCCGGATATTTTTTTAGCAGGTAAAACGATCTGCGTCACCGGGAAAATAAGCAACTACAATGGCGTACCCAGTGTAAGCATTGAAAATGAAAAAGCTATTGATATCCTGGAAGAATAATTTATTAGAATACAACTATTTCTGTTTTGGCTCTTTTTGATATAAGCTCCGGATCTATTTCTAATTTTTCCCTAAATGAGAATGTACCCCTGTCGGATCTAAGTGGTTTTATGTTTTTTATTTTAGAGATAAAATAACCCGCCTTTTTTTTGCTAAGTTCATTTAATGTAAAAGCAAGATCGTATTCACCTTCCCTTCCCATTGGCCCGATATGATAAGCAGTGATCTTTTTTATTTTGTACTTTTTTTTAAAAGAAACAATGAATTTTCGTACGGCACTGTCAGAAGGCACCCCGCAACACTGGCTTTGAAATGATATTACCAAAGGGTAGGTGGTCTTCATTATAGCTTGCGCTGTCAAAGGTTGTGTCACACTTAAGATGAGTGCTGTTATTAATAAAAGAGATTTCATTTGATTTTTTTAAATTATTACAATAATTGAACCAATCCGGCTTCCATATCCAGTATCCAGTTTACCTGTATGTTGAACTAACAGTATAACTAACCCTGTCATTGATCCTTTTAAAGATTTCCCCGTTTAGCTTTTGCAGTTGCCTTTGTTTCCTGTTGTTTACAAGTTTCCCTTCTTTGTTGTAATACTGCTTTTGTGAAAAATAAGTAATGATATAATATTTTTTATTGGAAAAAGGGCGGCTTAGCCCTACGGGTTTAATTGACAAAAATACCAGGGATTTTTTTTCTGTTTCAACGTAATAATCAAAATTATTTACCCAGGTACATCGTATGGAACGCATTTTATTAATTAATTCCGTTATGGCAGGACTATTTAAATTGTATTTAAGTAAAGTATCGGATAGGCGCTTTTCGTTTATTTTAAAGTCATAAATATAGGTAAGGGAATCGGTAATGATCTCTAATGAGATGTCTTCAAAATTCTTGTCAGTGAATCCTACTATAAAAGGGTTTTGCTTGTATAATTTCGAATAAGATTGTTCTATATTGTCAAGTGTGGCCTTATTCTGTACATAATACTTTGTAGAAATGTTTTTTGGCGAACAGGAATGCAATAAGCCTACAGTTAATATTATAATAAGATATGAAAGTCTATTTTCCAATGAGGTCTTTTTTTATGCATTGTGTGATACCAAAAATAATTTTATGCAGGAATTCTGGTTTTAGTTGTCGCAAGGTCTTGTGCCCGTAATCCCAGTATATTAAAGTCACCTGATCATCTGTTTTGATAATATCCAGCAGGATCACAAAATGGGTAGGGATGCCTAATTTAATCTTCTCCTGCTTTTTTTTGCGAAGGATCCTATTGTTAAGATATAAAACAACGATACCTTCTTTCATTTTACGGGTAATATAATCATAGGTATTGCCAACCGATGGTTGTAAAAGGTCTGTTCCTCTTGCATTCACTTTATAATTCAGCATTTGCCTGACCATGCGGTTGAATTTGGCATAATTTACCGATGCCCAGAAAGTATTCTCATCACCCGGATCAAAATGCCGGTTAAAGATATTTATGTATCCTTTAAAATGATCCGCAAGGGTCAAATACAGCATCTGTTCTGCAGGCCTTATATCCAGGACACCCTTGTATTTAAGTGTCCCTGCAGTTTTTTTTATTATTTCCGCGGGTTCAAATGTTGATCTTCCCATGCTGGCTTTTCCATCTTTATATAATGTAAGCATGAATTTGGCATAACCCAGTGGGTCATCATGCAATAAAAGATATATCAATGCACCATAACCACAAAAATTTGTGCCTATGCCAGGGTACATACTCAAAGGCTGGCGAATATTTACTTTTAGATTTTGAAGGAACAATGCAGGCTTTACATTAGGCCAGTGGTCGCTAACTGCCAGTGTTTGTATATCATCTATAAATTTTATTGCCTCTTCCTGGGAAGAAGTAGCGGTCGTGTCGTTTCCAGGAGTGGTCTTTATTGCGCCTTTAACATGTATTGAATATAAAAACAAACCCAGCGGCAATAAGATCTTCCAACGGTTTTTCAAAAAAAAATTCAAATTAGCATTTTATTTACCGGGCAAAGATACCTAAAAAGCCCTGTAAATATTGTTCGGGATGTACATAGTTGCTATAGGAGTTCATTTTTAACTTTTCCACTTCCGCCCGGGTTCATCATTAAAAAGGGATCCCAAATGTAACATAAGATTGTAATCGCCCGCTTTGGTCACAAAACATTCCGCTTAATTCCAGTGGACCAATAGGACTTTTATATGCGAACGTTAGTGCATAGCCGCTGAGAAAACTTTTAGTTGAAGTGGCATTTCTTTCAGTACTAAAATCTTTCAACAATCCGTTAATGCGGCCGATGATATAGATATTGTTGAATAATGTATAACGCATCCCAACCTGTAAGGCAGCTACGGTAGCCGAATTAACAGTTGCTTCCTGCAACCCGGCAAATCTTACCTGGTTGCGAAAGTTGCCATTGATACCACCAATATTAAAGTTGTTGAATACATTGGGGTTATTGGTAAAATTGATACCGGCCTGTATTTCAGATAAGATCGTTATGCGTGATCTGACCGGGATAAAAAAACTTCCGTCAACAGTAAGCCGGGTATAATTATCAAAATTAAATGTTGAAGTTCCTGCAGGCAGTCCGTTTTGAACAATGCTAAGCTTTGGCCTTTGATCATAAACAAGGCCAAATTCTGTATTTATTTTAGAACCTTTTTTGGGATAATATGTCTGATCCAGGTTATTGTAATTTAAATAAGCATAGCTTTTAAAGGAACTGAATCTTCCTTTGGCTTCAAAGACCGATTTGGTAGTTGGATTTAACAGTATAAGGTCAAAGGACGTTCCGATACCTGCTGCTATTTTATTGCTGCCACTGTTTTGTAAATTAAAATAAGTCCTGTAATACGTTTGTCGGTATGCACCTTCTTTTTTAAAATCTCTATACGTATTAATATTGACCCTGTCTATACGAAAACCCGGAATGACCGCTACATTTTTTTTTCGGCCAAGATACAGGAGGTGCACTTTTTCCAGTTGGATGGATTCGCCTAAAGACAAAGAAAATATGCTGCGTGAATTGGGTATCACAAAATTACGGGTTGTGATATTTACGTTTACATTTATTCCCCGGAAAATTGTATAATGTAAACCGGCTTTTACAAATGTACCCGGGTTCTCTTCTACATTAAAAATGATGCTGGCGCTATCGCCTGATAATGGCTTTAATGTATAGGTAATGCTGTTGTAATACCGTGACCCGTATGCCCTTTGTATTTTTTTACTGATCTGTGTTGCGGTATAATACCTTGAGTTATAAAAATCCATCAGGTGTGTTAAGAATTGTCTCGTTGTTTTTTTTAATCCTGTAGCATCATGGCTAACGATATAAATTGATTTTGTATCAACCGTTTTTTCTTTTTTAATTTGAACAATGCCCAATGCATGAATACTGTCTGCCAGTTTTTTAAATTGGGAGTAAAAACTTTTGCCTGTTTCATCACCGATGGTTATGATCTCCCTGGTACTGGAAAAACTGCCCATATTATATTTAGGTAAGGGCATATAGATATACAGATCGGTTAAAGGGATCTCTTCCCTGAAATCACTGGCTTCTTTAAAAAATGCCATCTGCAGGATCACATCTATAGGGTTCGATATTTTATCTTTTGTTGAAAGGCCACCACTTACGTTGCTGCCGATCGTAATATCAGCACCCATTTCCTTTACATTTTTTACAGGAAAATTCCTTACCAGACCTCCATCCACTAATTTTGTGTCATCAACAGAAACAGCGGTAAAAACAGAGGGTATTGCCATGCTTGCCCTCAGGGCAGTTACAATATTACCGCTATCCAAAACCACCAGGTCACCCGTTTCCAGGTTGGTAGCCATACACTTAAACGGGATAGGAAAATTATTAAAATCGCTTGTATTATATACATGGAAAAACAGTTCTGAGAGTTTAATGGTAAGTTCCTGCCCCTGTATGAGGCCGGTAGTTAATTTTATTTTATTGTTTATATACGGAAGGTCCAGCGCAAAACGGCTGTATTGATTTTTTTCTTCCATGGATAAGGCACGCAGCGGGATCTGGTTAGATAATAAAACATCCCAATCCATGTTCTTACATAATACTTCAATTTCTTTTCCGCTGTAACCCACAGCGTATAATGCACCAAGCACGGCGCCCATACTGGTTCCTGTTATGTAATCGATCTTTAACCCTGCACTGTCTATTGCTTTTAATATTCCTATATGAGCCATACCTTTTGCGCCACCTCCACTCAGGGTTAGCCCAATCTTTGGACGCATAGGTTGCTGTTGTGCCCATGAATTTACTGTGAAAAAGAAACAGCATAATATGGTTGTAAAAATTTTCACCTGGTACATTAAAAATATATATTAATAAGTATGTGCCACTGGTTCTATTATAAATCGCTTGTATAAAAAACAAACTTAAAATAAAACTTCTTAAAAAAATCATTCTTGTTATGATCTGTCACACTACGGGTACTATTGGAGTGTGCTTATTTATGCAATAAGCCAGTCGGGCAAACCTGTTTCAGTATTTTCTGGCATGTGATCAGCCCGGGATGTTAAGAATAAATTAACGTATATATTTTAAGTAATTTCACTATCAATGTTTAAACATTGTATATTTGTGATTCAAATAGATATTTAGAGTATTTTCAACATGATTAAAAAAAGTATGAAGCCTGCAATTAAAAGAATACTGACAGGGCTTTTAATTTTACTATTGGCTGTTGCAGGGGTTGTATGGTACATTTTTACTGAAAAGTTTGCAGATACTGCTGAAAGAAAAGCAGATTATACTTTGAATGCAACAGACTTTATGAAAGAATTTCAGCAAAACGATAGTCTTGCAAATAAAAAATATACCGAAAAGATCATTAGTATAAAAGGAACTGTATCTGAAATAGAAACAGCAGATACTACTGTTAATATTAAAATGGCCGACACTGCCACCGGCGATTATATTATTTTTGCCTTTCAGCAACAACACCTGCCAGAAGCAAAAAAAATAAAGAAAGGGGAGTTAGTCTCTATTAAAGGTTCCTGCAGTGGTGGTATTTACAGTGAAATATTGGAAACAAGGTATATCAGCTTTAAACGAGCTGCACTTAATAATTAAATCAATCAAATTAAAAAAGTAAAAAATGAAAAAAACAAGTTTATTCCTGGCATTGGCTTTATCTACCGGTGCATTGTTTGCACAAAAGAAAACAACAACATCAGCTATTGTAAGCTTTGATGCTACTACCAGTATCGATGCTTTACCAAAAGCAGAAAACAAAACAGCCATTGCTGCCCTGGATACAAAAAAAGGTGTATTGGCTTTCGAAACAGCCATAAAGAACTTTACTTTTTCAAATCCTATGATCCAGGAACATTTTAACAGCGCAGGTTGGATGGATTCTGACAAATTCCCCGTAGCTAATTTCAAAGGATCAATTACAAATCTTTCTGCCGTGAATTTCGATAAAGCAGGAACCTACGACGCAGATGTTGAAGGCGAATTAACCATTCATGGAGTGACACAAAACATAAAAACAAAAGCTACGATTGTTGTAGAGGCTGAAAAGATCAGTGCCAAAGCAGATTTTAAAATTAAACTTGCTGATTATAAAGTAACTGGCGGTGCAATTGCAGCAGGAAAAGTTGCAAAAGAACCATCTATTTCTGTTTCTGCAGATTTTAATTGATTAGTAATAATATTTGAAATGGCTTTTAAGAGATGACATCTTTTCTATATTCGTAATTTTTAAATTATAAAAAAGATGTCATCTCTATATCAGTAGTTATACAAAAAACTCCCGTCTCAATAAAGAGACGGGAGTTTTTATTCGATTAAAAGAGATTTATAAAAAAGATGTCATCTCTTTAAAATAACTATTACCTTATCACCACCTTACCCGTAGCCAGTCGTTTTCCTTTGCTGTCTTTTAATTCAACAAGATAAACATCCGAAGCAGCATTGTCCATGTTCACCTCCATTTTGGTATAAGGTCCTGCAGTTGGATATTCTTTAGAATAAACCTTAGAACCTTTACTGTCATAGATATTTAAAGTGCGATTGACATTGCTGGTATAGCTTAGGAACCTTACCTGGAAGCTTCCTGAACTTGG
>JANNBU010000224.1:0-5347 GCA_031385805.1 Ferruginibacter sp.
CATTTACTCTAATTTGCACCCAATGAATACTCATCCCATCATATTATTCGA
This sequence comes from Ferruginibacter sp., assembly GCA_031385805.1. GTDB lineage: Bacteria > Bacteroidota > Bacteroidia > Chitinophagales > Chitinophagaceae > Ferruginibacter. Next base: position 52 of record JANNBU010000224.1, read on the forward strand.
CGGCGTATGCAACCTCTGCAACAACTCTGTTCAGTATGTCATAAAACATGATCCTAATGAATTATTCAGGTTTGCTTCTTTGCAGGGAGAAACGGGACAGCAATTATTAAAACAATACGGTCTTTCTACCAATGACATGAATTCATTTGTCCTTATCCGTGACAACAAGGCGTACACAAGATCTGCAGCAGCATTGAACGTTGCAAAACAACTGACAGGATTTACAAAATTATTATATGGCTTTATTATTGTACCTCCATTCATCAGGAATGCTGTTTACAATCTAATTGCAAAGAACAGGTATAAATGGTTTGGCAAAAAAGATTCCTGTATGATACCAACAGCAGCATTGAATTCAAGGTTTTTAAATTAAGTATATGAACGGGAAGAAAACACTGGTAATAGGAGCTTCAACAAATACAGAACGATACAGCAATCTAGCCGTAAAGAAACTGGTCGCCTACAACCACCCTGTTGTGGCGCTAGGTAAAAGACCCGGGATGATCGGAAATACAACCATCACAACAGATAAAAAGATCATCGAAGATATAGACACAGTAACACTGTATCTTAACTCCGAAAATCAAAAACCCTACTACGATTATATAATAGCCTTAAAACCAAAACGTATCATTTTCAATCCCGGTGCAGAAAATGATGAGCTTGAAACCCTTGCAGAAGAAAATGGTATTAAAACGATGGAAGCCTGTACCCTCGTACTCCTTAGCACTTCGCAGTATTAAAAAAGTACATATAAAGTTTGTTTTGAATTAGTTGAATTCAAGCTATCCGATAAAAGCTAATAGCCAACGGCCACATATTTTTCCCCTAATACATACTAAGCCTCATAATATAACGTTTCAGTTTAAGAGTTTATCCAATTATCTCTGAACAAAAACCAATACCATGAAATCGCTTAGTAAACTTATGTTTGCACTATTGCTTTGCTTAGCTGCCACAACCGGTTTTTCACAGGCTGTAAAACCAAAAATATTCGACGGTTTCCCCAATATGATCAATTGCCCTGTTTCTGAATTCATCAATGCTTTTAACGTAACAGACGGGCAACACATCATGCTTTCTTTTTCCGACAATTTTAGATTTTCAGGTACTGTTATCAGCAATGTTGTAAAGTACAGCAACCTGCAAAGTATGACCATAAAATCTGACGAATCTGACAAAACCATTTTTCATTTATCAAAACAAATAAATGAAGATAACAGTGTTTCCTATATCGGGCGGATCATGAACCCAACTGCCGCAGATGGTTACCAGATAAAAAAAGATGCATTGGGCAATTATAAATTTGAAAAAACTGATGCTGAAAAAGTTTTGCAGGAATGCAAACAATAAAGTAATAAAATCCAGAACAATATCCAATATGCTTACCGCCCGGCGGTATTAAATCCTACGAAAATGAAAAACTTTACTTATCTCAAATTATTGCTTTTTACATTTTTGATTTCGGCAAGTGCATTTAGCTTACCCAAGCTAAGCAGTTTTCCTACTGCTACTGCAACTATTTATTTAGATTTTGACGGCCATTCTGTAATAGGTTCTTCCTGGAATAATGGCGCTCCCTTATATTGTGCAACCAGTGGAATGACTGATGCACAGATCACAGAAATATTCAACAGGGTATCCGAAGATTATCGTCCCTTTAATATTAATATAACTACTGATTCTGCAAAATTCCTGGCTGCTCCATTAAACAGAAGAGTAAGAATTATCATAACAGCAACGAGTAGCTGGACAACCGGCGTTGGTGGTATATCTTATGTTGGATCATTTACCTGGGGTGATGATACACCTGCTTTTGTTTTTTCCGACAGGCTTGGCCCAAACAACCCCAAGTATATTGCCGAATGCTGTTCACATGAAAGTGGCCATGCAGTTGGCTTATCTCACCAGTCAACTTATGATGCAAATTGCGTTTTAACCGAAGCTTATTGCCTGGGAACAGGGTCCGGGCAGGTAGGTTGGGCGCCGATCATGGGTAACAGTTATTATAGGAATATGACCGGCTGGAATGACGGCCCCACACCTTATGGTTGTGCAAATACACAGGATAATTTAACCATCATCACTTCGATGAATGGATTTACATACCGGACAGATGACTATGTAGAAACAATAGATGCAGGTACTTATTCACTTACAGCAAATTCATTCACCGTGGATGGTATCATAACAACAAGTATTGATAAAGACGCTTTCAAATACATTGTTCCACAAACACAGAATTTTCATTTGGATGCGATCCCGTTTAATATCGGCGGAAATTATATTGGCTCCAACCTGGATGTAAAGATCCTTCTGTACAATGGATCAACTTTAATAAATACCTATGATCCCGCTTCAATAATGAGTGTTACAATTGATACGGTATTAAATGCAGGCACTTATTATTTTGTTGTAGATGGTACAGGAAATTCAAACACCAGTAACTATGGCAGCCTTGGTTCGTATACACTTACGGGTTTCACAGGCCCGCTGCCCATTCATGATGTAAGTCTTAATGGAAATATAAATAAAGACAAACATGCTTTGACCTGGAACATCGTTGCTGATGAACCAATAAGATCACAAATATTAGAAGTTTCTGCCGATGGCATAATATTTAAACCATTATCAACGTTTAATGGATTAGTAAAAGCATTCAGTTATGTTCCCTATGATAACAGTACACTTTATTACAGGTTAAAGGTCATTTCGGTTATTAACGAAACTGCTTATTCAAATACAATAGCATTAAGAGCTGCAGGGAAACCTGAGAAATTATTTACTGTATCAACTTTTGTGCAAAATGAAATTGCAGTGAATGCTTCTGAGAATTACCGGTTCTGCTTAATGGATGTAAACGGCAGGATGATTGCCACAGGAACAGGAACAAAAGGCATCAACAGAATTAATGTAAGCAACAAACCCGGCGGTTTATACATTATTCAGTTATTCAACGAAAACGAAAAACAAACAGAACGAATTATAAAACAGTAAGGTAGATTCATGTGTAAGTTAGGGATCAGCGTTAGGGGCTGGTCCCTTTTTTTATTCCCCATTTCCCACTAGCCACTCGCTATTTACTATTCATTTTCCACATATTCACATTTCGCATACAACCCTACGTAAGTACTATGATTTACCATATATTTTTTGTAGCTTTAAAAAACCTCATTTTATGTTATGGAGAAAATTTAACGGTGATGCTATTCATCTTCCCATAAAAGATGCAGTAGAACAAGCCATCAAAAGAGAAACTGCTTTAGGTTATAAATTAAAAGTTTGCATTGGTACCGACAGCCAGGTAAAAGGCAGGGATACTGAATTTGCCACGGTGATCGTTTTTTTGCGTGAAGGGCATGGCGGATTCATGTTCATTCACAACGAAAAAACAATTATCAAATACAGCATCAAAGAAAGGATGCTCGTTGAAGTTGCAAAGAGTATTGAAATTGCTTATGAACTCTGTAATTTGTTTACAGATCATGATGTAGACATGGAAGTACACGCCGACATCAACACCAATCCGCATTTTAAAAGTAATGAAGCGCTGCGGGAAGCAATGGGATATATCCTTGGAATGGGATTCGCTTTCAAAGCAAAACCGGAAGCCTTTGCCAGCAGCAGTTGTGCCAACAAAGTAGTAAACTAAACAGCCGGTTTATTAACGACGGTATTTGTTTCGTCTATGAACGAAAGCAGTTTTGCTTTCCCCGATTTTTTTACTGCACTGGTTACAAAGTGTTGTGGTAAAAACTGCCAGGTTTTTTTCATGGCCTCCAAAAAGTCTTTTACATTTTTGCTTACAATGCGTTGATTCTCTTTATCCGATTTTGTAAATACCAGACAAAAAGGTATCCGCCACAATTTCAGGTTCTCCAGGAATTCAAGATCAATTTTTTGAGGCCTGTGCCGGGCATCTATTAAAACAAATACCATCGTAAGATTTTCTCTTTTGCGCAGGTAATTCTCTATCATCTGTTCCCACCTGTTCCTGCTGCGAATACTTACTTTGGCAAAACCATAGCCCGGCAGGTCAACGAGGTTCCATTTATAGGTATTTACCTTTAACTTCCCTTCGGATTCATCGAGGCTGCTTGTAATTTCAAAATGATTGATGAGCTGTGTCTTTCCCGGCGAACCTGAGGTCTTGGCAAGTTTATCATTATCACAAAGCATATTGATCAAAGATGATTTACCCACATTACTCCGCCCGATAAAAGCATACTCGGGCTTATCCGGCACCGGGCATTGCTCATAATTGGGACTACTTATTATATAAACCGCTTTCCTGATCTGCATTTAACAAAATTGTTTTACAAAAATACTCTTTCTTGCAGCAATGATGGCACCACTGTTAAACCCAATTGGCGAAACAACTTATATTTGCAGCATTGTATGACAGATTTTGCACATGACAGCGTGGTTCCGTATAAAGATTCGGAACTTAGCAAGAAACAACAGGTAGCCGGAATGTTCAATGACATTGCGTGCAGGTATGATTTTTTGAACCGTTTTTTAAGTGGTGGGATTGATGTCAAATGGAGAAAAAAAGCGATCAGTCAGTTAATTGAACTTAAACCAAAAATGATTCTGGATGTTGCAACTGGCACTGGTGATGTAGCTATCATGGCATCCCGTTTGCTAAATCCCGATAAGATCATTGGCATAGATATCAGCGATGGCATGTTAGAGATTGGCCGGAAAAAGACCGCAAAACTGGGCCTGGAAGGCTCTATTGAGTTGTTAAATGGCGATAGTGAAGCAATAAATTTTAATGACAATTCGTTTGACGCAGTAACGGTGGCTTTTGGCGTGAGGAATTTTCAGCACCTCGAAACAGGTTTACAAGAAATCAAACGTGTTTTAAAACCCGGCGGAAAATTGGTGGTACTTGAATTTAGTAAGCCAAAAATGCCTTTTGTAAGATCTGTTTATAATTTTTACATGAAGATCGTTACCCCGAATATGGGTAAGCTTTTTTCAAAAAACCGCGACGCATACCAATACCTCGACGAATCAATTAAGAAATTTCCTGAAGGAAAAAAATTTACAGATATCCTGGATAACCTGGGATATAAAAAAACATATAACAAACCCCTGAGCCTCGGAATATGCAGCATCTATTGCGGAGAAAAATAATAAATATCATCATACCGGTTTTAATGTTACCGTCAATTGCCTTTACGCAATTCCGTGATGTATTGAACCTGGAAGATCATGATGACAAATCATTCCATTTTGGGATACATTTGGGTGTAAACCGGTCGCACTTTAGTTTTACACACCATCCGCG
>JANNBU010000277.1:0-10278 GCA_031385805.1 Ferruginibacter sp.
GGCGGATGATCTCATAAGCAGGGTCTTCATCCCCTGTTTTTACAATAACTTCTTTAAGAATAAGTTTCTGTTCATTTAAAATAAAAGTTACTTCAGTATCACCGGATACAATAACTTTTTTTTCAGCAGCAGCATAACCAATATTCTGACATACCAAAGTATAAGTACCTGCGGGCAGGAAAAAAGAAAAATTCGCTTTGTTATTGGCGCTTGCGCCAACAGAACTGCCCTTTACCGTTATAGATGCATAAGGCAACAGGTCGCCGGTACTACTAAAAACGGTTCCATGTATTTTTTGTGCAGATAAATGCAGGGAAAAAAGTAAAAGAAAGGCAGCGAATATAGATCTCATAAACGATTTTGCGTATAAACGAAATTAGCTGTCAATTTGTTAGAGAAAAACTAAATGTTTTTTTGGATACCTGTTTATGCTGCCTTTTTCCTGAGTAAACTACCTGTTAATGCCGCAAAACCCCCAACAATAGCACCGATGAGGCCGGTAACAATGATGAGCAGGTTGGGATCATCTTTTTTTAATATCACAACAGATATCTTATGTGCCAGTACATGAGCATTGTTATTGCTGATCCAGAAACTTAAACCTGCCCACAAAATGAATAACGAAAGAAATCCGCAAAGAAATGCGATCCCCGGACGCTGAGGTATAAGCGCTGCCACAATAAAACATACAATGGCAATACTCCACCACGGTAAATAAAGACAGGTTGCAAAACTTAATACTGCCATTAATATAAGAGAGGCGATGAACTTCATGATGGTTTATTTGTTTATTGGTAAATTTATAAATTTCCGAATACGTTCCTATCTTTAATAGTTATAAATCTGAGTATCCAGTATCCGTACTTATTTACTAAAATTCATCACCCACTTCACCCTCTTATCTTTTTGTTCTTCCTTCGTCATCATCCAAAGTGAATAATATTTTCCTGCCACCCACTGATCAACAAAACTATCATAGAATTTACTGCCGGGGTTTCCGCTCTGACCACCGGGATAAACGCCATAAGCCTCTGTTTTAGCAGTCAGGCTAACGATCATCCTCCAGCTTGGCCCGTGATCTTCTTTAGTGGCATTGATAATATTGGTACCGCCACCAATCGGTAAATGCAGCCGGCTGAATGAGGGTAATTTCAATAAATGATTTACACGGGTGTCTTTATACTTTGCCCACTCTAATTTCCCTTCAGCTTCTGCCTTTGACAGATCTTTCACAGCACGTTTAAATGCTGCTGTTGCCTCATCGATCAAAGTTTCTGTTTGAGGCGTTGAAATATTATCTAAAAATTTATACGCTGAATCTTTGAGTACGCCTTCGAGTAAAGTACTTTCAAAAGGTAACAGCATTGGAACCGGAGCTTTGGCGTACTCATCATCAAAAACGGTATCAGCAAAATATTTCCATGTCAACACAAACACAGTTGCTCCTGTACTGTTTGCATCATTTCTAAGATCCCAGTTCTTTAACAGGTTGAAATATTTTTTTTCAGATGAATATAATTTCTCCTCATCAATATTTTTTAAGAATATGGGCCTTGCCATTTCTGCAAAGACATTGTAATTATCTGTTTGCAGGGCCATCATATCCTGTGGGGTGATATTTTGCATGGCGGCAAGTTTACGGTTTATGATAAACCCTCTCGGCGCAGGATATTCCCTTCCCAAATAATATGGATAGGATGTATCAGCCGGCCGTTGATTGGCACTGCTAATAAAACCACGCTCAGGGTTATACTGGTAAGGCGTTTCATCCATTGGTATCATGCCCTGCCACATATAGGCGCTGTCAGTTCCTCTCATAATAAAATCGCCCTGACCCTTCCATTTTGCAGGAAACTCGCCTTGTGTACGAATGGCAATATCACCATTCTTGCAGGCAAAGGCAACATTTTGTCCGGGTGTATGCAGGTTGGTAACAGCTGCATAATAGTCTTCATAATTCTTTGCACGGTTCAGCATATTAAACAACAACAATTCATTGCTGGAGTCATGAGCTTTCCAACGCACTGCATAATTTTTTTTATTATCGGTACGCTTTCCTCCAAAGGATCTGTCATACATAACAGGGCCGAATAAGGTATAGGCAACCGTATCAATAAAATCTGGTTTACCGGCGATCTTTATTTGTTCGTAGCGGAAAGTAGTTTTCTTCCATTCATTGTTGAACCAATATTCATTTCGGGAATCATCTTTAAATTTAATTTCATAATAATCTCTTACATCACGGCCTCCATTTGTAAAACCAAATGCACAACTGTCGTTATATCCTATAATAATGCCGGGAGCGCCGGGAAATGTAGCACCATAAGCATTGAAAGTGGGTGTGGATAGCTGCATTTCATACCAAAGCGATGGCAGGTTAAGGCCAAGGTGTGGGTCGTTGCATAAAATGGGTGCACCACTTTGTGTTTTAGTTCCGCTTACTGCCCAGTTATTGCTTCCATTTTCTTTATCGGGTTTTTCATTTTCTTCTACTGCTATGCTTTCTTTACTTAAATACAATGAATCTGCATCGGCAGGAACATTCACTTGCATTTTTGGTAGTTGGTAAACTGTTCCTTTTGGAATGATCGGATCCATAGAATCCTGCATGGGCGGGTATAATTTTACAAAATCATCCGGACTGAAATAATTTTTTGCATTCGTCATTTCAAAATCGGTTTCATGAGCAGCAAGGTCCCACGACATATACTTTAAGAACAATGCACTTTTAAGATTGCTCCATTTTCCGGGTTTATAACCAACCAATTTATACTCCAATGGCAAAGTGCTTTCTGTTAAACTTTCTATGTATGCATTAACCCCGGCAGTATAAGCGTCACATTCCATTTTGATAGCTTCATTGGCTTCCATTTCCCTCAAAGAATTTTCTGCAGCGAATACCATCCCAAGCCTCCTGAATTCACGGTCATGGTTAAGTGCAATATTCCCTACCACTTCACTGGCCCTTCCCGCTGCGGAAAGTGTTTGCAGGTCCATTTGAAATAACCTGAATTTTGCGTGCAGGTAACCCTGTACGAAATAAGCATCGTTTTCCTGTTCGGCAAAAATGTGCGGCACCAGTCGTTCATCAAAATAAACACCCACTTTACCTTCCAATGAAGGAAATTTCAGGTCAGCAGAAAAATCCTGGTCAGCAGGTTCGGCATTCTGCCAGATACCTTCCTGTGGCGCCAATAATTTCCCCAATGGCGCAGGCAAGAGCATTTTTGTATTTAAAATAATACAAAGGCCGGTGGTAATAGCTGCCGATAAAACGAAAAGAATTATTCTCATAACTGGTTTTGTAAACTGTAAATTAAATAAAATATCAATGCAGCTTGGGTTATTTGTCGCAGGTAGTTGCTAATTTTTTTGTCATGCCGAGGAACAGCCTGTCCCGATTAGTTCGGGAAAGCATCTCTCAAGAGATTCCTCCACAGCCTGTACTGAGGCACGAAGTATCGGAATGACAGACGACGACGTTAAAATAATTATCCTTAAACCTGTATTTTTGCTGCATGAATGAAGTACTAAGTGAACACACAAAGAATATTTTAGGATTACAATTACCTTCCGATCCAAGATGGGTGAACCTGGCCGAAATGCAATTAGAAGAAATACTTACAGATCATGCTTATTGTGAGCAGAAAGCAGCTACCACCTGTATTACATTGATACAAAAACATTCTGATAAGGAATTGCTTGTAGAAGAATTGAGTCCTATTGTAACAGAAGAATGGGGACATTTCAGGGCGGTGCTGGCAGAATTAAAGAAGCGTGATCTTAAGTTGGGAAAACAACGCAAAGATGTTTATGTAAATAAATTAATTGAGTTTCAAAAAAAGGATGGCAGCCCGGATGAACGTTTTTTAGACCAGATGCTGATCATGGCATTGATAGAAGCCCGGAGTTGTGAACGATTTAAAAGACTGAGTGAAGGATTGGATAATGCATACATGCGAAAATTCTACCGAAAATTCATGGAAAGTGAAGCTGGTCATTATACTTTATTTATAAACCTGGCTGAACATTATATTGATAAAAAAACGGTTCGCAAAAGATGGACCCAATGGCTGGAATATGAAAAAAAATTGATGAACAGCCAGGAAGTGCGGGGTGATCGGATACATTAAAAAGTAGAGATGACATCTTTTTATGTATACTTCAGCTAGAAGTAGGTCAAAGATGTCATCTCGGGAATATTAGGGAAAAATCTCCCTCATTGTCAGTGTTTTACTCTTTGTTATCGAGTAGATAGATGACATCTTTGCATATTGTAGATGTCATCTCTTATGGGAATAAATAAATATAAAGCAGCATTTGTTGAGAATGAGTTTTACCATGTTTATAATAGAACCAATAATAAAGAGTTACTATTCAAAAGCGATGAAAACCGAAACCATTTTTTAAAGCGATACGACCATTATACTGCCCCTTTTTTAGAAACCTATTCGTGGAATCTTTTAACCAATCACTTTCACCTGCTGGCAAAAGTTAAAAACTTTGAAACAATTACCGAATATCTAAGTAACAAATACATTAAAGAACTCTGTTCTACTGAAAAAAGATTTTTGCAACAAAAAGCTACTATTCATGAATTGATCGATAATGTTTTCCAACGTTTTCTTATTTCCTATACAATGTCTTTCAATAATGTGCATAGCAGGAGAGGAAATTTATTACACCGTCCTTTTAAACATGTACATGTTAATAAAGATGCCCAATTTAACCAAACAGTCATTTATATTAATGCAAATGCACAAAAGCATAAAATAGTGACTGATTTTACAAAATACAAGTGGTCGTCTTACAATACGCTCATTTCAGATAAACCGACAAAACTTTTTAGAAATGAATTACTGGATTGGTTTGGAGGGAAAGAACGGTTTATTAAAACACTCAAAGAACAAACTAAATATTACTACTCCTGTGATACTGCTATTGATGATGATTGAATAAGCAGCCAGAGATGACATCTTTATTTGCTTTGAATATTAAGTAATGCGAAAAGATGTCATCTCTTCATCAAAATTTATATACGGATATTGCTGAGAAAGTCTTTGTACTTTCTCAAAATTTGTTTGCAGGAATTTTTTATGCTGCTCTGAAGTTGGATTAAATGCTTTGTGATTTTTTGCAGCAACAATGACGGCAATTTCTTTCATCCGTTGCTGTGATGGTTCATCAATGCATGTTGCAATGAATTTCTCCCATACATAATTGGTAGCTGCATAATTAGGATGCACCATATCTTCGGCATAAAAACGATAATCACGCAGGTCGTCTATTACCAACTCATACGCAGGGAAATAAAAAACATCTACATCATTAACCAATGAATGAACGGCTTGTATCAATGCTGCTTTGCTGCGGTTGTTCTCAACAAAGCCTTCCCGTATATGACGGACCGGGCTGACCGTAAAAATAAAATTAACAGCAGGATTTATTTTTTTTACCGCCTTCATCATTGCTGCCAAAACATTTTTTATTTCAGAAGTATCTAATAACCGCCTGTTGAATTTATCGGCAGGTACTTTATGGCAATTGGCGACAACATTTTTATAAACATCATCATTTTCAGCAATTGTATTTTCATATACAAATGCAGAACCAAGTGTGAGCAATATCCAATCGGTTTCTTTTATAAAGCTGTTCGCTTTTTCCTGTGAATGATTGATCGCATCCAATGCCCTGGCTTTATCAATATTGGAAAATTTAGTATGATGCTGCCAGCTTCCCCACAATTCATTGTAATAAAACAGGTCATTTTCACCATACATTTTTTCAGTTGCATAAGATATAACGGCATTGGAAATACTTACAGGATTGAATAATATCCCGTTCGGATTTTCCAGCACGGTAAATTTTTGCTGCCCCAGTTTGTTACCGATCTGTTCAGTAAAGCAGGAACCAACTAATAACAGTTTATTTCTGTGACTGATCTTAACAGGAAATGCTTTGGGAAAAAATTCTGCGTGAAAATCCATCAGATAAATATTTGTGAAGCAAGCCGGTTACATATTGCCAGTTGTTTAAGATCAAGATCGATATGCAACCCGGTGTTTTTAAAATGTTCCATCATAATTTCTGTATCCATATTCCCTACAAGGTCATCCCCTGCCATCGGGCAACCGCCAATACCTTTAATGGCAGAATCAAATCTTTTGCAACCGCTATTTAATGCGGCGTCAAGCTTTTCGGTACGGTTATGTGGAGCCGAATGTAGGTGCACGCCGATTTCTGTTGAAGGGAATGCCGGGATTATTTTATTCAATGCGGAAGAAACCTGTCCTGGTTTAGCAAGACCAACCGTATCTGCCAGCGAAATAATTTTTATATCCAGCTCCGTCATTTTTTCCACCCAATGCATCACTATACTTTCATTGTATTCATCGCCATAAGGATTGCCAAAGCCCATTGAAATATAAACAATCAACTGTTTCTGATTTTTTATACATAAGTTATGTATCTCACTCACCGTATCAAAGGAAGCCAGCATGGATGAATTGGTATTTCGTTGCTGAAAAGTTTCTGAAATAGAAAAAGGAAATCCAAGAAAACTGATCTCATCAAAAACCACCGCATCTGTTGCCCCGCGTAGATTGGCAACAATGGCTAATAATTTTGTTCTTGAATTTTCAACTTTCAGCCCTTTTAATACTTCAACCGTATCGGCCATTTGGGGAATGGCTTTTGGAGAAACAAAACTTCCGAAATCGATCGTATCAAATCCCACTTTCAATAGTGCATTTATATATTCTATCTTTTTAACTGTTGGAATAAAATGTGGCCATCCCTGCATGGCATCACGCGGGCATTCAATAAGTTTTATTTTCTTTTGCGAAGACTTCATAGATTGCAAAGTTAACGGTATTCTTATAGCGATTTTCTCTGTGCGTGTATCTTATCAGTGTGGATTTTTTCATTAGGTTGTCCAGGTTTGTAAATATTCCCTTTATTTAACTAAATAAAAACCAGGTATTAATAATAAGTAATGGCTTCTTTCTGTACCTGGATCTTTTTCCGCAACCGGTCAAAAAATTTGGCCCGGACCTTTTCTCCTACTAAACTGATCTGGGTAGATTTTTTAATAGCATTTTCAAAAGTTTCAAGTGTATAATTATTAAAATCTTCATCTCTTGTAAACATAAAATTGATCAGGTTATGATTGATATACGTGATCTTACTATTTCCCATTTCGGCCAACGCACAATTATCGCCTGTGATAAGGTCGTTGTGAAACATTCTGTAGGAGGCCGAATCTTTACCAGGTGATTTACCATAAGTGAATTTAAGTCCCAGTTCTGCCTGTTTTTCTATATGGATCATCAGTTCTTCCAGTTTATCATATATGCAAAGAATATCTTCCTTCGATTCAAATACATGGGTATCCTTGTAAAATGATATATGCCTTAACGTGCTGTTGATCGTATCAATGCTCCATATTTCTGTAGAAGGTATCTGGTTAAAACTTTCCTGAACTTTTTTTCCCAGTTTTATATGTTCTTCATTCACATTTTTAACGGAGAATTTCAGGTCCTTCATTTCATCAAAATTAAGCAGGCTTTTCATGTAATAAAAGAATGTAAATGCAGCCAGTTCAGGAAATTGAAAATAAACAAAAGGAGGAATATCATTTGGAAGAAAGTAAATATGTTTATGCTCAAAACTGCGCATGTATTCAAATTCACGGAGCATATTATTCAGGTACTGTTCAAAAAAATTACTGGAAGTATAACCCAGGTTACCGGTAAAAATAAACCCGTTGGTTTGCAGGTGAAGAAACTGGTCAATAGATATCTTGTATTTCACACTTAATTTCCTGATATCTTCAAAGCTGATGGGTTTCTCTCCCCTTATCCGACGGTATGCACTATCCGTACTTATTTCAAGTACTTCGGCAATTTCATCTGCAACAGTTATGTGAGGAGGTAACAATGTTTTTATATGCTGAAAAAATATTACCTGTGCCGTATTCTGTTCCATGTGGAATTTAATTTATCAGTATTTGAAAGTATGGAAGGAGCGTATAAGTGGCTTTAGGGATAGTAAAATTTAAACTACCCACGCTTATATCATTCAAAAGATACGGAAACTAATGATATTTACATAAGCCGGGCTTTCCTCTGGTGTATCTCATCCCGAAGGTGGTTGAAGAACTGTATTCTTTCTCTTTCATCACTGGAACTAATGAGCGTGGATTTCTGCATCAGGTTATTCATGTTATTGTACATAGCTGTATTAAAAGCAACATCCCTGGTGCCTATAAAATGCATAAAACTATGATTGAGAAAGGTAACCCGCATATCTCCTAACTCAGCAAGTATGCTGTTATCACCAATGATCAGCTCATTATTGAACAAACGGTATTCTGCCGAAGTAGCATTGGGTTGCTCACCCATTTTAAATTTCAATCCCAATTCTGCCTCTTTTTCAATATGGTTCATCAATTGCTCCAATTTATCAAATAATATAAAAGCCTGTTCTTTGGTCACGAGCCCTCCTGCTTCGTAATAATATTCTATTTGCCGGATTGTAGTATTGATAGCTTCAGTATTCCAGATCTCTGTTGTGGGTATTGTATTATAAACATTCACTATTTTCAGTCCTATAGCTGTATGTTCTTCAAACCCGGGATAATTAAAAGAAAACTTCACCCCTTTATCAACCTGGTAACCGGAAAAGCATCTCATCCATACAAAGAATTTAAAAGCCGATAGTTCCGGTATTTGAAAGTGAAGATTAAAAGGCAAATCTTTTATAAGAAAATAGATATGTTTTTTTTCAAAGCTGCTGATAATGCTGTATTGCTTCAGCACTTCTTCTAACCAGTTCTCAAAATAAAAATTTATTTCATTGCCCAGTTTTCCGGTAAAAATGAATGCATCGCTTTGGAGGTTTAAAAACTGGTCGAGCGAAACTTTATAATGAACACATAGCTTTTGCAATTCCTCAAAACTAATGGGTTTATCTCCTCTGATCCGGCGGTAAGCACTGTCATTACTGATATTCAGCAGTTCTGCAATATCATCCACTACAGAAATATGTGGCGGTAATTTCCCCTTTATATGTTGAAAAAATAGCTGTTGAGCACTCGCAGTATCCATCGTACACTTTGTTTAGTAATTACTGCCGCTGGCAGGATTAGTTTTAGTATTAATTACTAAGATAAATGATCGGATCGGTAATTCCTGCAAAAAATACCCTCTCACCCTGTAAATATTACCAGATCAGCAATTACCGCCAATTTTAAAACGATAAGGGAATTTATCAATTAGGAATGGGTAAACGCCGGATATAGTTTTGGGTTATGAAACAAATTTTTAAAAAATCTAAAACAAATAAAATGAAAAAACTATTGACAGCTATGGTCGTTTTTGTTACATTTTCTTCATGCAATAATTATTACAAAGCAATAACAACTGCCGGCCCGGCTACGGCCGTGAACATAGAAGATTTGAAAATAAAGGATAAATATTTTATCCTTCGTGATGGTAATGGAGCATTTACCATGAACAACATTTCATTTACCGCCGACCAGAAAATGATGCAATGCACGTTAGATAGCCTGCCTGATATACATAAACTTCATCTGAAAAAAGGAAGGTACGGCAAAATGCGATATGAGAATTCCAACGGCGGCGAACAGGATGAATCTGTCGTTTTAAAAGAGGTACATGTTTATGTATCACCGGATACAAATACTGTTACAGGTCCTTATACAGTATCACTGAACAATCTGCAGAAAATAGAAGTGCTTAAAAAAGACAAACAAAAAACAAATAAAAGCACAGCACTGGCAATCGGCATTACCGTAACAGCAATAGCTCTTTTAGTCGGAGGAATTGCTGCTCTTATCCCAGCATTAGCTTTTAGTGCACTTTGATCATCATCAACCTCAAATAAAAAATATGAAAAAGATAATATTAACAATCGGCTTGCTTTTAACTATCCATGTTATTACAAAAGCCCAAAAGGATCTATTAGCCAATACCGGTCACAAAACTTCTTTTATCGGTAATATCAATTATTCAAACAAAGCATTCCCTGTAACCACAAATTATATGTTCAGCGATAGTGCTGCTGTAATAGAAGATCATGCATACTACGTTAAAAAAAGTAAAAATGAAAGAACCGCAGGATGGATATTACTTGGTAGCGGCCTGGTGGTTTCGGGAGTTGGTTTATTGATATCAACCAGCAGCAATGCCAATTTTGATAATGCACAAGCGGGTGTTATCATCATGGGTGTAGGGGCAATATCAGGTATCGTAAGTA
>JANNBU010000278.1:0-1579 GCA_031385805.1 Ferruginibacter sp.
ATATTACCCCATGCGGGATCAGATGCTTGGCGTCCGGGAGCCATTATCCCCTTGGTCCCGGTTATATCTTGCATCCCAATCATTGATTTTCCATCATTCCAACCAGTACATATCTGCATGTCTTTTACATAAACCTCCACAATTCCTGTTGATTCATGTAATATGATCTGATGAGTATTTTCAATAAGTAAATTACAGGTTGGCGTTAGGAATAAAGGCACCCTATAAAAACTTAATATCCACTTTCTATTCGGGGCTGTGCCGAACACATTATACTTTATTTGTTGGGTTGGTGAAGTAGTATATGCGGGATTAAGGTCATGGTATGGTCCCATGATAATCGCCTTGTCATACAAAAGAGAGGGTAAATTTTCTCCCGGATATCCTGATCCGGACGTTGCCGATAAGCCACCGCCATTGTTTAAAATTTCATAATGACTACCGCCTGCTGGGGGGACATCAAATGTTACGTATCCATTTGTACTTATATAAAGTGCATTATAAACTGTGCCATAGAATGTAAAACCAAAAGGAAGGGGAATAATACCAGTATATGTATCGTCAATTGTTAAGTTCGCCGATGGGCCAGGCCCACCTGGATCAATATAAGGCCTGCACACTGAAGAAGCTGATGAATTTTGGAAAGTATAATCATCTGCCAAACCCCTTAGGTCGGGGAATTGTCCCTTAATAGTGAAACAAGCTGTATTACATCCCAAAATAGTATCTCTTGGGCAAGTGAATGATAATTCCTGTGATTTTGAGGTATAAATGCTAAGTGCAAGTATAGTTAGCAGTAGAATTCTTCTCATTACTGTATTGTGTATTATTTTGAGTATAAAATGGAGCCATGAAGTTAATTATTTTATAGCGATTTTGCTCTTATTTAACAAGGAAGGGTATAAAATTACTTAATGTGGATAAACTAAGGAAGTTTGAAGTCACTGCTGTCCGGTTAAAGTGGGCTAAAGCCCCACAGAAAAGGATTTCACTTTCTTAACCCCAGCCTTAAGGCTGGGGTTAAGAAATACGGTGCTAAAAAGGGCTTCAGCCCAAAGGCAAATACTTTAACCGGACAGCAATAACTTCGAACCTCAAACTATTTAACTTCTATTTCGTCCACGAACAACCAGGCGGGGTTTCCCGAACCCGGATTTCTATCGGGGATGAGACCCATATTTTTTGCCACTATATGCAGGTAGCGGCATTTTTGATTGCTTTCAATGCTGATGGTTTTTGCACCTGTTTCTTTTATTGGGTCAATTGTTTTTATTACAACAGGCGCATTTAGCTTTAAAGCATCATCCATTTTATCAACAGGAGAATAAGTAATTTCAAGTGAACGGGGCAGATAGATCCAACTTGCAGGCTGGTCAAATACGTGTAAAATTATTTTTGAAATGGCTGTTTCTTCGCCAAGGTCAATGATGGCATCAAGATCAGTTCCTGAAAAACCTACAAATTCGGATGACCTGCCCATTCCTTTTTCATTTTGAATGCCATTTACCAAAGTAAAAGGGCCATCTCCCGGGGAATTTTTAGCAGGTTCATTTGCAAGGCTGATCTTTTTGCCGGTGGC
>JANNBU010000294.1:0-5293 GCA_031385805.1 Ferruginibacter sp.
ACCCAATACTATGTCAGAAGAACTTATTCCCATCAATATTTTAATTGCCGACAGAACATACAGGATAAGGACCAATCCAAAAGATGAAGAAGTGATCCGGAAGACACTAAAGATCATCAATGATAAAATAATTGAATATAAGACCCAGTTCTCGGGAAAAGATATGCAGGATTATATTGCCATGGTTATTATCTGGTATGCAACACAATCGCCCGATGAATCGGCTTCCATTGCCCAGGAAGACCTGGTAGAAGGCCTTAAAAAAATTGAACTTCAGTTAGACAAGGTCATTTGACCTTTTTACCCCGCCGGTTTATTCATTGTGCCTGTTCAGGATATTTCTACACACAAAAATCATTATCTTCGCTCATTAACGATCTGATCCCGAAAATAACGGGGCAGGTAAGATATACAATATTGTGAATCAGACTAAAAACATAAAACTTAATGGAACCGAATATACTTTCCATCATTATAGGTGTGGCTGCATTGATTGTGGGAGCCATCCTGGGTAAAATCATTTTTTCCAAAAACGCTAAAAATCAGGTTGCAGAAGCCGAAAGCCAGGCACAAAA
Organism: Ferruginibacter sp.; assembly: GCA_031385805.1. GTDB lineage: Bacteria > Bacteroidota > Bacteroidia > Chitinophagales > Chitinophagaceae > Ferruginibacter. The sequence goes on from JANNBU010000294.1 coordinate 576, forward strand.
GATCATTGCAGACGGACAATTGCAGGCAGAAAATCTAAAAAAAGAAAAACTGCTGGAAGCAAAAGAAAAATTCGTGCAACTGAAAGCCGATCACGACAGGGATGTTTTACAGCGTACCCAGAAGCTCAATGATTCTGAAAACCGTGTAAAGCAAAAAGAACAAAGCATCAACCAGAAAGAAGCCAACCTGGAAAAACAGTTAAAGGAAAATGATGTTATAAAGGAAAACCTCAATCGCCAGATTGAAGTTGTAAATATAAAAAGGACAGAACTGGAAAAGCACCAGGAAGAACATATCCGCCGCTTAGAAAAGGTTGCAGGTCTGTCTGCCGAAGAAGCAAAAGCACAACTCATTGAAAGTTTAAAGCAGGAAGCTCATTCCAAAGCATTGGTCATTCAACAGGAAATTATTGAAGATGCAAAATTGAAGGCCAATAAAGAGGCCCGTAAAATTGTTATTCAAACGATACAGCGTACAGCAGCAGAACAAGCCATTGAAAACTCCATTACTGTTTTCAATCTTGAAAGCGATGAGATAAAAGGTTCTATCATTGGAAGAGAAGGAAGGAATATCCGTGCAATAGAAGCTGCAACCGGTGTTGATCTGATCGTTGATGACACTCCCGAAGCAATTGTACTTTCATCTTTTGATCCATTGCGCAGAGAAATTGCCCGTCTTTCATTACAACGTTTGGTGGCAGACGGACGTATTCACCCAGCCCGTATTGAAGAAGTAGTAGAAAAGACCAAACGCCAGCTCGATGACCAGGTAATGGAGATCGGCGAAAGAACGGTAATGGAATTAGGCATTCACGGACTACACAAAGAATTAGTAAGGATGGTTGGAAGGATGCGTTTTCGTTCTTCTTATGGCCAGAATTTGCTGATGCACAGCCGTGAAACAGCCAACCTTTGCAGCATCATGGCTGCAGAACTTGGTATGAATCCAAAACTTGCCAAACGTGCAGGATTGCTGCATGATATTGGTAAAGTTCCCGATGAAGAAACAGAATTAAGCCATGCCCTGTTAGGGGCAAAACTGGCTGAAAAATATGGTGAGAATCCTGCAGTGGTAAATGCCATCGGCGCCCACCACGATGAAATGGAAATGCAGTTTGTGATCTCTCCTATTGTCCAGGCCTGCGATGCCATCAGTGGTGCAAGACCGGGTGCAAGGCGTGAGATCATGCAGCAATACATCCAGCGTATCAAGGACCTGGAAAACCTGGCACTTGCTTATACAGGTGTAGAAAAAGCTTATGCAATACAGGCCGGCCGTGAACTGAGGGTAATTGTTGAGGCAGATAAGGTTACAGATGGCGACAGCGATAAACTAAGTTTTGAAATAGCCCAGAAGATACAGGAAGAAATGACCTTTCCGGGGCAGATAAAAGTTACCGTTATCAGGGAAAAAAGAGCAGTGAACATCGCAAGATAAACAAACCTTTTATTACATTTTTTAAACTACAGGCCAACTACTTGTAGTTTTTTTATATAAGCCATATATAGGGAAAGACATTCTTTTAATAAAAAGTCAAAAACTTTGAACTTTAAACTTCAAACTATGAACTTTTTCCTTACCTTTGCCGTCCGTTAAAAATAATAGATATGAACGCGATAAAATTTGTTCATGAGCAGTTGACAACAATTCCAACGCTTCCGACATTTAAAGCAGGTGATAACATCACAGTTAATTATAGAATTATAGAAGGCACTAAAGAACGTATCCAGAGTTTTAAAGGCGATGTGATCAAACGCCAGGGTACTGGTGGTACCGCTACTTTTACTGTACGTAAAATGAGTGATGGAGTTGGTGTAGAACGCTTATTTCCAACGTATTCTCCTAATATTGAGAGCATTGTATTAAATAAGGTTGGCCGTGTTAAGCGTGCAAAACTCTATTTCCTGCGTGAGAGAAGCGGTAAAAGTGCCCGTATCAAGGAAAAAAGAATGGCTGTGGGTACAAAAACAAAAAAAGACAAGGCTTAATAAGCCCTATAACATATTGATTACAAGCGGAAGTTTAAATATTTCCGCTTTTTTATTGTTATTAGCTTTTATTTATAAGATCCGTTTACTATTTTAGCACTCTCATAATCGCAATACCTCTGCAAGAACGTTACCTCGAAATTTTAAGGTTTTAATTTTTTAACAAGTAAACTTATTTAACCATGAGAAGGAACATTCTTTTAGTATTGCTTTTAGTTTCTGCGTGTTTTTATTGTATTTCATGTGCCAGGGGTATTAGTCCGTACGAGGCTGCACACGGAAAAAACAGGTGTGGCAAATATATCCGCTGATCTTCATGGCGGGTTGTTAGTTAAACCACCGTTAAACCGTTTTGTGGTGAAAATATCAAACAACGGCTCGCCAAAAAATTTATATCTTTATACCTCAAAACCAATATTATGTTACAGTCAAATTTAAATTCAATTTTCCTGATTGGCATGCCGGGTGCCACTGAGTGGATGTTAATAGTACTTGTTATTTTACTAATGTTTGGAGGCAAAAAAATTCCCGAACTGATGAGGGGTGTTGGCCGTGGTATCCGTGAATTCAATGATGCAAAATCAAATGTGAAAACAGAGATCGAAGAAGGCATGAAAGACAAGGATTCAAATAAACAACAGGCTACTCAATAATACACATCATTAACGTATTTCAGCCGAAGTATACGTTCCGGTCATTACCGGGATTGTACACTTCGGCTGATTTTATAATAACTAACTACTGATACTAAAATATGTTTCAATATTCTGATATTACAGTATATCACCGGCAGTTGAAAAATAATGAGACGGATTGTGTATCAGCAGTAAAGTTTTACCTTGAAAACATCTCAAAACAAAAGTCCTTAAATGCATTTGTAGAAGTATATGAAGCAGAGGCGCTTCAAAAAGCAGCAGAACTTGATGAAAAAAGAAAGGCCTGTGGGGAGATCAAAAAATTACATGGCGTTGTAATTGCCATCAAAGATGTTATCTGTTACAAAGATCACCGGGTTACTGCTGCATCAGGTATTTTAAAAGATTTTATTTCAATTTACAATTCAACTGCTGTTCAGTTATTGCTGGATGAAGATGCCATTATCATCGGCTCCTGCAATTGTGATGAATTTGCGATGGGTAGTACCAATGAAAATTCAGTATATGGAACCGTTTTAAATGCGATCGATCATACATTAGTTCCGGGTGGTTCATCCGGGGGCAGTGCTGTAGCTGTTCAAGCTGATATGTGTATGGTAAGCCTTGGCAGTGATACCGGGGGATCGGTAAGACAACCTGCAGATTTTTGCGGCATCATTGGAATAAAGCCGGGTTATGGGCGTATATCACGATATGGCTTACTCGCCTACGCTTCTTCTTTTGACCAGGTAGGGATATTTGGTAAAAACATTGCCGATGTAGCCATGGCGCTGGAAGTAATGTGTAAGCCCGATGAATATGACAGTACCATGAATGATGTTTTACCCGCAAAACCTTTCAGCAACTTCAATTTACCCGGAGATAAAAAATATCGTTTTTGCTTTTTCAAACAAATGCTTGCACATCCTTCATTGGATAATGAGATAGCCGGGCAGATCTTTAACTTAATTGATCAGTTAAAGGAAGCAGGACATACCGTTGAAGAAATTGATTTTAACCTGTTGGATTATATTGTTCCTGCTTATTATGTACTTACCACTGCAGAAGCAAGTAGTAACCTGTCGAGATATGATGGAGTGAGATATGGACACCGTACAGATAAACCCGTAGAAGATTTAACAGCATTTTATCTGCAAAACAGGAGCGAAGGTTTTGGTGTCGAAGTAAAGAGAAGGATCATGTTGGGAACCTTTGTATTAAGTGCCGGTTATTATGATGCTTACTACAATAAAGCACAGCAGGTAAGAAAGGGGTTGCTGGACCAGACACTATTGATCTTCAATAATTTTGATGCCGTTATTTTACCAACAAGCCCTACTACTGCTTATAAAATAGGGGATAAAGAAAAAGACCCTATTGCAGTTTACCTCGCAGATATATTTACTGTTTTTGCAAACTTAACAGGGTTACCTGCTATTTCAGTTCCACTGTTCAAACACAGCAACGGACTTCCTTTTGGCCTGCAGGTAATGACCAATAAATCAGATGAACTAACTTTGTTACACATTTCAGATGTTTTGATGAAGCAAATGAAACCTTCATATACATAATGAAAAAATTATTTTGCATATTGTTGTCAGTGATTCTTTTGCCCTTGGCAAATGCCGGCAGTGTTATGCAAAATGTACAACAACAACCTGTAACTCAAAAAGAAGATACCGTCAAAGAAAATATGGGTGAGGAGGATGCGGTGATCGAAGACATCATTCAGACAAAAAAGGCACCACAAAAAGAAAAAGTTCAATACTTAAGCCAACTGACAAAATATGGTTTTAAACATTTGTTTACCGGTTTTTCTTACAACTCATCCTTACCATACTCTTCGCAGGTAAATCCTTTTGCTGAAAATTATATGCAGGATTACCTCATGGCACATAGCAATAGCCTTTTAAAAATGAAAAGCTGGGGATTGCCCTACTTCAATCTCATTGACAACATATTTTCACAGTATGGATTGCCAAGGGAATTAAAATACCTTGCTGTAATAGAAAGTAATTTAAACACGGGTGCTACGAGTTGGGTTGGAGCCGGCGGGCCCTGGCAATTTATGCCTTACACTGCCAGGGATTATGG
>JANNBU010000379.1:0-4136 GCA_031385805.1 Ferruginibacter sp.
TAGAAGTGCTACAAGGCAAGGAGAGAAAAGTAGTAAAAGTGATCAAATTAAATTAAAAGGCAAATCACTATCTCATATTTTAAAGAGCTCCGGTAACGGGGCTCTTTAATTTTATCTATGCTTTAAAATTTTAAAATAAAAGGGATTACGTCTTTAATGCAACTCCTTTTATTGAATGGAGAGTATCGGGGTTGAACCCACGACCTTGTCGATTATTATCGGAACACTCTATCCATCTGAGTTATCCCTCAAAGTGCAATCTTCTGAACAAATTTATAAATCCCCCTAACACGTTAAAACAGAAGCTGAATTCCTTCCAGCGGTTTTGCGGGCCTGCTAAGAATTTGATCTCAGATTTTGTCATATTCAATCGTAATTATTTTCAAACTTAGATGATTTAGGTCTATTTCACAACCTGACTTGCAGCCGGAATATTTTTATTACTAAATATTCTAATTGTGATTGCAATCATAAAAATACCCCGCCTTGTATATTAGTTTTAGACTTTAAAAAGATTCAAAACATAAAATTATTTTAAATGAAAAAGAGGATAAAAATAATATTCAGTAGTTGCGTACTGTTGTTTGCATTGGCTTGCAACAGCAATGAAAAAGAAACCAGTGCAGTTTCAACAACTTCTGCAAGCAATGAACCCGTTGCCGGCCAATCAGCAGTACAGGATGATATGTCGGCAAAAAATGTTGTCCAGGTTGCTATAGGGAGCAAGGACCACAGCACACTTGTAACAGCTATTAAGGCAGCGGAACTGGTAGATGCATTGAGTAATGCCGGGCCATTCACTGTATTTGCCCCAACAAATGCTGCATTTGATAAATTACCTGCGGGAACAGTTGAAGGTTTATTAAAATCTGAAAAGAAAGATGACCTTATTGATATTTTGCAATACCATGTATCCGTTGGGGTTTACAAAACTGAAGCCATGCAGGATGGACAGATACTGGGCCAGGTAAATGGAGGCAATATTACCATCAGTAAAAAAGATGGAAAAATATTTGTCAATGGAACTGCTGAAATAATTGCTTCTATCCCGGCTTCAAACGGGATTATTAATGTGATCGATGGCGTATTATTACCTCCTAAAAAATAAATTTATAAGCCGGATTTTAAGAAAGGATGCTGAAATATGGCATGTTTTTTTATAGTTTTGATTTGAAGAGTTCCATTTGCATAACAGTAGAAATGCTCATTGCCCTTTGTTTTGCAAGGTTCGCATTTTCTCCTTCGAATATTTCATTTACCGTAGTTAAAAACAACCTGTTCCATTCAGCGAAGTGTTCAGTAGTTAAAGGAAATAATTTATTCAGGTGTTTGTGTACCATTAATGGATTCCCGGTATATCCTCCTGTGTAAAAAATGGCATTCTCCCAGAAACGATACATAACGGGCAAGTGCTTTTCCCAGTTTACATTTGCCACATCATTGAAAATATAACCTATAACAGGGTTTGATCTTACTTTATCATAAAATGTATCCACTAATAATATAATATCATTGCCTGTTTCAATATCCTTTTTCATGGTTAACAAATTTCACTGTAACAAAAATTCAACTTCTTTTAATACTTTTTCAGAACAGTGTTCTTGAATTAGTGGAAATAACACCCTTTCTTCTTTGCGAATATGCACATCAAGCGTATTTCCCAAGATATCCATTATATCTTCCGGGTTTACAGTTTTATCCAGCATCAGAAAATAGCGGGTTAGTTGCTTGTGTTCAGCAATGATCTCTTTAGAAATTTTATTTATTTCATCATGGCAATGCTGAACTTTTTCAAGTAATAATTCTTCTTTTCTGAAATGTTCTTTCAATGAATCACGAAACATATTCATTGCATAAATTATTTTTCCGGGAACATCTGTTGGTAATCCTTTATAAGCAGGTGCTCCTCTTTTCAGTAATTGTGCCAGTATGAGGGCTCCATGATGTTCTCTTGATAAGGATGCCAGGGATTCATGTCTTTTCATAAAAAAATTATTCAGCTTAACTAAATGATCGTTGCAAAATAATGGTTACCTATGTTATAAATCTTTGCGTCCAAACTTTCGCACAGACAACCATGCCGGTAGTACGGTCCATAATACCAAAACAAAAAAAGCCAGTATCAATCCAACCTGCGTACCAAAAAAATCCTTGAACACAGCGCCGGTATAACCCATTAATGCAGATACATCTAATTTTAATAATATCAGTATCCTGCCAAGGTCAATGGGATTTAAAGCACTTACAGCCACCATCATTTTCTCCAATGGATAATCTGCAAACTGGAACAATATGAACAATACCAATCCATCAAATATCAAAGCAAAATATAACCACAATAATATGGTTACGCCAATCCCTTTCGCTTTATCCCTGGTCATAACAGCAGCCAGCATTGCTATTGATACAAAGATCACTGATAATAATAACCCTATGCCCAACATCATAAAACCCTTAGCAGTGGCTTCATACAAGAAGATAGGAAGACCGGCGCCAATAAAAAAAGCCAGCGCCTGCGAACCAGCAAGACCTAAAAATAAACTCAGCCAGATCGACTTTCTTTTTAAAGGCTGGCTAACCAACAACTCCAGGAATTCGGCACTGTTGTAAACATAAATGGCAGAAAACAACATACTAACCAACGGAACGATGATCAAAATAATATTGAGTAAACTCAATAAGCCTTTGGATGAATTATCCTCCATGTTAAAAATACTTAACGATATGATGAACAGGAATAAAGTATATGCCAACATAATTTTATTACGCAGTATATCTATAATCACATATTTAATTATTTTTTTCATTGATTCGCTTTCAACATTACACTTGCAATTGCTTTTGATAATTTTTGTTCACCGGTATCTGCCCGCAGGTCTTCAATGCTTTTATGAAAACGAAGTTTACCCTCCTGCATATATATCACCTGTGTAACAAGGTCATCGAGTTCACTTAAAATATGAGAAGTTATCAATATCAGTTTCCCTTTCTTTTTTTCTGCAATGATCTTTTCCTTCAGTATTTCGGATGCAACAGGATCTAATCCTGCTGTTGGTTCATCCAATATCAGCACATCGGGATCAAATAAAAAAGCCAGGGAAGCACTCACTTTCTGCCTGGTGCCACCCGACAAGGTCCTTATACGCTTACCCAGTAATTCATTCAGTCCAAATTGGTTTACCAGTTCTTCATCAAGTGATGAAATATTTTTCCCCCTTATATCTTTCATCATATCCAATACGTGCCCAATGGTCATGTTCTCGGGATAACGACCGATCTGTGGCATATAACCAATTTGGGAACGGTATTTCCAATCGTGCAGGATGTTCTTATCATTGAATGTAATAAATCCACTATTGCATACCACCATGCCCAAAACACATTTGATAAAAGTAGTCTTACCACTCCCGTTAGGACCTATAATAGCAATACATTCACCCCTGTTGCATTTAACTGAAACATTATCCAGGGCCTTCATTTTCCCAAATTGCTTGGTTACATTACTTGCAATGATCATAATGGTAAGGGTTTCATCAATGGATGGTCGTCTTTTAGATTCTCTGGTGTAAGTGTAGGTAATATTTTTTCCGTTTTATCCAGCAATGAGGTCATAAAACTCCTGAACAAGATCATGGCAGGTGGATTCTGGTCTATGATCATTGCATATAAACTAACGGGCCTGTAAGGAATGTCTCCCAACTTATCCTTATCCAGGTCATAGCCGTCATATTTATCCCAGTAATTATTTATGAAAGTATTTAAGACGAGATCACCATTGGTTCCCACATCGAAAGTATTTGATTTGAAATTATTTTTAAAAATGGTAACATCCATACAACTTGCCTGTATCTTCATTGCCCACCCGTTATTTTCAAAAACATTCTTTTCGAGATGCATACGGCTGGCGCCTTCCATGAAAATACCGGTCGTATTCTTTACAAACTGGTTATTCTCAATATAACTGTCACTTATCTCTTTCAGTAATAAACCATATGATCCGTCTCCCCAGTTCTCTTCGAAAAAATTATGGAACATTTTTACAGACTTGGAAAACATAACGGCTACCCCTGCCCCGTTATTTTTAAAGATATTGCTGATATATGCATCGTTATTACTGAACATAAAATGCAAACCAT
>JANNBU010000331.1:0-5951 GCA_031385805.1 Ferruginibacter sp.
TTATTAAGTCCGGGTTTTAAAACGCCGCCACTCACAACATATACCTGTGTATTATTCCTCACTACATATTGCCTGATCACATCTTCCAGTTCGGCCCACCTGCCGCGATTAAATTTTGCGAGCTGCGGCGACATATTTGAATATAAATAACTTTCCGATAGTGCTTTTTTGGAATAACGAAAATCTGCAGAAGGTGCCAGGTGTCCCCTGTCATATCCAAAAGGATCGTATTTGAAAGTGCTGTCCGGTAAGATCGTTTTTAAAAAATAATCCGCTTCCACTGCAGAGCCAGTTTTTATTTTATCATCCGGCCTGAAATCATTGGAACGGCCTTCATTACCGCTCACAACATTCGGCAATATTATATGCGCCACCCATTTTGCCTGTTCATAAGGCTCAGAATAAACCAATGCATAAGCTGAATGATACACAACTGCTTCACCCGCAACTAATTTTGGTAATCCCGTCTTATCAAGGTCCTCATGTATTTTTTGAAACTTAAGATCTTCCAGTTTCAATAAAGTACTGTCTGTCTTCTTTTTAAGAATTGCAAGTTCTGTTTCTGCTTTATTTATTTGTAATGTAACTGTTTGTGCAGTTGCATAAAATGGAAATAATAAGATCAGGAACAGAAACCTCATGCGCTCATTTTTTAAATATATCAATCAGCAATGATAATTATTTATGCTGAGAAACAGTGTTAAAACAATTTACTTAAATATTTTTCCAAAAAATACTTTCATATCATTCCAGGACGCAGAATCTGCAGCTGCATTGTATTCAATGGGCAGTGAGAATTTTTTCCCCATTGCTGTTGAACCCGGATTTGTAAATGAATGCGAGCCGCCGGGATAAGACTTAAATGTATAAAAAGCGCCAATAGAATCGAGTTGTTTTTTAAATAAAGTCACTTCCTCCTGTTTTACAAACTGATCTGCTTCCCCGTGACAAACCAGTATAGGGGCCTTTAATAAATTTTTATCAGCAGGAGTACCTACCAGGCTTCCATGAAAACTGACAACGCCACTAAGATTCTCGCCCAGTCTTGCCATATTCAAAACCATTCCCCCACCAAAACAGTAACCCATTGCAGCAACCTGGTTGCTATCAGCCATTGGATTGGTTTTAATTTTTGCAAGTGCCGCATCAAAACGGCCCTTTGCATAAGCAGGGTTTTCATAAAATGGCGTCGCCATTTTACTTGCCAGGTCGGGATTATCAGCAGTTCTTCCTTCCCCATACATATCAACTGCCATGGCCAGGTATCCAAGTTCTGCTAATTGTTTTGCCCTGCCTTTTGCATAATCATTCAATCCCCACCATTCGGGTATTATCAAAACCACGGGCCTTTTTTTATCAACTGATACATCGTAAGCAATAAAACTTTGCATCGTACTTGTATCTGCCACATAGCTTATGTTTTCTTCTTTGATAACAGGGTTTACTGTTTCGTTCGTTTTTTCGTTGCTATTTGAATTATTGTTACAAGCTGCAAATGAAAAAAGCAATGAGATCATTAAGATGTGAAGTAATCTGAACTTTTTCATAATTAAGAATTTTAGTAAAGGAGTTGTAAAAGGATAACGCAAAGATGCCCCAAAAGTTTTTAAATATATAGAGAAAGCCGGTATTTCTTAGCCGATCATTTCAAATATATCTTTATGATCATTCCAGAAATGGTCGAGTGAAATGATCCGTGTTTTAAGAAATGATATTATTTGCGGCCAGTCGGTTTGCCTGTATATATTTACATTGTTTAGTGTTTTACTGATACGGCTGATATTTTTAACACTTAGTTCAACAGCTTCTTCCCATAACCATTTTTCAGCAACAGCATTTTCAAGATCCTTTCGCAGTGTTTTAAAATGATTGAAATACAATGCCTGTGTTGCAATACTATTATGTGATACTTCTATCCCGATATAAGCCTGGTCCTTTGTTGCATCCATTTTAAAATTGATGAACCTTATACCGGTCTTATAGTTTATCCAGTTTATTTTACTACCACCGGCAGATGGAATGGGTGCAAGGTATTGGCCAAAACTTGTCCAGAATTGTTTACGCAAAAATGACTCCTCCTGTTTTGAGTACATCGTGTTGCTTAATTCGCGGTGATAAAACCGGGCCTTTTAATAAAATTACTGTTGAACTTAAACCTGAGTTTGGTTGTCAGATCAACTTTCCATGGTTTCATTCCATCAATTGTACGTGGAAAATAATATCCCCTTAATTCAATTGTACCAAAAACAAAGCTCTCATTCCTTGTACGGATACCAGCTCCCAGGGCACTGTACCCGTTTGTTTTTTCAAGAGGCTGGCTGGTAGGTTTTAAAAAAGAAATATCACCAAATACAAAGGGCGCAAACCGAAAGCCCAAAATTGTTTTGAGATTATAAAATACAGACTCCAGTTTAAAAGTTATTCTTTGATCGGCCCGGGTATCACCGTTTTCAAAATAGGGTAATCCAAACTCACTGCGTAAGTAAAGTGAATCATCTAACAATGGTTTGAGTTGCCGGGTAAATGAAAATGAAGCAAAATTCCTGTTAAGCCAGGTAGGATTTAATTTTCTCAAGCGGGTAAAATGATCAACACTTACCAACAGGTCAATATCCTGTAATTTCCCTTTTGTTGAATACCCTCCCATCCTTAATTTATAATCGCTAAAGATTCCTTTGTGTGAGAAACGTGTTCCTTCAAATTCAATTCCATAATATGGCCTGTGTTGATCTTCCTTATTTGTCCACCCTGCTACCAGGCTTGCACTTAACCCGATCGGTACATCTTCATTCCGGCCAAATCCATAAATAAAATTGGTACGGTAAAAATTCTGTTTGTATAAGGTATAAGAAAATAAAAGGCCATTAATATTTGCATAACCCGAATTATACTTGGCAGCATATATCATTGGAACCTTATCGAAATATGTATAAAAAGTACGTGCCGCAACAAAATGGCGCAGGCGTTTTTCAGAATCTCTTTCTTTTTTATTGCGGTAACCGATATTATAGCCGCCCCAGAAATCTAAATTGCTGTACATATATTTATGATCGGATAAATAAAGAGAATCTGATACATAGCCATTAATCGTTTTATTATAAGATATCTCGATAGAACCCGTCCATTGGCTATACCGGTTTAACAATGGTTTTTCCAACCTGCTGTAAAACCTACTCTCTTCATAACGGCCGCTGAAAGCTTTATTAAATGTTGAAAATCCTGAATACCAATTTAAAAATGTACCCGAGATATTTTTCAATATCAATTCTGCTCCTGTACCGAAATGAGGATTCCTGTCTTTATCATATATACTACTAAAGGAAAGCTGGTTTCCGGAACCGCCAATATTTTCTTCCCTTATTTCAGCTCTCACTTTACTTGTGCTGCCGATATTGATCGAACCGCCAATCGAAAATACATCCCGGGTAAGTACAACAATATCTACTGAATCATCGGAGGCCTCCAGAACAACGATCAATGCATCCCTCAAAAAATTCTGATCACGCAAAAACCTTTCATTATCAGATACCAATAACGGCAAAAATTTATCTCCTTCTTTGAAAAACAAATTTTTCTTTATAACAGATGTCTTTGTATTCGTATGCAATGAATTACCGATCCTGCTGGCAAAATTTTCTTTTACTGCTGTAGTATCATCTAATTTCTGATTGATGCCGAAGGGAAATACATCAATAGCCCGGATTATCCTGCCGTTGTATTTTAAATATGGATATGCAATTTTTACAGGTTCAGCTTCTGCTGTACTCACCAGGCTTTTTCCAAGTCTTCCAAGTAAACCTTTCTTTTTTGCCAGAAAAAATGTGTCTTCAATAACCGGTTTTACCTGGGCTATTACCCGGTTATAGAAGATACCGGTAATAGAAAATAACAAAAGGTATAAAAAAACAGGTTTAGCCATTAATCAATAAAATACTTTTATAAGAAATGTAGGTAATTATTAAACATAAGAACAGTAATATAAATATAGCCCGTTACACCTGATCAAATATCATGCTTGTTTAATAATCCTGTAGATACTTTTTTGCGAATAGAAAATTTATTACATGAAGTAATGATAACAGTAACTAAAAAACGAAGGTAATTTTCAATTAATAGTTTTATGATGAGAAGCTGTTTTTTTTAGTTTCTTTAACAAAAAAACTTTGCCGCTAAGTTGAAGTACATTACCTTTGCGCCGCAATATGGATCGCTACCGCGATAGAAAGCAATTTATAAACTGCTATTTAACCTTCCACCCCTGCCAGACACAGATTCCGCCTGACTTTGAGAGGATATTGCTAAAATATTAAAACGATAAAAATGAAAATGATGAATAAGGGTATCATTATACCTATTGACAACAATGAATTGAATGAATTATTGAGTGAAACAAAAGAAACAATTGTTACAGGTATATTAAAAAATAACAGCCCGGCCGCAACATTTACACAAATAGATCTTTGGAGGGTACAGAAGAAAAAGAAAACTTTGGGGAGTTCTACGAAGTGGTAGGACTGACTGGATACTGGATAGTTTATAATGAGCTTAGTAATCAAGTATCTTGTATCCAGCATCCGGTATCTACTCATTTTCTTTCTTCATAGCTGCTTTCTTCATTTCAACGGCAGTAGCATGCCCGAGATATTTTTCGATCCAGCCATGTATGAGATAAATAACGGGTGTTAGAACAATCGCTACTACGAACTTGTAAATATAATTCCCGGTTCCTGTAACCAATACCTGGTTTAAACTCCATGGTTCTCCCTGGCCTGTCTGGATCCGCTTTCCTATATAGAATGCAATGAAGATAACAACGAAGCTGTCAACTAACTGTGATACCAATGTTGATCCCGTAGCCCTGAGCCAGATATTTTTTTCGCCAGTCATCCTTTTTATCCTGTGAAAAATAAGTACATCTAATAACTGGCCTACCAGGAACGCAGTGATAGAACCAATGATGATCCATAAACCCTGGCCGAATACTCCCCTGAATGCATTATCGGGTTTATCGATCCCATTTCCAATAGAAAAATATTCCGACGGAGCAAGATTGATCGCTGCATTGTAAATAATAAAAGAATAGCTGATCAATCCAATAGCCAGGTAGGATAAGAATTTAACACCCCGCGGGCCATAATATTCATTGATGATATCGGTCATGATAAAAACAACCGGCCATAATAAAACCCCGGCAGTGAGGTGAAAACTAAAGGAAGAGCCAAACAAATTAATATTAGCCCTTTGCACACCCATTGTATCTTCCAATGAAAATATCTTTACACCTATCACTTCTGCGATCAGTGCATTTGCAATAAAAATGCCTCCCAGTATCACAAACAACCGGGTACTTTTATTTTTAAGAATATCGTGTATCATTTTTAAAAATTACTGTAAAAAAAATAATATACCTGCAACGGGAATATGAACAGGTTAAATAAAACGATCCAGCCCGGAATAAGTTTATTTTTTTTTGCAGCCAGCAGGTAAAGAGATAAGAAAACAAAAATAATATTCACAAATATGGCTCCATAACCGAGGATAACCAATGTCCCTTCCAGTAGCGGTAATGGTATGGCACTATCAAAATTCCCCTTTGTCCTTTTTACCATTTCTATATACCTCAATACAACAGCTATGATAAAACAACAATTACAAAGTAGAACGATGCGTGAGAAAAATCTCATTTTTAATTAATATTTAATAGTTTAACCCCTTCGGGGTTTGGGAGTTTCTTATTTTTAACAGCTACCGGTTTCACCGGTGGTTATTCATGTTAAAGCCTTTGTGGCTATTGTTAACACTTGGACTTACCTTGCATAACTAAAATTCAAACTTCAAACCTGCCTACCGGCAGGCAGGCTTCAAACTTCTACCCCTTCTTCCCCATCAACATAGGCACAAAAGAAAAATTCTCAAAAGCTTCTTCCTGTGTACTGCCATCTTCATTTTTT
>JANNBU010000352.1:0-14628 GCA_031385805.1 Ferruginibacter sp.
CTCGATATTGTTTTTACCATTGATGAAAATGAATGGAACGGGAATAAAACACTTCAGCTTAAAGTGATTGATATAAGATTGAGTGAATAGTTTTATATTGAATTCAGAAGCCACTAATTTTTTTACCTGAAGAAATTTTGCCACTGATTCACTGATTAAAAACCCATACGAAAATTACTTTCAACTTTTGGGTTTTGACTTTTGACTTATTACTTAACATTCATGCAAACCTTACAATACATAAACTATTTTTTTTACCTGGCTTCCAACTGGAACCTGCGTATCGCATGGCATATCCTTGGTAAAGAGATCAATGGAGAAAAAAAATACTCCATTCAAACTACCGGTGCAGATGAGCTGCAAAAATTAGAGGCAAAAGGCATCGATATCAGCCACGCCACAATTTATATGCCTGCCAGCTATGACTTACTGGAAGGCACTTTCGCTGAAATTAAACAATATAACCTCAATAATTTTTTAGACATTGGTTGTGGCAAAGGCAGGGCTATGTGTGTAGCTGCACATCATGGTTTTAAACAGGTTACCGGTATTGATTTTTCAAAAGAATTGTGCAATAATGCAAAAGAAAATCTTGAAATAACTAAAAAAGAATTCCCTTCCTTATCATACAAGGTCATCAACAATGATGCATTTTATTATGAGATACCTGCGGATGTTGATTGTATCTTTTTATTCAATCCTTTTGATGAAATAATCATGCATGGCGTAATAGAAAATATTGATACCAGCCTGGAGGAATTTCCGAGAGATTTATTTATCATTTACTTAAACCCGCTGCATAAAAAGCAATTTATTGAGAACGGATACAAGGAGATTTTTTATACGAAAAGGCTTAAGTATTTGGAAGGGTCTGTTTTAAAAAAAAGTTTACATCTTTTTAGAAAGCTGTAAACTTTTTTTTAAAGCTTCACTAGCTGCCAATTTTTTCCTTCTCCCCCATTAATTCAACACTTCTGCTGATAAAACTGGTAAGGTTATTCCCGGTTAATAAACCCTGCGATAACAACGCAAGGTCGGCAAGGTTCTTTACAACTTTTTCCTGCTTGGCAACATTGGTTTCTGAAAGAACATTTTGAAATATCGGGTGATTGCCATTTACCGTAAGATTTACTTCATCAGGCATTTGTGCGTACCACGCTCCCATTCCTCCTCCCATGGAAGCCATGTCTTTCATCCGGCGCATCTGCTCGGGCCTGGTAGCAGTTACGGGTGGCGCATCTGTACTCAATCCTTTTATTTCCACATTCAGATTCAATCCTTCCTGTGGTTTATCAAATAAGGTTTTTAATTTTTCGGAATCTTCTTTGCTCAATACACTGTCATTTGCTTCCGATTTATCGATCAGGTTATCGGTAATATCTGAATCAACCCGGGTAAAGATCACATCATTCCATTTCATTTCTACCGTATTTATAAATGCAGCATCCACAAGGGTTTCAGCCTTTACTACAATATATCCTTTTGCGGTGGCCTGTTGTATGAATGCATCTTGTTGAACCGGGCTGGTTGTATATAAGATCACCTGCTTGCCTTCTTTATTCTTTTGCAGGGCCTCGGTAGCTGTTTTATATTCTTCTGTTGTATAAAATTTACCGGCATTGTCTTCCATGATAAAGAACTTATTGGCCTTATCAAGGAACTTATCATCGGTCATCATACCATACTTAACGAACAGGCCCAGGCTCTCCCACTTTTCTTCAAAGGATTTCCTGTCTGAATTAAATATCTCTTCCAGCTTATCAGCAACTTTTTTGGTAATATGTGCATTGATCTTTTTTACATTTGGATCGCCCTGTAAATAACTGCGGCTAACGTTCAGCGGTATATCCGGACTGTCTATCACCCCATGCAACAGCATCAGGAATTCAGGGACAATATCCTTTACTTCATCCGTTACAAAAACCTGGTTGCTGTATAACTGTATCTTGTCTTTTTGTATCTCGTAACTCTGTTTTATTTTGGGAAAGTACAGGATACCGGTCAGGTTGAACGGGTAATCCACATTCAGGTGTATCCAGAATAAAGGCGTTTCACCAAAGGGATATAATTCTTTATAGAATTTTTCGTAATCTTCGGTGGTTAATTCGGCAGGCTTTTTTGTCCAGGCCGGTGAAGTATTATTGATCTGCTTGTCTTCAAAATAAATGGCTACCGGTAAAAATTTACAGAATTTTTGCAATACCGTGCTAACCCTGTTTGGTTCCAAAAATTCTTTGCTTTCCTCATTCAGGTACATAACAATTGAAGTACCTCTGTCTGATTTTTCTGTTTCCTCTAAAATATATTCCGGGCTGCCATCGCATTCCCACCTTACCGCTTTTGCCTCTTCCTTAAAACTTTTGGTAATGATCTCCACTTTTTCACTCACCATGAATGAACTGTAAAATCCAAGTCCAAAATGGCCGATGATATTGTTCTCATTCTGCCCTTTGTATTTATCCAGGAATTCTTCTGCCCCGCTGAATGCCACCTGGTTAATATATTTGTCAACTTCTTCGGCAGTCATTCCTACCCCATTATCGGAAATGGTAAGGGTCCCTTTCTCTTTATCAATACTGACATCGATCCGCAGGTCGCCCAATTCACCCTTTGCTTCCCCAATAGAGGAAAGGGTTTTAAGTTTTTGTGTCGCATCTACAGCATTACTAACCAGTTCACGGATAAAAATGTCATGTTCACTGTATAAAAACTTCTTAATGATTGGAAAAATGTTCTCGGTTTGTACCCTTATACTTCCTTTTTGCATATAAACTGTTTTATTATTTGTTGATTTAGTAGCTATGCAAATTCGTTACCACAATTGAAATATCGCCATTTTGACACTTTGGGCAAAGAGCTGGTACCTATTGACAAGAAATGCGCCTGCTATGGCCATTTTAAGAAAATTATAGGTAACTTCACTCTTCGTTTTTTTAGCAAAAAACAACCTGACACCCGGTACCGGTAATAAAACACCTTAGACCAAGACCTTACCGGTGCACAGATTCCCTATGTAATCAGTTATTAAACTTTATCCGGAGTTTAAAAGACCGGCAGTATGACTTATGATACCCATCCGGGATTGGATGGCGTGCTTATCATACTCAACCGTAACGTAACGTATACAGAGGGATATCCGCATGAAAAAAATTATACCATTTTTCTTATTTTGCCTGGTCTACGGATGGGCATTTGCTCAAACACCCGTGCCAATGGCTTCACAGCCGGGACTGACATACACTGAAAATTTTACAGATATTACCAACTGGACCAATGGCTTTGCCGCAGGTACAGGGGCGAACAGGTTTGCGATAGTTCCGGTTCAAACTACAGGTGTTGTACCTGCTGCCGATAAAACAACCATTTCAAGTGCAACATTCTCAACAGGGAGTGGCGGAGGTGTGCAGAGAGGAACAGCAGCCATCGTTTTATTAAGTACAGGTACTACAGACAATTCAACAGCTGTTGCATTTGACCTTTTACTCGATTTCACAACTGTGAATGCAGGCACGCTGAGTTTCGACTGGGCCACTATCAATAACTCAACCGGTAACCGTAACGGCTCGCTAAGGGTTTATGCCAGCGTTAACGGAATAACATTTACAGAACTTAGTTCAGCGGCTGTTCTGAATTTTACAAATAATGTTTTAACTAATGGTTCAGTAACCAATGTAACATTACCGGCATCATTTGATCTTTCTGCTACTGCAGTGCTAAGATTTTATTATCATAATGGAACAGGTGGTACCATAGGTTCCCGGCCTAAAATAAGTATTGATAATTTGAGCATTACCGCAACAGTAATTAATCCATGTAATACCCCTGCTGCACAACCCGGATCTTTAACCTTCAATAACATAACTTCAAATTCAATACAGGGAAATTTTGCAGCCGCAGTTCCGGCAGCCGATCAATACCTTACGGTAGCAAGTACAAATAACAGCCTTACATCCAACCCCGTTGATGGCCAAACATATTTACCCGGCGACGGGCTTGGGGATGGTGTTGTAGTTGAAAATACGAATGCACTCATCTTTAATGCCACGGGCCTGTCTGCTTCAACAAACTATTACTTCTTTACATTTTCGGTAAACAGCAACTGTATTGGTGGTCCCAAATATTTGATAACAAATCCGCTTAATGCCGGTGCTGCAACAACCTCGGGTTTACCCAACTGTACAGAACCGGGTTCACAGGCTTCCAACCTGGTATATACGTCCACCAGTTCCAATACCATCAGCGGTTCATTTACTGCAACAACAGCAAATGAATACCTCGTATTAAGATCAACATCAGCAACACTAACTGTAGACCCTGCCAATACCCAGGCTTACAATACAGATGATATCATTGGCAATGCCCTGGTAATTCAGCGAAGCGCTGCTACTTCATTCAGTGAAACAGGATTATCGCCCAATACTACTTATTATTTTTTCATATTCAGCCTGAATTCCCAAAGCTGTGCTAACGGTCCGGCATATAACATTACAAATCCATTAACCGGCATTCGCAGCACATTGCCGCTTCCAACCTGCATAGCGCCAACAGCGCAACCAACAGCCCTTCAGTTAAGCCCTGCAAACAATGCCATAACAGGATCTTTTAATCCATCATTGAGCGCTGATGATTACCTGGTAATAAGAAGTACTTCCCCAACATTATCTGCATCACCTGTAAACAATACTGACTATAATGCCGGGGATAATATCGGTGGCGGTATCATCGTCTCCAACAGTTCATCAACAAATTTTATCAGCAGCAACCTCAACCCTGCAACTACTTATTATTTCTTTGTTTTTGCAGCCAATAAAGTTTGTATGGGCGGAACAAAATATCTTACCAGCAATTCTTTAAAAGGAAATGCAACAACAACCAATTCCTCTCCCAATAATTTTTATTTCGGAACCTTTCATTCCCATTCAGATTATTCTGACGGCAATAAAGACAATCCTGGTTTTACGCCGGCAGATAATTATAACTATGCCATGACCAGCCAGTGTATGGATTATCTCGGTATTTCGGAACACAATCATTTTTCTTCAACTGGTAATCCGGGAAATCATTTGGCTACTTATCATGCGGGTACCAGCCAGGCAAATAGTTTCAATACAGCAAATCCGGGCTTTGTTGCCATGTATGGAATGGAATGGGGCGTTATCTCCGGTGGAGGACATGTATTGGTTTATGGCGATGGCATGGATAATTTATGGGGATGGGAAACCGGGAACGGTGGCTGGGGAAGTACAAGTAACTATGACGTGTACGTGCCACAAAATAATTATACCGGCACCAGCGGCTTGTTTAAAGTGATCAATGACAATCTCCTCACCAATACATTCGGATCGCTTGCACATCCCAATTCATCTGATTATAACAACCTTGATAATATTGCATACAATGCTGTTGCAGACAATGCCATTACTGCCACGGCCATAGAAAGCGGGCCGGCAACTTCTACCAATACAACTTATTCAGACCCGGGAAATTCGATGGGCTATTTATGGTATTACCAGTTGTTATTGTCAAAAGGTTATCATCTTGGGCCAACGATCGATCATGATAACCACAATACTACTTTTGGAAAAACAACTTATTCCAGAACAGCAGTGATCGCTCCTTCACTGAACAAAAGAATGATCATAAAAGCCATGCGGAACATGAATTTTTATGCCACACAGGATTGTGACAGCAAGGTTGATTTTGTCATCAACTCAAAAATAATGGGTTCCTCATTGACCGACAGGTTTGCACCCGTTATTTCTGTAATCCTTACTGATGCCACCAGTTCAACTTCATCTGCCGTGATAAAGATCATGTTTGGAATACCGGGTAGCGGCGTGTTGCCTTCAACACTGGCTTCAGGTACGGGGAGTACATTTAATTATATTCACAATAACCTGTTGAATTTATCAACGGGTTATTATTATGTTGACATAACCAATAACGGTAAAAGGATCATCACATCGCCCATCTGGTACACAAGGAATGACATGGTCATATTACCTGTAAAACTCAGTTCATTCCTTGTTAGAAAAATAAATAAAGCAGTACAGGTAAACTGGAGTACAGAACAGGAAGAGAACAGCAGTCATTTTATTATTGAAAGATCTGCAAATGGTATCAGCTGGACAAGTATTGCAACAGTGAATGCCGCAGGCAACAGCAATGTTCATTTGGATTATGGGGCTTTTGACAATACTCCTTTGAACGGCATAAATTATTACCGTTTAAAACAGGCTGACCTGGATGGCACTGCAATATATTCTGAAGTAAGAAATGTTGTTTTCAGTATCCCTTATGAAGTCGGCATTACACCAAACCCGGCAAAGGATTTTATCTTTATATCTGTTGCTGGTATCAGCGTACAAAATTTTATTGTTGAGATATCAGATGTGAATGGTAAAAAAGTTTTGATAGAAAAAGTAAATGGAAGTGCTATTAAGATCAATACATCAAAATTGAGTAAAGGAATTTATTTTGTGAAGGTTGTTGGTGGAGTGGATGTGGTGGTTGGGAAAATTGTGTTGCAATAGATTAAGTAGATGGTTCGGGAAGGGTAATATTGCGGAAATGCAGAATGATATGTTAGCAGCCGTTGTTATTTCTCATAAATGATTAGGTCTAACTCTTTTACATTTTTAAGAGCTTTATCTGCAGAAACAAGCGGTATTTTTAAAGCCATTGAGGTTGCCGCAATTATACAGTCTGGCAGTTTTAGATTTGTGGATTTACGAATTTCTATTGAAATATTTTTAACTTCTTGACTAATATTTTCGATTTCTAATTCAGCAATGAATGTGGTCAAAGTTTTAATATCCTTGGCAGTTAAATGCTTATATGATAACAATTCTAATTCTGAAATTATTGAAATATATAATTTCTTGCCATTTAGAAATTCAGCAAGGGTTTCGTCACCACCTAATAAATATAAAACAGCATTTGTATCGAGTAAAAGACTATTACCATTCATTGCGAATTGCCTTTTGGATTGATAGTGAATCTTCAGTTAATTTAATTTTCCCACAATATTTCATGGTGTCAACACCTTTTGGGCTATTAAGTTTTTTTTCAATTATTTGGATCTCTTTTTTAGAAGCTCCTTTTTTTAAGACTAAAACCATAACTAAGATTTTTCCAAAAATACAATTTTTCATTCATTTACGGTCAAATTGAATGAAGTAACGATTATGGCTGCTAACAATTAAATATACGCAACAAAAAATTATTTTATCCGCTCAAAAGTATTGATCACAGGCTATTTACTAAAAAGATTTAATTGCTGCAAGAATACCATAAAACAAAACAGGCTGCCCAAAACGGGTAGCCTGTTCTTATTAAGTAATGTGCTTATCAACGCACCATAAATTGTTTATTCATTTTAAACTCATGATTAAATACCTGTAAAGTATATAAACCTGTTCCGATATTACCGGGCAGTGTAAAATTATCATCAATGAAATTTACCTGGATTATTATTTCCCTCTGATAAACCAATTGCCCAACACTGTTGAATATTTTGGTTTGATAATGCCCCGGTTTCATATTATTTAAAGTATAATGTACATTACCGCCACGAACTACCGGTGTGGAATATATAACCAGACCTGATGGAATGGCTGCTGTTCTGAATGTATCCTGTAAACCATAAGCAGTACCGCCACTGTTTGTTGCATAAGCCTTGTAATAATATTTTGTTGACTGCACCAGTGAATTCAATGTAACAGAAAAATCAGCAGCAGCAATATTTGAACCCGATACTTTTGTTCCGTAATTACTTGCAAAACCAGGGATACCACTGTACACAATTCCATAATCACTAATCGGACTGCAACCGATACTTGTAACTAAACCTTCTAATATAGCGATATTGGGAGTAACTACGGTAGCTGCTCCTGTACCTACAGAAGGCGGCAAATTTGCCCCACTTCCCGAAACAGCCACATTGATCGTATTTGCAGCGCCGCCGCCAACAGGAATATTGCCATTGTAATTTTGTACAGCAACAGGAGTAAACTTAACAAAAATTGCCTGGGTATAAGGTCCGCCCGGTTGTGTTAAACTCAAAGATGCGGTATATGTTCCGGTAGCAGTTGTTGAAAAACTATAACCTGCCAGCGGGCCAACAGTAACATTCGCTGTACCAAGACCGGCACTGCTTATAGTAAATGTATTTGCAGCAGTTGTTGTATTGATACAATTGGCACCGAATGTGGTAACCGGTGTTGCTGTCAATACAGGTGTTGATGTTGTAAAAGATTGTTGTGCACCATAAGTTGTTCCACCAGCATTCGTCGCGTATGCCTTATAGTAATAAGTAGTAGCCGGTGCTAAACCTGCCAGGTTGGAAGAAAAACCGCCGGCATTAAGATTGGTTGAAGGAGCGGCAGTACCTGTTCCGTTAGGGAAACCATTTGTAAGACTGTATTCAAAGCCATACGCTGTAACAGCAGTACAACCATTATCAGTGATCGTTCCCGCTACTGTAGCAGTAGTGATGGTAATAGAACTTGCCACACCTGTTGTTACAGCCGGGGGATTGTTTGCACCTCCACCTGAAGCTGCTACTGTTATGGTTGTAGCTCCACCGCCGGCAACATTGATATTACCGTCATAAGATTGATTGGCAACCGGTGTAAAGTTTACGAATACCTGCTGCGAGAATGTTCCGCCAGGTTGTGTAAGTGTTAATGAAGCAGTATAAGTTCCGCCTGCTGTTGTAGAAAAAGTATATCCTGCGAGCGGGCCAACCGTTACGTCTGTTGTTGTAAGGTTTACACCATTCACGGTAAAATCATTGGGGCCTGCTGTTGTATTCAAACAAACATTTCCGAAAGCAGCCAGTGATGATGCTGATAATACAGGATTCGGTGGCGTTACACCTGTACCACTAACCGGTACATCAACGGAAACGGTTACACCGCCACCAATATTGGTAACATTGCCTGTTTTTAAACCGGCAGATTGTGGGGCGAACCTTACCCAAACTGCCGTAGCTGCCAAGGTTGAAGAACTGTATGCGATCGTTGTAGAAGCGCCCCAGATCGTATTGTCATTGGAAACCTGGAAATCAGTTGAGGGAGATGTAACAGTGATATTTCCCGGTGCACCTGTAAGGTTTGCTCCTGATAAATTATAAGATTGTGAGGCAGAGCTTGATCCGATGAATACATTTCCAAAATCTGCAATGGTACCCGTAACTGTTAGTGAAGGAGCAATTGCACCACAGGCAAATATTGCAGATGCGCTGTTGCGGGGAACCGGTGCAGTAATCACATCAAAGTCTGCATTGTTATTATCTGTATCGGTACAGCCATTATTTTTTCTAACGGAAGCTTGTGTGTTAACCAATGCAGTTCCATTATTCACAGAAGTTCCTCCTTCTGCATTATTTGCGGTGCCATAAGCAACCAGGTCTATGATGGATGCCGATGGTAAGGTACAAGCTGTTGCCGTTGCCCCGCATCCGAGTGCAGCAGCCTGGTTTGAAAGAACCACTTTACCGGAAGCAGCGCTCATGGTAAGATTTCCTGTTACGATGTCTGCTGCAACCGGTAATGCTGCTCCGCCAGTACCCGCTGCTCCGCATTGTATCAATAAGTAAGAGCCGGCAGGCATAGATGTTCCTGCAGGAAATGCATAAACATTTGTAGTTGCAGAACCGAAGTTTCCTGTTGCAGAACCATACTGAATGGAATAACCTGTTAACAGCTGGGTGGTACCGCTTACATTATGCAATTCCACATAATCAAAAAGGTAAGTTCCGGTACTGCCACCACCTCCACCATAAGCCTGGCTGATCACAAGTGTTGTAGATTGTGAATAAGACAGTAATGCCGAAAAGATGAACAGCAGTGTAAATATTTTTTTCATGATAGCTTTTTTAAAGATTTTCTTCTGAAAGAAATAAGTAAGCGCCATGATCATTAAAGCATGGCGCTTATTATATAAAGTTTTTTACCTGTTATTATTGCGCCATAACTTTTACATCGTCTATTTCATACGTGGTGGTTTTTGTTGGATCTCCACCATCATATTTGAAAGAGATAAAAACCGTTTGGCCAATGTATGCAGATAAGTTTATTACACCGGAAGTAACAAAAGATCCAAAACCTGTTGTTGGAGTTGTAGCAGTTGTTGTCCAAACCTCGGTCCATGTTGATGTTGAAGGCGTATTACTTCCTGCATAATTTGTTGAAACAAGTACTTTCAATGTAGTAGGGCCGGTTGCAAAACCAGCAGCATGCGTAAACGTTAGTTTGGGTGCTGTCGCTCCTGTTAAATTTACACCCGGAGATATCAGCCAGCTTGAAACAGTTGATGCCCCTGTGTTGAAACAGGAAATTTTAGCACATTTTACCGGGCCAAATACTGCATTCTGATATGATATTCCACCCGTTTCGCCGATGTTTTTCCAATTCGGCAAAGTCAATGTCAGGTTATTTGCACCAATAGATTCAAAATCCTGTAATAAAAGTGTTCCCGGAGGTAAAGCACATGCATAATCATTATAGAATTGAACATCACTGGTATCCCTGATGATTAATTGTTTTGTAGTTCCGAAAGTTGTATAAATAGCTGTTATGCTGCCACGTCCCTGTGCTACTTTCTGTGCTGCAAAATTTGAATAAGCACTTGTACGAACGATCACAGTCTGATTGGTACAATTTTTTATATCTCGGTTTACAGTGCTTTTGTAAACAGAAGTATCAGAATAAGTTCCGCTAAGAGAAGTAAATGCAAAATTATCTAACTGGATAAGTGAACCAAGATATTTATCCTGCATACCCGTTGTCAATTGCGACAGGGTAACAACAGTTGGTACAACCGGATTATTAAGTGATCCACCAACAACATACCTGCTAACCAGGTTTGTCGGGATACCTTCCAGGGAAGGGCTTCCTGCAACAATTGCCCTCACTCCCAGCCCCATGGTTCCGTTATAATCACTTATGCAAAGACCATTACAACGAATAAAAATTCTACGGCCAACCGGGTAAGTTCCATATAAACTGTTTGCATCTAACAGTATCTGCAATCCACCGGTTGAATCCTGGATGTACAGTTGTTTATAAAAGTTACCGCTTTTGTCATCAGCAACGACAACACCTGAAATAATAATATCTGTTGTAATCACATCATAAGCACCTGCAGTTGTATGCATCGCTTTAAGATCCTTGATCGTTTTATTTGCTACAATAGCCGGATCAGCAGCTCCCGGAGGATTGTCAAATGTTTTTTTACATGCACTGAAAGTGCCGATTGAAGCAACCAGTATTACCGCCGTTACTAATTTAAAAATCTTGTTCATAATTTATAATTTAAAAAGTTTATTAAGTGTTTTTTATTTGATTAAAACCTCAGCCCTACGCTTGCAAAGAAATTGATACCATAACCATAGAACCTTTTATCAGGAAATTTATTGGTGTTCTTTTCTGCAAAATCAAACCGCAGTTGTTCAAAACCACCCGAAACAATGGTCCTGTTATCAAGTATATTGTTTACACCCAGGTTGAAAGCCAGGTAAGTTCTTTTCTTTAAACTTTTGAACTTCCTGTTCATCATCCAGGAATATCCTGCAAATGCATCCAGGGTATATTGCGATTTTAATTTTGTCTGGTCAATGATATCATGCCACAAGGCAGATCCTTCTTCTACCCCATTTGTTGCCGCAGCTGTTCTGCGTACCGGGTTAAAATCAAGGTACATCTTATCAAAGTAATTAAAATTAACATTAATAAACCAGAATTTAGGTGAACGGTAATCCAAACCGATCGTATAGGCCTGTTGCGGCGTAGGTACATAAAAGTCTTTTGAATAAACCAACACATTCCTTGATAAAACAGTTGCACTGTTATCAGCTGTTACAGTAGCACGCTGGCGGGTATTATAAACATACTGGCCAATGGCTGCCGCTGCTGTTACACTTAAGCCTTTATAAACTTTTGCTTCGGCGCCAAATTCAACGCCTGTATGTACTTTTCCAATATTGCTGATGGCATAGTTCACAAAATTCTGGAACTCATCATTGTAAAAGGTCAATACATTCAATTGATTTTTGAATTGTGTATAATAACCCGTTGCCCTGATCTTTAGTTTAGGCGCATTCATTATATATCCGCCTTCTACTGAAACGATCTCTTCCGATTTCAGGTCCTCCTGGACAAAATCCCTTGTTCTTGGGGCAATGAAAGCATTTTCAAAGAACGGCGCCCTTGACTGGTATGAACCATTTGCAAAAAGGTAATTACGCCCGTTAATTTTATAGGTCAACCCACCCTTGATAGCAGAATTATAAAAATTATATGTTTCTGATTTTCCGTAAGAGTTATCGGGAAATAAACCAACTTTTACATTTCCTTTCCGGAAGAAACTTGTATAAGAATGTTCCGTTGACACAAAAATGTCAACCTTGCGGAATTTAAAAACGCCCTGTAGCCAAACAGATCCTTTTTTGATATTGATATCATAATTGTATCCGAATTTATCGCCTTTATATAATATCCTGTTCGGATTATTAATGTCATTCTGGCCTGCATTTGGATCAGTTGGAAAATCCCTTTGAGCAAACTGGTTCACATCCACATAAAATTCGCCGCCCAGCAGGTCATCTATTTTTTTATAATAATTATTTGTTTGTGCCTGGTAAGTAATACCTGCTGTAACCATCACATTCTCTGTAATTGAACTGTTCAATGTACTGTTGAAATTATACTTTGTTGTATTGATCACCCTGTCTTCAACAATATAATGTGATCTCCTGCCTGAAAAATCATTGCCGGTAATTCCATTTACATTGTGCACAACTTCAAAAGAACCGTAATTGGTATTGTATAAAACATCCCAGTTTATCTGGCGCTTGTTTACATCATTTATCAATTCCTGCCTCACCTGCTCGCCGTATACCGAATCAAGCTGGTAGCTTGGAAGATAACGGTAGTAATCAGGCCTTGGGTCTGCTGCATTGTACCAGTCAAGCCCCGTTGTACTTCTTTTTCCATAACTAAAAGAACCTGCAGTTACCAATGATGTTTTATCAGATATTTTCCAGTCGTGTGTTAATATGCCGATCGGTTGAAAAGATTTTGCAACACTGGCATTTCTTTTTTTACCATTCTGGTAACCCCAGTAAGGATTGTAATAGTTATTTCCAGCTAAATTGATCATTTCCGTTACGGAAGATCCCTGGCGGCCATTCTCTGTTGGCGTTGCAAAAGCTACAAAAGAAAGCAAGTGCCTGTCATTAACACGTTTGTCAACACCGCCATAAAAAGACCAACCGTCATAATACGTTCCGTCAGTAAATCCTTCGTCTGCCCAGCGACGGGAGCCTGAAAAAGAGAATGCCCATCCTTTATTATTTAACCCTGTTGAATGGGTAAACATGAAGCGGTGAACATAATTGCGGTTAGACAATGCATAATTAATACTGGTTTGTTTGCGTTGGTGTGATGCACGGGTATCGAAAGAGGTAAGTCCACCTATATCACCAAAAGAAAAAGTGGTTGCCATTAACCCTATGGTAGATTCCCTGTTACGCAAAACATCATTTAATCCGCCCCACTGGCCATAAGGGGTAAAACCATTGTCGAGGTTTTCCATTGGAACACCATTTATATAGGTACCAAAATTGTCAGAATCATAACCCCTGATCCTGAAACGTACAGCACTGAATTTAAAAGTAGCTGCATTTAAAAAAGGATCTCTTCCTGCACTAAGCTGGGAAGAAATATTTTGTGCACTTCCATCCTGTCCGTCGTTTTCATCCAATGAAACCACCGGGATATTATCCTGGAGATTTTCTTTCAATGATTCAAGAAGTGTATCGCGGGCGGGCAGCGTGTCTTTCGTTTTCTCGACCTGTGCAAATGCCCCCGGTATATAAATACCTGCAAGCATTACCACAAGCAAGCAATGTTTTAATTTTAGTCTCATAAATTTTTATATTAAAAAGTCCGCAAATGTAGCACTTTAATAGGTTTTTGAAGATAAAAAATGAACAATAACATATTAATCATTTTAAAATAACTTAAATCCGTTGCAGATGAATAACTTTGTTCCTTATTTAAATAAATTTATGAACAGAATTTTTGTAACGATCTGCATTGCATTTTTATCAATTTCAGCGGGTTATGCCCAAAAGAAATCATATAAGGTTTCTTTGATTGGCTTTTATAATCTTGAAAATTTGTATGATACAGTCAATAATCCCATGGTAAGTGATGAAGAATTTTTACCTGATGGGGAAAGGCACTACAATACCCGTATTTATCTTGATAAAATAGACCGGCTTTCTTCGGTTATTGCCCAGATGGGTACAGATATTAACCCTGACGGATTGGCTATTTTAGGTGTGGCCGAAGTAGAAAATGATACTGTTATGAATAGTATCGTAAATCATCCGAATATTAAAAACAGGAATTTAAAATTTGTTCACTATGATTCCCCGGATGCCAGGGGTGTTGATGTTGCTATGATCTACAATCCAAAATATTTTAAGCCACTTTACAGTGCGCCATTGTTTGTAAAACTTCCGGGCGGATCGAAAGATTCCTATTTTACCAGGGATGTTTTGTATGTTAAAGGTTTATTGGATGGAGATACGATACATGTTTTTGTAAATCATTGGCC
>JANNBU010000381.1:0-4465 GCA_031385805.1 Ferruginibacter sp.
TAATGAATGATGCCCAACCGATCTACCGATATATTATTTCAACTGATCCATTCACTTGAGAAGTCCGAAAAAAGGAACTTCAAACTTTTTATTACACGTAGTTCAGGCAATAAGGATCTGAAAATTGTAGAATTGTTTGATGCCATTGACAAACTTCCTGAATATGATGAAACGGTTTTGCTGAAAAAATTAAGTTCGATCAAAAAACCGCAACTGGCAAATATCAAAGCACATTTGTATAAAGAATTGCTTGCAAGCCTGCGGTTGTTAAATAGCACGGAAAGCATCGACCTCCATTTACATGAACAATTGGATTATGCCCGTATCCTTTATAACAAAGGACTTTACCTGCATGCACTGAAGATCCTGGATAAAACAAAAGAACTGGCACGCAATTATCACCAGGACAGTTTTCTGATACAGGTTATCTCGCTGGAGAAAAAAATAGAGACCCTGCACATTACCCGCAGTATGCAGGACAGGGCCGATCAATTATCCAGCGATGCAGATGCTGTAAATGAGAATCGGAAAAATATAACACAATTATCCAATCTTGCCTTGCAGTTATACAGTTGGTATATAAAGAATGGACATGCAAGGAATGAAAAAGATGAAGAGGGTGTAAAAGAATTCTTCAAAAATAATTTACCCGTTGATGCATTTTCATTCACCGGTTTTTATGAACGGCTTTACCTGTACCAGAGTTATGGATGGTTTGGGTTTATCCGCCAGGATTTTTTAATGTATTACAGGTATGCACAAAAATGGGTTGATCTTTTTTATGAATTCCCTTTGATGATAGAAGTGGAAACCGGGCATTATATAAAAGGCATCCACAACCTGCTGAATGCACATTTTGACCTGCGCAATTATCCAAAATTTCATGAAACACTTCACGAGTTTGAAGACTTTGCGGCTTCAGCAGTTGCAACACAACATGATAACAACAGGATTCAAACCTTTGTTTACATCAACAGTGCAAAGCTGAACCAGCATATTATGGAAGGGACATTTAACAAAGGCATTTTACTTGTTCCGGGAATTGAAGAAAAATTGAATGAGTACAACCAATATCTCGACAGGCACCGTATCCTTGTTTTCAATTATAAGATCGCCATGCTTTATTTTGGTAATGGGGATTTTGGAAAGTCCATTGACTATCTTCAAAAAATAATAAATGATAATGTTGACCTGAGAACCGACCTTCAATGTTATGCCAGGTTATTACACCTGATGGCACATTATGAACTTGGTAATTATGATATCATAGAATATCTTACCCGTTCTGTTTATCGTTTCATGGCCAAGATGGAAAACCTTACCGTGATCGAAGAAGCGATGTTCAAATTTTTAAGAAATAATTTTTATGTCCCAGCAAAAAAACTCCAGCCCGAATTTGAAAGTTTTTTGAAAACGATCAAACAGTTTGAAAAGAGCCGTTTTCAAACCCGTTCATTTGCCTATATGGATGTTATTTCATGGGTGGAAGGGAAGGTGAATGGTAAGCCCATGAGCACTGTTATCAGGAAGAAATACCTGGATAGTAAGAGAAGCCTGAAATAGCTGTTAGCCTTTAGCTGTTAGCAGGCAGTAAATCATTCAGCTTTATTACAATATGTCGTATATCTGTATTTTGCTAATAGCTAATAGCTTTTCCCCACCTGCCATTTTTGCACAGTCACCCCGTTGGCACAATGATTGACAATCCACTACTAAATAAAATAATCATATCATGGGAAAAATAATAGGAATTGACCTCGGGACTACAAATAGTTGTGTTTCCGTAATGGAAGGTAATGAGCCTGTTGTAATTGCAAATGACGAAGGACGCCGTACAACCCCGTCCGTAGTTGGATTTTTGAAGAATGGCGAACGGAAAGTAGGTGATCCTGCCAAACGCCAGGCCATCACCAATCCCCAAAATACCATTTCAAGTGTGAAACGTTTTATGGGCCGTCGTTTTGACGAGGTTACTGAGGAAAGCACACACTGGAGCTATAAAGTAGTAAAAGGTGACAATAATACGGTTAGAATTGACATAGATGGCAGGATGTACACCCCACAGGAAATAAGTGCGATGGTATTGCAGAAAATGAAAAAAACTGCTGAAGATTACCTGGGCCAGGAAGTAAGCGAAGCCGTTATTACCGTACCAGCTTATTTCAATGATGCACAGCGCCAGGCCACCAAAGAAGCCGGTGAAATTGCCGGATTGAATGTACGCCGTATCGTAAATGAACCAACAGCAGCAGCCCTTGCTTATGGACTTGACAAAAAAGGAAAAGACCAGAAAATAGCCGTGTTTGACCTTGGTGGTGGAACATTTGATATCTCAGTACTTGAATTGGGCGATGGTGTATTTGAAGTAAAATCTACCAATGGTGATACCCACCTCGGTGGTGATGATTTTGATAAAGTGATCATGGACTGGCTGGCAGATGAATTCAAAAAAGATGAAGCCATCGATTTGCGTAAAGATCCAATGGCATTGCAGCGTTTGAAAGAAGCGGCAGAAAAAGCAAAAGTTGAATTGTCTTCTTCAGCAGAAACGGAAGTAAACCTTCCTTATGTAACGGCCGTCGATGGTGTTCCAAAACATTTGGTTAAAAAATTAAGCCGTGCAAAATTTGAAGCTCTGGCCGATAAATTATTTGAACGTTGTTTAAAACCGTGTGAGCAGGCATTGAAAGATGCAGGATTGAATGTATCACAGATAGATGAAGTGATATTGGTTGGTGGCAGCACACGTATTCCTAAAGTACAGGAAATTGTAGAAAAACTTTTCGGAAAAAAAGCAAACCGTAGTGTTAACCCTGATGAAGTTGTTGCGATCGGTGCAGGGATACAAGGAGCTGTTTTATCCGGCGAAGTAAAAGATGTATTGTTATTAGATGTTACTCCATTGAGCCTCGGTATTGAAACCATGGGTGGTGTAATGACACGTTTGATCGATAGCAATACAACGATCCCTACAAAAAAATCAGAAACATTCAGTACAGCAAGCGATAACCAGCCGGGTGTTCAGATACATGTATTACAGGGTGAAAGGCCCATGGCAGGACAGAATAAAAGCCTTGGAATGTTTAACCTCGATGGTATTCCTCCGGCACCCCGTGGTGTACCGCAGGTAGAAGTAATATTTGATATTGATGCCAATGGTATCCTGCATGTAACGGCAAAGGACAAAGGCACGGGTAAAGAACAAAAGATCCGTATTGAAGCAGGTAGTGGCCTTAGCAAGGAAGAGATCGAAAAGATGAAGAATGATGCAAAGGCAAATGAAGAATCAGATAAGAAAGAAAAAGAAAAAGTAGAGAAAATAAACCAGGCCGATAGTTTGATCTTCCAGACCGAAAAACAACTAAAAGATTATGGTGAAAAAATATCAGCTGATAAAAAAGCGCCTATCGAAGATGCTTTAAGCAAATTAAAAGATGCGCATAAAGCACAGGATATCGAACAGATAGATACGGCTATGGCAGCAATGAATGCAGCTTGGACAGCAGCCAGTGAAGAAATGTATAAGGCTACACAGGAAAATGCTGCACCAGGATCTGCTGAAGGCGGGGAACAACCAAATGGTCACAGCGGTGAAGAACAAACTGCAGGTGCCGGTGCGGAGAATGTTACGGATGCAGAGTTTGAAGAAGTGAAATAAGAAGATTGAATTTTAATAATTGGCCCCGATGAAAATCGGGGCTTTTTTGTCTTTAGCTAATAGCTATCAGCTAACTGCTAACAGTTGTTTTTTAAACCTGCATACTTTTTCTTCAAAAAATTCGTTAGCATATTTCTAACTAACCGTAAATACCCACTTGTATGAAAAAACTGATCACTTTGTTAGCCATTGTATTAGCCGCTCTTAGTTTCTTAGTATCCTGCAGCCGTGCTGTAACTGTTCAGCAGGCAGCCAGTGGTCATTACCGTCACTGCCGTGCAGTAAAATAAAATCCCATTTAATTAATCAGTTACCCGAAAAGTTCAATCTAGCAACTGACCAGTTGCCGGAAAAATCTGTTGCTTCAAACTGCAGCACACAATTTCCATTTAATGCAGCGGGTATAATGGTTTTTTGTTCAACATATAAACTGCGCTCGTTTACCGGATAGCTGTATTCTATTACGGCTGTATTCATATCATCGGCTTTGAAGAACTTTAGTTTAACATTGCTCAAACTGTTGTTGTCAATTACATCTCCTTTAAAGCAAAGCGGGTCACCTGTATGGTAAGTTTCACTTTTGGCAGGTGCAATGATGGTTAAGGTTGGTTTGGTCTTGTCAGATGATGAATGATCATCAGGGGATTTAGCGCAGCTTATAAAAGTAAAGATCAACGCAATTAGCAGCATATGTTTCATATAGCAATTTTCAATAAGGTACGCAACTTATTATAGCAGGGTTCATCTTGTTTAAATTATTTATAAGAAAAAACCGGTAAAATTAAAATGCCCCGTGTAAAACGGGGC
>JANNBU010000382.1:0-1859 GCA_031385805.1 Ferruginibacter sp.
TTTCATCTTTTTTTCCAGTATCTCAATCTTGGTATCATAATCGGGTACCTGCAGATCTGCGCTTAATCCCCAGCGGAAACGGCTTAATAATCTTTCCTGCACACCTTCGAGGTCTTTGGGAGATTTATCACTCGTTAATATTAATTGTTTACCGCTTTGGTGTAAATGATTAAATATAGAGAAGAATGCATCCTGTGATTTTTCTGCACGGTTGAAGAACTGAACATCATCTATGATCAACACATCTATCAACTGGTAAAAATGTATAAAGTCATTGATCGCATTGTTGCGGCCATGATCGATGAACTGGTTTATAAATTTTTCAGAACTTACATATAATACCACTTTATTATTATGAAGCCTTTTAACTTCATTGCCGATAGCCTGTGCCAGGTGGGTTTTACCCAAACCAACACCGCCATAAATAACTAATGGATTGAATGAAGTAGCGCCCGGTTTTTCAGCTACGGTCTTACCTGCACGGCGGGCAACCCGGTTGCAATCGCCTTCAATATAAGATTCGAAAGTATAGGCATGATTAAGCTGCGGATCGATCTGCATCTTTTTGAGCCCGGGAATTACAAATGGGTTTTTAACAGGATTATTTATTACAAGAGGAAAATCCATTTCGTTGTTTGAATATGATTTATAACCATTGCCCGGCACATCCATCGTAAGCGGTTTATTCTTACTGTTGCCGCTATCAACCATGATCCTGTATTCTAATCTTGCTTCTTTTCCTAATTCACGCTTCAGTGTTTTTGCAAGAAGAGATACATAATGTTCTTCAAGGTACTCATAAAAAAACTGACTTGGCACCTGGATAGTTAAAACTTTTTCTTTTAATTCAACAGGCCTGATGGGTTCAAACCAGGTTTTAAAATGTTGCCATTCTACAATATCCTTTATGATCTCTAAACAATTAGTCCATACTTTATCAAACGCTTTCTCCATTATACCTGGGGCAATTTATATTGAGTTATTATTTTCTTCGGGAAATTTTGCTAAAAAACAAATTTATTTTTTATAAAAAAATTTTTTAGCAGGACAGCGAATATCAAAAATTATTTGTTGAAAAAAAAATTTTTTATTCTCTTGTTTTTTTCCGTGGAACCACAGTATGGCTTTTTTATATATTAATATTTTTTTTTGCCGGTATTTCAGCACCCTTTTACCTCTTTTAGGCGCAACAACTGTGGTTTTCAACGGTCTGAAGGGTTTGGAAAATCTGCCCCGTTCATACAACCATATATAAAAGTACCTGTTATTACTCCCGTTTTCCAAAGTACATTATTTTCTTTACAATTATGCCATAAAAAATCACATCTTTTTTTATCATGAATTAGACTTAGTTTTGGCATCTAAAAATAATTTATATGGGGTACGAACTTACTGGTAAGTTGATCACAAAATACGATATTGTACAACGTACCGAGTCATTTAAAACGAGGGAATTTGTTGTAGAAAAAACAGAAGATATAAATGGACGCAGTATTGTAAACTATGTCAAGTTTCAATGCGTACAGGACCGTACTGCTATCGTTGATAAAGTAAATACCGGAGATGAAATAAAAGTATATTTCAATATCAAGGGAAGCAAATGGGAAAAAGATGGCAAAACGAATTACATCACCAACTTAGATGCATGGCGTATTGAACAAATGCTACAGGCCAATTCCCAGGGCGGGCCCGATAATGATTATCTTGAACCGTTGGATACTTTTTCAGCAACAGCACCGGATGCAGTGGATGATCTGCCGTTCTAGTCAATACGTTGAAAGGTTTAAGGGTTTAAAAGTTTAAAGGTTGATTTCCAACTGTGAAAACTTTTAAACCCTTAAACTTTTAAACCCTTAAAC
>JANNBU010000384.1:0-3362 GCA_031385805.1 Ferruginibacter sp.
GTCATTGCGAGGAACGAAGCAATCTACCAGGTAAAATAGCAAGATTGCTTCGTTCCTCGCAATGACAGCGCTACTTACCACACATTCTTAGGGCAACTTTCCCCATATTTATTACCTATAGTGAACCCGAGTAGTATTTCATGTGTTCCCCTGGTATAACTATTTAGGTTTGAAGTAGTGTAGTCGTATGAATAACCAATATTGAACGTATTTGAAACATACATTCCAACCATGGCTGTAATACCATCCTTATGCCGGTAGCCGAAGCCCATCCAAACCAGGTCCTGGTATTGAAGTTTGGCATTAAATTCTACCTGCACCGGTAGTGGCTGTACATATTTAACCATTACAGACGGGGTGAAATTAAGGTCATTACCTAAGAGTACGCGATAACCGGCTGTTCCAAAAAGATGAGGAACATTTTTACCTTCTGTCTTTTTGATAACGCTGCTACTCGAATAATCAATTTTTGTAGGAATGATCTGTTGCGCAGAGATACCAACAAAATAGTCGGCAGAATACAGGTATAAACCGGCATTCATATCCGGCCTCACCCTGTTGACCAAGCCACTGCCATATACAGCAGGGTCTACCGTATTATTATAAAACTGTAGCTTGTCGGCATTGATACTTAAGTTGGATATGCCTACACCAATGCCGGCTGCAAGGTTGGTGCGCTTTGTCAGTCCCACATGATATGCATACGTTACCAGTCCGGAAAAATTATTAAGCGGGCCGGTTTTATCATTGATCACCTGTAATCCAATACCATGGTGAGGGCCCGACACGGTATAATCATCCCAATAAGCCTGGCCTCTCGGATGTTTGTCAATTGGTTTGAATGATGTAGCCGTTGTTTTAAGATCCTTTTTGCCGATTGGGCCATGAATAGTAAGGTAAGTTGTTACCGGTGCATCCAACAAGCCAACCCATTGTACGCGGTGGCTTAATTTGATATCTGCGTAATTCTCTATCCCTGTAATGGCAGGGTTAACTATATATTGATTAAGGATATACTGCGTATAATGAGGTTTCTGCTGTGCCATCACAGTAGTTCCTATGATCACAGAAGCAGTATAAACAAAAAACTTCTTCATAAGGTCTTTATCTTTTCCAATGCCGGTTAATTTTTCAGCACCTTAAATTCTGTACGGCGGTTTTGTTGTCTTCCGTCAGGATTGTCTGTTCCGTCTGCATTGGTATTATCTGCCACAGGCACTGATTCACCGTATCCTTTAGCCACAAGCCTTGCTTTATCTATTCCTTTACTGATGAGGTATTTTACCACTGTTTTAGCCCTTGCGTCAGATAATTTCTGGTTGTATGCGTCATCCCCTTTACTGTCCGTATGTGAATTCAATTCTATCTGCAGGGCAGGATTTTCGTTGAGCAAGATCACCAGTTTATCCAATGAAGCGAACGATGTTTTCTGCAGGCTGGCTTTGTTGAAATCATAATATACATTATCAACCTTAACAGCTTCTTCCGGTTTAGGTATCAGTGTAAGGCACAGATCGGGGCTTGAGTATTTTTCTTCTTCCACATCTTCAGGTCCTTTAAACTTTACACTGTTATTAAAATATCCGCTATCACTTGCCAGCACTTTAAGCGGTAAAAACTCTTCTATCGTAAATGAATACCTGCCGGAAGCATCTGTTGTTAATTCTGTAATTGTTTTATTGCTGATGGTATCCATGATCACCACTTTAACATTGGCAAGTGGTTGATTGCCGCCGCATGCAAGCACAAGTCCCGATATCTGTTTTAATGGTTTTAACCTGCTCAGCGAAAACAATTCCAGGCAGCAGGATGCTTCCCTGTCGGAACTAAGTATCACATTTTCCAGGATATTACGTGCCGGTCCCTTGCTGGTAAAATAAAGATCATCCTTTACAGAATTTACGGGATAACCAAAGTTTTTTGGCTGGGATAAACTTTCAAGACTTCCTTTACAGTAATAAAAATCATATCCGCCCATACCTACGCGGCCATTACTGCTGAATACAAATGTATTAGATGCCGCATGATAACTGGCTGCCTGCTCATCAAATGCAGTATTGATAAGACTGCCCATATTTACCGGTGTGCCAGTGTTCCCATTGGCATCCATGCCTGCCATCCAAAGATCAAAACCTCCCAACCCGCCTGTACGGTCGCTTGAAAATATAATAATTTTACCATCGGGCATTACAAATGGTTGTTGTGTATTGCTTCCAGTAACATTCAATGCTGTTGCCAATGTTGGTTCAGCCCAGTTGCCATTTACTTTTTTACTTACATATATGGCAGCCGTTTTTTTGCTTTTTCCAATTTCCCATCTTGTAAGAAAAAGGCTGTTGCCATCAGGAGATATACTTACTACTCCCTGTTGCATATCATCTGGCTGGGGAATATTGGTAATGGTTACAGCGCCGGCAGTTCCATTGTTGTAATCTGCCTGGTAAATACGGTTGCTGTTATTTTTATTTTTATTTTCTCCCTGCGGCCTTGTGGATGTGAACCACAGTGTTTTTTCATTCATCCAAACCGGGGCATAATTGCCTCCTTCTGATGCATTCAGGCCTGCACTTTTTTTAACAGTATATGCATTCAGGCTTGTACGTGCCATCTGTTGTTTGATATAACCAAGGTTTTTAATTTCCATTTCTGCTGTGCTCGCATAAATATCTTTCAATGGATATTCTCCCTGGAAAGATGCAAAAGTTGCAGCAGCGTCATCGTATTTACCCAATGCCCTTAATGTGGTTGCATAATAAAATTTGGCCAGCGGGAATGCCGCCCTGTCAAAACCACTTGCCTGCAGGTAATAGGGAGCAGCCTTATCATGATAATGCAGTTTACGATAACTTTCTGCCAGGTTGTAGATCACTTTTTCTTTGCTGTTACTCGTAACCGTAATTTTTTTATTTGCAGTGGCCGATACCGAATATGGGCTATAAGCTGTTTGGATTGTTTTTGATTTTCCTCCTGCCAGGTATTTCTCATAATATTGTGCGGCAGAATAATAATCTCCCTTGGCAAAATATTTTTCTGCGGCAGCCAGCCATTCATTTACTGCCTGTGCATTGGCAAAAACAGAACAAATGATAAGTGAAAGCATTAAGCTGATTCTTTTAATATGCATGTTGCAAACTTTATAAATGGTAATTGGGTTATTGTTACAGTCTTGGACAAACGAATTCTATCTCGGGAGTTTTTACATGTCTCTTACCTGTAAATGATAAGGAAACTTCAAAACTATTACTGCCTTTTACAAGTTTACCGAGGTCCGATGTATTGATATCATAACTAACGCCCAATACAATTCTTTTATGGGTGAAGCCTACAAAAGGAGAAGCCGCATCATCAAACCGGTAATTAGC
>JANNBU010000404.1:0-6808 GCA_031385805.1 Ferruginibacter sp.
TGTATTCCCTAATTTAACAGCATCCTGCATATCAATATTATTGGAATAAGAAGCATCGTATTGAACAAGTGTGCCATCAATTAATACCAGGTTCTCTCCTGAAATAACTTTCAGGTTGGTTCGCAATTGTTTGTTTACTGCCATTGGCACCCTGGTTACAAGATTGCTCCCACTTGATTTACAGGCTTCACTAAAACTAAGTGAACCTGTTGTGGAAAGTGCCCGTATAAAAAATGCCTGCCCGGATTCAATGGTTTTACTGGTACCTGATAAATAACTTCCCCCACCCGGTGTAACATTATAAGTAGCGCCGCTTCTTGTAAAGGTTTGGTATGCACCTAAACCATAAGCAGCAGGTGATGTAGTAAGTTTTGGATCCCATACATAGAACAGATCCTGTACACCCCCGGTTCTGGTAAGCAACGTAAGATCAATGGCTGATGGATATGGATTACCTACCGATTGAAAAGTATTGGCGGCCATATTCACTACCGATGGCGGATTTGCCGGTGTATATAAAGTGCCCTTAGTACGCAAATTTGTAGCGGTTGCCGGGGTACTGGTATTTTGCACACTCCTGTCGCCTCTTACAAAAAGCATATAGCCTCTTTGGTTATCGATCAATACCCCTGTGTTTGCAATACCTGTCCATGTTCTGGAAGTAGTGTCAAAAGATTTAATCGAAGGGCTATTACCGGAAATGATATCAAATCCTGCACCTGCCACATTATTTGTGATAATGGTTCCGAGCCCGGAAGTTCCGACAACGAGTGGTGCGTTCCCTTCCTGCCAGGCAGCATTAACGGTTTGCCCGGTTGTTGGTACAGCCAGGAATTGCCATGCTTTGGCATGATTGGGAATATAACGTTCTACTGTTGCAGTTCCGGTAATTGTCTTACCCGTCATATCGCCCAGCCAGGCAGTTTCTGTGGAAGTGGATTTGAAAGTCAGAAATCCAC
This sequence comes from Ferruginibacter sp., assembly GCA_031385805.1. Lineage (GTDB taxonomy): Bacteria > Bacteroidota > Bacteroidia > Chitinophagales > Chitinophagaceae > Ferruginibacter. The sequence goes on from JANNBU010000404.1 coordinate 960, forward strand.
CTGTTGTTAATTTTAAGCCCGATGAACCAAAAGTCAGTGAGCGGTAAATATCAAGTGTACCCGCAAGCGTTACTCCTGTAGCTACATTGGTATTATTGATAATAAGATTCTTTACATTGTTATTCTGGAATATACCTGCCGGGATCGTTTGTGCAATGGCAGCATTCATTTCTATTGTTCCGCCCGATGCATTAAAAGTTCCGGTGTTACTCATCCTGCCTGCTATTTGTAAAATACCGGTGCCACTAACGGTGAGTGTACCGGGGGCTTCAATAACAATATTTTTACCGGGTTGTGTTGTTGATGAAATAACGGGCATAAAGGTGGCTGTTCCAATTTCTATATGCGTAGTTGTTAAGGGAATAAAATTATCAAACCAGTTTGTGGGATTTGTCCAGTCGCTGCTTGAAACACCAATCCATGATCCCCGGCCCTTAAACTCATCGGCTCCCATATCGGGTGTAAAAATGTTTCTTGTTTGCACATCAATATCTCCACTGATCCCTGTTACGGGAATTCCCGAATTATTAAGAGGTTCATTTACTACAGGTGATGTTTGAATATGCAGATCGGTTGCAGAAACAAAAACTGGCAGAATGTTCAAAGAATTGGTATTGCTTCCAAAGCCCGTTTGCACAGCTGCAAGATTATTTCTGTTGGATCCTATATATCCAAGGTTTGTACCTGTTGTGTAGTAATCATTGTAATCTATTGATGCAAAAACAGTGTTGGCTGCGCCAGATTCAATGGCATAGCGATCACCTGTTTGTGTTTGTGCATTAATAAGTATATTATTTTTCAGATTTATTGAGGCAGGGGTTGTTACTGCAGAAGCAATATTGATAGCAGAGGGATAGCCGCTGTTTGCCTGATTTGTATTTAATAAGACCGTATTGTTATAAATATGGTAACCGCCACCGGTGGTGACTGCAATACCATGACCGTTCCTGTCGTGTCCACGGGTGCTGGTTGAGCCGGCAGAAGCCACATCCCAAATGAAATTATTGTACACGTTAAAATTTGCATCTGTTGCAGTAGCACTTAGCTGAATGCCATTGCAACCATAACCACTTGCATTTGTATTTTTTATATTGCTGATCTTGTTGCCATATATGTCGCCACCGGCGGAGGCAAAATCTATATTAATACCGCTGGCAGCGCCCGCTCCTCCAACCGGAACCCAACCTGTTGAACTGATTCCAGTTATCGTATTATTAATAATAGTGAGAAATGAATTATAGGTATTTGTCGAAATAAATATCCCGTTAGGACCGGTATTGGAAGCACCCGTGTATGCGAGGTTGGAAATGGTATTTCCGGAAATCTCGGAATTTTTTGTTCCCGAAGCAAACCAGATTCCATAATCAAATTCGGTACTGGCCGTTTCAAAATTACCGATCGTATTATTTGAAACGGTTGCACCAAATATGTCCTGAACATAAATACCAACGAGCCTGATTGCATTTGTTCCGGAAGTTGTGAGATCATTGCTGTTTATGTCTAACCCGTTTCCATTAACTCCAACATTAACAGCGATTGCATAAATCCCCATATAGGCTTTTTGAACGCTGTTGTTTTGAATGATTATATCATTAAAATACCCTGCATTCCCCAATGTTCCGGCATCAGAAATTACGATAGCAGTTGCTGTTTGCACCCCATTAATAACAGTACTGTTTTTGAGGGTTACACCGGATATTGGCGTTGTACCCGTAGAACCAATCAAAACTACTGATGGCCCTGTTGTATTTGCATTGGTCATGGTTAAGTTCCTGGATGCAGATCCGTTATTTGAACCATCAATGATTACATAATTTCCAAGGATGCGTATTAATGCATTGTTTGAAAGAGTACCGCTTATGGTTGTAGTAACCCCTGTATTTGGTTTTATCGTAAGTGTATTGGTTGAACTTGCATAAGTATTGGCATTTATGGTAATTGGAAAAGTTTCACCGGCTGTATAGGTACCGCCATTGTTGGTTAACAAAAAAGTAACCGGGCCTGATAAACAACTACTATTATATGCAGCAACTGCTGCTGTTAATGTAGTATAAGCCTGGCCTGTACCTACCAGATAATTACCAGACAGACTTGCATTAACTGTTACCTGTACCGTATTCGATGCCAGGCTTTGTGTTGCATTTGTTTCGGCACAACTGTTATTGGTTGCATAACCAACACAAAAATAATACCTTGTTCCTGCTGTTATAGTAGGAGGAGTATAAGTAGCCGATGTTGCCCCTCCTATTAATGTGGCTCCTGCGACAGTATTGCTGTTGGTTGTATTATAATACCATTGATATAAAAGTGTTGGGGTTCCGCTGGTACCCGAAAGCGTTATGGCAGCAGTTAATAAATTTGCAGAGAACCCTGCACAGACAGTTTGTGTTGCCGAAGGTGTTACTGCTGTAGATATGGGGCAACTTGGTTGGGTATAAGTTAATTTTACCTGGCCATCACCGCCATTACCTCCATACATGTTTGTGCCTGATCCGGCATGAGCACCTGCGCCACCGCCACCAAGATTTGTATTATCAGCACCATCAGCGGATAAAGCTGATCCGTCTACACCGGCACCGCCGCCAGTAACTGCCAGGCCACCGGTAATTCCTACAGCCCCATTCCCATTTGATCCGGTTCCTGCACTTGAACCACCGCCGCCGCCTGAAACTCCGGCAGCAACACCAGTTCCACCTGCACCTCCATAATAACTAAAAGGGGCAGTAAAACCTGCATTTCCTGATGTTAAAGCAGCTGCACCTGCTGAAGTTTGGTTATTGGAATTCGCCCGTGCACCACCCAAACCACCTTTGGCCAGTATCGTTGATGAATTGATAAACCATGAATCATTGCCTGCTGCACCATTGCCTGTTGTACCTGTTGCACCTGTTCCAACAGTTACCGTATAGGTAACACCCGGCGTTACTGCAATGGAAATATTCTTTACATAAGATCCACCTGCACCACCACCACCTGCAGCAGGATTACCTGTTGCGCCACCACCTGCACCGCCGCCTGCCCAACACTCAACATTAACTGTTGTTACACCGGCAGGGCAAAGCCATGTATTGGTAGTTGTAAATGTTTGTGAGGTCTGGCCAAACAGTATGTAAGCCGGAAGTAAAAACAAAAAGAATAAAATTAAGCGGGTAAAATGACCTTTACTTGTTGTGGCTACATTTGAAAGAGTTGAATTGGATACATTCTGCTCCTTAGTAAATTGTAAAGGTTTACTCATGGTTTTTAATTGGAATGAAGGATTTATTTCAATAGTACTATTACAATGTGGCGAATTAACTACATTGTAGTGATTTAACTACAAACGCCAATTAAAGATCATGTATTGTGCACACTATACTATTTTTTATCTGTATAAATGTTTACAAAATAAGTGAGCAGGATGGAAAACCGGAGTTCTAATAAAGCAATGACCATTCATTGGGGAGAATAAAACAGAAACAACGTGGATATCAAATTGTGTGGGTTATTTAATCTCTAAATCAATACATATTTTATATCATTTTTTAAATGAAATGACTAATATAAATAGTAAATAATCAATAACTTAATAAAAAATATTTATGATATTATAATGACATACTACAAATAAAAAGAGAACGCTTTTAAGGGCGTTCTCTTTTTATTATTTTCTTTAATTTATAGTACTTCGATAGCTTTCGAAATTTTGATATTACCTGGTCCGGTTAATAAGATTCTGTAAAACCCACTGGCAAGTTGCTGAGGCAGGTTTACTGAATAATTGCTTTGCCCCGGAACCAGTTGTATTGAAGACAATTGCCGGTTTACACCATTATTGTAAAATAATGTTATGCTGTATTTTCCTGCAGGCAGGTTACCAAACTGCAATTGAACTGTTTTGTTCATTACCGGGTTAGGGTAAATGTTGATAGCATCAGCAATTAACAATGCTTCTACTTTTGCAATAGGGCTGTATTGTATTTTCCTTTCTTTGTTTATTGCTTTGATCCTGTAATAATTATTACCACAGGATGCCCCCATATCCATATAACTATATGTCTTGTTTAAAGGACTGTTATCAGAAATAAGTTGAGAGAGATCATGAAAGTTCACTCCATCTGCTGAATGTTCAACTGTATATGAACTCATGAAAATTTCGTTTGATACCCCCCATTGCAGCAACACATTCTTGTCCTTTCGTTGTGCTTTTATGTCGGTGAAATTAACATCTACCGGGGGTGTTCTGTAAATAAACTGAAAACGCATCTGGTCTGCAGAAGCAATATTGGCATCCACCGTAAAATTGTAGTAGGTTGTATCATTAAGGCCAACAGGAGTTTCAGTATTAAGGTAATTGTCTCTCATAAAAGCCTGCAACCCCGGATGATTCAGATTACTTAGCATAAACTTAACTTTGTAATTGTATCGGGGCAGGTTCCACATCCTGAAAAAAGTTGTATCTGAAATACCAATGATATTCCTTCTTTCCACAACAAGGTTGTATCCTTCACGAAGGATCCCAAAATTAATACCCGGATTGGTCATCTTCCATCCATCATTGATATCTACTGCATTGCTGTAAATGCTATTGTAATTGGTAAGGTTGCCATCTACAAGTGTTGCGCCGTTGGCATCAACCACGTATAAATTGGCACGCATAGATTCCTGTGCATTCGCTGCAACCGGAAAAGTAAATAAAAAGATGAGAATGATCTTAAAACTGGAAGAGAATATACTAGTGTATATTTTTTTCATAAGCTGGATTTTTGGATTTTTTGAATACCCGGGGACCTAAAAAGCCACGAATATGATAGTTAACGAATATATATAGCTACATATTGTATGTATATACATATTGTAAGCATATATATCGTACACAAAATTCACCCGGGGTGGGAAATGCCAGGTTTTGAATCATTTTAGCAGCCATACAGAAACTACAGAGATAAATACCGGCTTAGTAAGTCCGGTATTTATCAATGATCTTATTGTTCGGTTGAAACATGAATTGTTTTAAGAATGCTGTTACCATCCGGCCCTGTGATCTTCAAACGGTAAATTCCGGAGGTCAGTAATTGTGGTAATATAACCGGGTGAATACTTTGCCGGGTGTTTACCAGCACAGAAGACAGTTGTTGCTCTGCCCCATTGCCGTATATTAAAACAGTATTGTACTTACCAACCGGCTGATCAACAAACTGAAGTTGTATTGCTTTGCCGGTAACGGGGTTAGGATAAACAGTAATACCCGGTATTGATTTTATAGCAGCCACTTTTACAATAGAACTATATTGAAGCTGTCCACCAAGGCTAAGTGCTTTGATGCGGTAGAAATTATCTTTTGCAAGCGGGCTCAGGTCATTCCGGGAATAAGAAGCCCTGCCGCCATTATTGGCCGAAGGATCTGCGGTAATGATACCATTAAAATTCCTTGCATCTTCGCTGCGTTCGACGGTATACAGTTGAATATTTGTTTCGTTCTCCACTTTCCAGTTAATGGCAATACTCATATCACTATTACGAGTAGCTGCTACGCTTGTAATGGTAACGGGTGTTGGTACCAATTGTTGAAATACCAGCCTGAAACGGCCGGGCGCATACGAACCCTGAACATTAACAACAGTAAACATTATCCTCGTTGTATCCTGCAGGCTAATAACTGCACTGGAATGCAGGTAGCTGTCTTCCAGGAATGCAGCAAACATAGTTTGTTCAAGGTTTGAAGGAATAAATTCAAACTGGTATTGTTGGACCCTTAATTGTCCAAGATCATAAAAAATAGTATCTGTTCCCTGTATTTCAGCCCTTCGTTCGGCAACAAGTTTTTTACCATCACGTAATGATCCAAGATTCTCACTTGTATTGGTAAG
>JANNBU010000407.1:0-7165 GCA_031385805.1 Ferruginibacter sp.
AAAAGGCGAGAAGGCAGGGGAACTAAGTTTGCTCAAGGGTTATCATCGGCTGATTTTATTTATCTACTGATGCCCGACCGTTTTAGCAATGGAGATGAATCCAATGACAGGATAGCAGGCATGAGAGATCAGACCCTGAACAGGGATACAGTTTTTAACCGTCATGGCGGTGATCTGAAAGGTGTTCAAAATCATTTGGATTATTTAGATGATATGGGTGTTACAACGATCTGGTTAAACCCGGTCATTATAAATGATATGCCCAACCGCACCGAACATGGGTATGCTTTTACTGATCATTATAAAATTGATCCACGGCTCGGAGGCGAGAAGGCCTACCGGGAACTCATAGATGCTACACATAAGAAGGGAATGAAAATGATCCAGGATGCTGTGTACAATCATGTGGGAAGATTCCATTTAACGGTGCTTGATCCGCCGATGAAAGACTGGTTACATCAATGGGATACTTATACGCAAACCAATTACAAAGACCAAACCTTATTTGATCCTTATGCCAGTAAGAAAGATTTTAAACAAATGGCCGACGGCTGGTTTGTTACAGAGATGCCAGACATGAACCAAAACAATCCTTATGTTGTCAATTTTTTAATTCAACATGCAATATGGACAGTTGAGGAGTTTGGAATTGACGGATGGAGAATTGATACGTATGCTTACAATGATCTTGAATTTATGAATCAATGTAACAAAGCATTGATGTATGAATATCCAAAACTGACACTATTCGGTGAAACCTGGGTACATGGTGTTCCCAATCAAAGTTATTTTGTTCAGAATAATTATAATATTCCTTTCAAAAGTAATTTACAGGCGGCGACAGATTTTCAAACCTTGTGGGGAATTACCGATGCCATGACAAAAGATTTTGGATGGACTGATGGTGTAAACAGGTTGTATACTATATTGGCACAGGATTTTGTATATAAAGACCCGACCCGTAATGTTATCTTTCTGGATAATCATGACATGGCACGTTTTTATTCTGTAATAGGCGAGAACATGGATAAATATTTGTCATCGCTTTCATGGTTGATGACATGCCGCGGAATTCCGCAAATGTATTACAGTGATGAATTGGCAACAACCGGAACTACCAGTCCAAATGATGGCTATGTGCGTTTAGACTTTCCCGGTGGTTGGAAAAATGATGCTATTAATAAGTTCAGCATCCAGGGAAGAACACAAAAAGACCAGGCCATTTACCAGCACCTTGCCACGCTTGCAAACTACCGGAAAACCTCTTCAGCTTTAACCACAGGAAAGTTCATGCAATTCTTTCCGGTGGACGGGATTTATGTTTATTTCAGGTATAATGCCAAACAAACAGTGATGGTAGTAATGAATACAAGCAAAGAAGAAAAAACGATCAGCCTCGGCAGATATGCTGAAAGAACAAATGGATTCACACAATACAAAGATGTAATTACAAAGGCAACAGGGTCGTTGGGGGATTTTAAACTGGGGTCGTACAAAACGATAGTGTATGAGTTGATTAAATAGGTTTTAGGTCGTTTAAGACGTTTAAATCGTTAATAACCTCTTAAACGACTTAAACGGTTTTTAAACGTTTTAAACGATTTACTGAATGAAAAAAATTATCATGTTCCTGTTATTGATCTTACTCCTGCAAAGGCTTTATGCACAAAACCTCTATGACCGCTACCCGGTTTATAAAGGGACCGACCTTGGACTAACGTACACGAATACCGCTTCACAATTCAGGATATGGAGCCCCCCGGCAGAAGCAGTTCAATTGATATTTTATAAAGAAGGGGATGGTGGTACTGCTTATAAAACCATTGATCTTAAAAAAGGGCAAGGCGGGACATGGTTTGTAAAATCAACGGGGAATCTAAAAGGTACATTTTATACATTTCGTGTAAAGATCAGCGGTAAATGGAATAATGAAGTACCCGATCCTTATGCAAAAACTGTTGGTATTAACGGCAAACGGGCCATGGTCATAGATCTTAAAGAAACCAATCCAACAGGATGGGTAAATGAAAAAAGTCCCGCATTTTCAAAAGAAAATAAATCAACGGATGCGGTTATTTATGAACTGCATGTTCGTGATGCAAGCATAGATGATAATTCCGGAATACAACGTAAAGGAAAATTTTTGGGGCTTGCGGAAGAAGGTACAAAAAGTGCTAATGGCCTTTCTACAGGACTGGCACACTTAAAGGAATTGGGCGTTACCCATATCCACCTGCTTCCCTTCTACGATTATAATTCCAATGATGAGAGCAAAACCGAACCTCAATACAATTGGGGGTACGACCCGCTTAACTACAATGTACCCGAAGGCAGTTACAGCAGCAATCCTTATGATGGCATAACCAGGATAAAAGAACTTAAACAAATGATCGGGGCTTTCCATAAGAATGGTTTGCGGGTAATCATGGACGTTGTTTACAATCATACCGCTTTAACAGAACAATCAAATTTCAATCAATTGGTTCCGGGTTATTATTACCGTCATAAAAAAGATGGTAGCTTTTCTGATGCAACTGCATGTGGCAATGAAACTGCCAGTGAAATGCCGATGATGAGAAAGTTCATCCTGGAAAGTGTTTTGTATTGGGCAAAGGAATATCATGTTGACGGTTTCCGTTTTGACCTGATGGGAGTTCATGACACTAAAACCATGAATCTTATTTCAGATGAACTTCATAAAATAAGGCCCGATATTGTATTGTATGGTGAAGGCTGGACTGCAGGCGAATCCCCTTTACCCGATTCATTGCGGGCACTTAAGAAAAATGCACACAAACTCAGCAATATCGCTGTCTTCAGCGATGATCTGCGTGACGGCATTAAAGGAAGTGTGTTTGATATTAAGGATAGAGGCTTTGCTTCAAATAAAACCGGTATGGAAGAATCGGTTAAATTTGGAATTGTTGCAGCAGGAAATCATCCACAGGTGAATTTTAGTAAAGTAAATTATTCGAAAGAACCTTATACAATTGCCCCCTGGAATGTGATCAGTTATTGCGAATGCCACGATAACCATACGTTGTGGGATAAGATCAGTTTGTCGTGCCCCGATGTTACTGAGCAAGACAGGAAAAAAATGCACCAGCTTGCATTAACCATTGTGCTTACTTCACAAGGGATTCCGTTTTTACATGCCGGAACAGAATTCATGCGAAGTAAAAAAGGTGTGGAGAATTCATATAAAAGCGCAGACAGTATCAATGCAATTGACTGGGGTTTGAAAAAAGAAAATATTACAGTGAATAACTATGTTCAAAACCTTATCCATTTACGTAAGGAACATCCGGCATTCAGGATGACGACAGCTGAACAGGTAAAACAACATATCCGTTTTGACGAGCATGCTCCTGCAGGCACCATTGTTTATACGATCAATGGTGCTGCTGTACATGACAAATGGAAGACTGTGTATATCGCTTTTAATGGCAGCAGTGTAGAAAAAGAAGTTCATTTGCCGGGCGGTAACTGGAAAACTGCGGTTAACACCGAACCGGGAGGGCCGCAACATTCCGGTCATTTACATCTGAAAAAATACAGTGCAATTGTTTTATACCAGGAGTAAGCAGAGATGACATCTTTTCTGCTTACCCCATAAAAAAGCAAAAAACCCGCCTGCCATCTTTGAGCTGTCAGGCGGGTTCTTCGCTTTTGTTGGGTTACTAGGATTCGAACCTAGACAAACAGAATCAAAATCTGTTGTGCTACCTTTACACCATAACCCAATCATTTTCCCAAATTTCTTTGGGAGTGCAAAAATAAGGGTTGTGAAAAAATGTACCAAATGAAATTTAAAGCAGTTCAAATATGAGCTGTTATAATTAATATCGAACAAGGAATTTCGAATTTTGAAGTGTTCGATTCTGATCTTAATTCAACATTCCTTGTTCCTTGTTCATTATTCCAAATCTTCCTTCTCCTTCAGCCCTTTGATCAGATCCAGTGCTTCCGCCACCACATCACACATGATCGTAATCAGAGATCCGGGTTTTGCCGTATTGTAGGCGTGCATGATGGCTTCTTTTTCATTATATATTGTTGTAATAGGTATGTCTTTTGGTTTTGTTTCAGCAATTCCTTCGAGCAGGAGGTTCACAATTTCTTCTGCCGTGCGTCCCCGCAAATTTTTATCGCAGCGGATGATGATCTCATCAAAATACCTGCCGGATATTCTACCCACATCTTTGATGTCTTCATCTCTTCTGTCGCCGGTGCCACTGATGATACCAACTTTTGGCTCGCCTTCCATCTTACCTACAAAATCACACAGCAATTCCAATCCTGCAGGGTTGTGTGCAAAATCAACTAAGAATTTAAAATGTTTGAACTGGAACATATTCAGCCTTCCCGGTGTTTGAGAAGCAGAAGGGACAAATGTTTGCAGTGCCAGTTTGATATCATCAATTTCAATATTGCGCCAGAAATAAGTACTCAATACTGCGGGTAAACAATTCATAACATTGTGCAACGCTTTTCCACCATAAGTGATGGGAACTTCTGCCACTTTTATAACACGGATCTTCCAGGTACCTTTCATAATAGTGATGTATCCATTTTCAAACACTGCCGCATAGCCGCCTTTTTTACAATGTTCAACGATCCGTGGATTTGTTTCATCCATGCTGAAATAAGCAATATTGCAACTAAGGTCCTTGTGCATGGCATATACAAGATCATCTTCTGCATTTAAGATCGCATAACCATGTTTAAAAACCGTTTCGGGAACAACTGCTTTTACTTTGGCCATTTGTTCCATTGAATCAATTCCGCCCAGGCCAATATGATCTGCACTGATATTGGTAACGATGGCTACATCACAATTCTGAAATGCAAGCCCGTTCTTTAAAATACCGCCTCTTGCACATTCCAATACTGCAAAATCCACTGTAGGATCTTTTAAAACAAATTGTGATGATACAGGGCCGGTGCAATCTCCTTTCATCATCATTTGATTTTGAATGTACACACCATCACTGGTGGTGTATCCAACTTTATAACCGGCTGTTTTTGCAATGTGTGCTGCTAATCTTGTAGTCGTTGTCTTGCCATTTGTTCCGGTAATGGCAATGATGGGAATATTGCCTGCACTGCCTTTTGGAAACAACATATCAACCACCGGTTCTGCTACATTGCGTGGCAAACCAACTGAAGGATCAATGTGCATTCTAAAACCCGGTGCCGCATTTACTTCCAGTATGGCACCACCGTTTTCAGTAACGGGTGTACGCAGATCGGTAGCCATGATATCAATACCACAGATATCCAGTCCGATAATTTTTGCAATACGCTCACACATGGTTATGTTGGCGGGATGTACTTCATCAGTAACATCAGTGCTTGTTCCACCTGTTGACAGATTTGCTGTTGGCTTCAGCAATACCAATTCATTTTTTGCAGGTATGGTTTCCAGTGAGTATGCCTTTTCATCCAGCATTTTTTGAGTGAACTGGTCAATGGTTATCTGTGTTAAAACTTTTTCATGGCCATAACCGCGACGGGGATCTTTATTGGTCTCATCAATTAAATACTGAATGGTATTCTTTCCATCACCCACAACAGAAGCGGGTGTACGCAATGCGGCACAAATAAATTTATAATCAATAACAAGTATCCTGAAATCAAAACCGGTTATGTATTTTTCTATAATAACACTGCGGCCATATTGTTTGGCTGCTTCAAAAGCTTTTAATGCCTGTTCCCAGTTAATGATATTGGTAGTGTTTCCTTTACCATGATTTCCATCAATCGGTTTTATTACACAGGGATAACCGATACGGTCGATGGCACTCTTCAACCCTTCTTCCGTCCTTACAACATCGCCTTTGGGAACAGGAATTTCAGCTGCGCCTAACAGATTTTTTGTTTCTTCTTTGTCGCACGCAATATCTACTGCAATATTTCCTGTTGTGCTGGCAATGGTTGCCCTGATCCTTTTTTGGTGAACGCCATACCCCAATTGCACGAGTGAATGTTTGTTCAATCTTATAAAAGGAATTCCTCTTTTTGCCGCTTCATCTACAATACAACCTGTACTCGGGCCAAGCCTGGTATCTTCCCTGATCTCCCTTAATTTCTGTATGTCTTCATCCAAATTGTATGCTTCATCAAATATTAAGGCATGGGTAATCCTCACCGCCGCCTTGGCAGCATACACGCCCGCATCTTCTTCCATGTAGCTAAAACAAACATAGTATTCCCCTTCTTTACCCGTACCTCTCGTTCGGCCAAAACCAGTATCCATGCCTGCTAAAGTTTGTATTTCCAAAGCAATATGTTCAATCACATGCCCCATCCAGGTGCCTTCATCTACCCGTTCAAAAAAACCACCCCTGGTGCCTACGCTGCAACGATGTTCAATCAAAGAAGGCAATAATGCTTCCAGGCGCTCCCTGAAACCAGGAATGGAATTGGTTGGCATTTGTTCTTTTTCTTCCAGGTCCAGTTTCATCTGGATCAGTTTGTTGCGGTTTACACTCCAATAATTGGGTCCTCTAAGTATTTTAATTTCTACGATCTGCATATTATTAGTTAGTATTTGAGTAAAAAAATTGGAATTGGTAAATTAGGATAATCCGCTTGCTTTGCAAAAACAAAATCATAGGAATTGTTTATCTCCAACCGATTGGGGACAGTTAAATTTTTACCCGCAGATTTTCGCAGATTCAATACCGCAGATTTTTCGCTGATTTCTGTGGTTATCTGCGTGTTCTTAATCAGCGATGATCTGCGGAAAACCCTTAATTAACATTGCTGTATAATTATTGAAATAGTATAAAATACGTTTTCCCTTATTTTTGCGTTAATCACAAAAACGGTTAGATGCAATTTGCAAAAGGAAAACTGCTTGCCATTGGTGGTGCTGAAGATAAAGGAACAGACCTCGAAACCGGGGAGATCCAGCGTAACAACCTCAACTTTTTTGAACTCGGTATCCTCAGACGGATAGTGGAAGAAACCGGTGGTCCCACTACCCGGATAGAAGTAATTACCACCGCCAGTATGATCCCCATTGAAGTGGGCGACAATTACCTGAATGCTTTTGGCAAGATAGGATGCACCGATATCGGCGTAATGAATATCCGCAACAGGGCCGATGCAACCAATACAGAATATATTGAAAGGATACACAAATGCGATGCTGTTATGT
>JANNBU010000441.1:0-3760 GCA_031385805.1 Ferruginibacter sp.
TGGTTACCTGGTTCCTTCGTCTTTTACACCCAATAATGACGGACTGAATGATTGTTTTGGTGTTGCCTATTGGGGCAATGTGAGTTATTTCAGATTTAGTATATACAACCGCTGGGGCGAATTGTTATTTTATACATCCAATCCCAAAAGATGTTGGGATGGCAGGTACAAAGGAAAATTACAAATGCCCGCAACCTATGTTTACATGATAGAGGCAAATGGTATTTGCGGGCGGATATTCAGGAAAGGATCAGTTGTATTGTTTAGGTAAAAGAGTTTAAGAGTTTACACCTTTCTAAAAAGGTGTAAACTCTTAAACTCCTATTACCAAATCGATATTGTTTACTTTTGCAGCCACTATGCAATCATTCACATCCACCAGCCGCATCATCGTCACTTGCAGCAATCGCTTATCAGTCTATCTTCAGCAGGAAATTATTGAATTGGGTTTAAAGCCCGTAAGATTATTTAAAACCGGCGTAGAACTGGAAGGTACTTTGCTGGATTGTATAAAATTAAACCTCAACCTGCGTTGTGCCAGCCAGGTGCTTTTTTCTTTAAAAGAATTCCGGGCATTGAATGCAACAGATGTTTACAATAATTTATTGGAGTACGAATGGGAAAATTTAATAGCTGCGGAAGGATATTTTTCCATCAGCAGCAATGTAAGCAACGAAACCATTACCAATAATTTATTTGCCAATGTAAAAGTAAAAGATGCCATTGCCGACAGGTTTAGAAATAAAACCGGTTCACGCCCCGATTCGGGACCTGAACTAAACGGGGTAGTAATTCATTTATATTGGAAAGATGAACTGGCAGAAATATTTTTAGACACATCCGGTGAAACTTTATCCAAACATGGATACCGGAAAATTCCCGGCAAAGCGCCCATGCTGGAATCATTGGCCGCAGCAACGATCCTTGCAGGAAAATGGGATAGGCTTTCTCCATTCATTAATCCCATGTGCGGATCAGGAACACTTGCCATTGAAGCTGCTATGATAGCAACCAACCGCAGACCGGGTTTGTACAGGAATAATTATTCATTCAGACATGTTGTTGGGTATGAAGAAAAATTTTATGATGCTGAATTTTCAGCATTAGAAAAACAGGTAACGGATGTGAAAGCTTTGAAGATCATTGCAACAGATATCAGTGAAGATGCTATTAATATTTCAAAAGTAAATGCCGGTATTGCCGGCGTAGAAGAATTAATTGATTTTGCAGTATGCGATTTTGAAGAAACAACGATCATAGAAAATGAAACAGGCGCTGTTTACCTGAACCCGGAGTATGGAGACAGGATGGGAGTGGAAGATGAACTCGAAAAAACATACAAAAGAATGGGCGATTTTTTCAAACAAAAATGCAAAGGATACACTGGTTATATTTTTACCGGTAACCTCGAACTTGCAAAAAAAATTGGATTAAAACCCAAACGCCGCATAGAATTTTATACAAGTAAAATTGACTGCCGCCTTTTTGAGTATGAATTATATGCAGGAACAAGAGAGCCTGAAAAAATATAAACTCATGTTCCTGTCTGTTTTGTCATGCTGAGGTACAGCTTGTCCCGATTATTTCGGGAAAGCATCTCACTATAGCATCAGTTTTCTACAGAATGCCCTTACAAAGCACACTCCGGTATTGTTGATATCATACCTCATGTTGTGCAATTAAATCCCACTTCATAGTTGCTATTAGTAATGGGGATGTCTAAACCTTCCTCTTTTTATCAGGCATACTATTTGAAAATTAAAAGATATATCAATCACCAAAAAAATATTTATATGAAACGTAAAAACGTTTTCTCATCAAGATCATTCGTTACTGCAATTATTTTGAGTATGACAATTTTCAGTTGTACAAATAATGATACCACCGATAGTACTGCTTCAGAAGCGGTAAAAGATACTACTGTAGTACCGATGGAAACATCAACAACAATGGATACGCCACCTGTAACTGATAATACAGCGGCAAACAAAACTGCTACTGCCAAGCCCGATCCTTCCAAAAAAGGACTGAAAGGCAAAGTATCAATAATACTTCCTATGGTCCCGATGACCGATGCTAAAATGGAAGCAGATAATTCCGGTGTTTATTCAAATGTAGAGATATTGCCATCATTCCCCGGCGGAAACAAAGGGCTGCAAAAATTCTTTGATGATAACCTCGAATATCCTGCCGATGCATCCAATGATGGTGTGGAAGGGACTGTGAATGTAAGTTTTGTTGTAGATGAAAATGGTAAACTTACTGTTCCTAAAGTTGACGGTGATAATGTAGGATATGGACTGGAAGCAGAAGCATTGCGTGTTGTAAACAAAATGCCCACCTGGAATCCCGGAAAACTAAAAGGAAAAAATGTAAAGACAAAATTTGCATTGCCTGTTAAATTTGTTTTGTACTAGATCTACCCCTATAAAATAAAAAGAGGCTGCCTCATTGTTTTGAGACAGCCTCTTTTTTATATGTTGGTAAACCAATAAACTATTTCACTCTTTCAATATAATCACCGGTCTTAGAATTCACCCGAATCATTTCACCTTCATTTACAAACAAAGGAACGTTTACAGTTGCACCCGTTTCTACCGTTGCAGGTTTTAATGTTCTTGTTGCAGTATCGCCTTTCATACCTGGTTCGCTGTAAGTAACAAGCAATACAATTTTATCAGGCAATTCCACACTCATTGGAAGTTCGGTTTCTCCATTCATCAATACAGAAACTTCCTGCCCGTCTTTTAAAAATTTCGGCGCATCGATCATTGTTTCAGCAACAGTTATTTGCTCAAAAGTTTCAACATCCATAAAACTATAACCTGTATCATCTTTGTATAAATATTGATAAGGTTTACGTTCAACCCTTACCGGGAAAATGGTTTCACCACTGTTCCAGGTAATTTCAATCGTACGTGCATTGTCAACACCCTTCATCTTTGCCCAAACTTTTGCCGCTGCACGGGCCGTCTTATTCTGGCCAAATTCGATCACAGAATATAAACTGCCTTCAATTTTAAGTATCAATCCTGAACGGATATCTGCTGTAGTTGCCATGTCTTTTTATTTATTTATTGGCTGCAAAAGTAGGGATAGTAAACGTAATGGCGAAAACTTAATGTTCCTGTCATGCTAAGCCTGCCTGCCGGTAGGCAGGGAACGAAGCATCTCCCGTAGATTTTCTTACATCAGTAGAGAAACCGGAACGTTGCTGCTTTTTTCCAATCATTAACAGCTTATTTCCCCTTTAAAAATTAGTTTTATGCCATGAAAAGATTATTTATCGCAATAATATTAATAACTGCATTTCAACAGGCCGATGCACAAGCTGATACCCTGGCAATTTATCAACGCTTTCCCGTAATACCACTCTTTAGCATCATGACCACACCCGACAGTATAAAATTTACAAAAGATGACCTGAAAAAAAGGAAAAACACGGTTGTCATTATTTTTAGTCCCGATTGCGGTCATTGCCAGGTAGCAACAAAAGATCTCCTCGATCACATTGATCTCTTTAAAAAAACACAGATCATTATGATATCCTCGATGGATTTCAACCATATTAAAAAATTCTATGAAGATTATAAGATCGCAGACTATCCAACCATTACCATGGGTAGGGATGCAACCTATTTTCTGGGTACTTTTTATAAGATAACAAGTTTTCCTTCCGTATTTGTTTATAACAAAAAAGGGAAATTTGTGCAAACTTTTAGTGGCGATATTAAAATGGAAACAGTAGCAGCATCATTGT
>JANNBU010000447.1:0-7975 GCA_031385805.1 Ferruginibacter sp.
ACAATCGGTGAATGCATATAATGCATCAATCGTGATGTCGGGAGAAATGCCCGGCGCCAGTTCAATGATGATCTCAATATCAGCTGCGGTATGGTCGGTAACTTTCTTAACTTTTATCTTTCCCTGGTCGTTTGCCTTTACAATACTTTCCATCAATTTTTTGGTAGTGACACCATAGGGTACACTTTTTATTACAAGTGTTTTTTTATCCTGTTCTTCTATAGATGAGCGTACCCTTATTTTACCACCACGTTTTCCTTCATTGTAATTGCTGGGATCCATAGTGCCTCCCGTTTGAAAATCCGGAAGTATCTCGAATTTTTTTCCACGCAAAGATTTGATGGATGCTTCAATTAATTCGCAAAAGTTATGGGGTAATATCTTGGTTGCCAATCCAACAGCAATACCTTCTGCGCCCTGCGCCAGTAGTAAAGGAAATTTCATTGGTAAGGTAACCGGTTCATTTTTTCTTCCGTCGTAACTCAATTGCCAGTTGGTTGTCTTGGTATTGAATGCAACTTCCAATGCAAATTTGCTGAGCCTTGCTTCAATATAACGTGGCGCTGCGGCATCATCACCTGTGCGAACATCGCCCCAGTTTCCCTGTGTTTCTATTAAAAGGTCTTTTTGCCCGAGATTTACCAATGCATCACCAATACTCGCATCACCATGCGGATGGTATTGCATACTTTGCCCGATGATATTGGCCACTTTATTAAAACGGCCATCATCCATTTCTTTCATGGCGTGAAGAATGCGGCGCTGTACCGGTTTCAATCCGTCTTCAATCGCAGGTACCGCACGTTCTAATATCACATAACTGGCATAATCCAAAAACCAGGTTTTGTACTGGCCGCTAACGCCGGTATCACTGTGGGAGTATTCTTCTTTGATCTTTTTTGCCATGGTTACTTTATGAAGAGGATACCGGATACAAGATACCGGATGCCAGATACCTGATTAAGCTCCATATGGCTTTTCGATCTTGTATTATGACCACACTTCATTATTTAAACTTGTTATTCTTTATTTTCTTTAATGTTTACAAAAGAGAAAACTGCAAACTTTCTAAATTCATTATAGAGTTACTTTTAAAAAGTACTCTATCCGGTATCCCGTATCTGGTATCCTGTATCAGCTTTTCGTTTTCAACTCAAAATCTTTCATATTCCCAACCTTCCCCTGCACATCAAACATGTCCTGTGCGATCATAACTTTCAATCGCCACAATAAATAAGCATCACCAGTTGTATGTTTTGCTTTTGCCAGGAACTGGTGGATGATCTTGGATGCTTTTTGCCAATCCCCTGTTATATATTTTTTCAATTCGCTGTCATAAAAATGGTAATCTTCCTGTTCTATCTTTTTCCCTCCTTCCAATAACCGTACGCCTTTATTTTCATTACATATTTTTGTCCATTCATCCGGATCTACTTCAAATTCACTCAGCGTGATTTCTCTCGCCAGTTTTTTTGCTTTGATAAATTCTTTTGCTGGAATATCATGCAACCAGTTTGGATAAAAGATATTTCCTTTGTCATTGAAGAACGGCAGGTTGTTCAGGTAAAGGATCATTACCCTGCCCTGGAATTCTTTCATGTAATTTAATAGCCAGTAATAACCGCATACATCGTGTTTATTTTGTGCGGCCCATATCCAGATAACCTCCTCTTCGTTTCTTCTCATTGTGTCAACAAGGTCTGCAGCGGTTTGATAATCATTAACTTCACCACTATCAACTTTACCATGATAATCTCCTCCAACAAGCACATCTCTCCACCATTGTTTACGTGCTTCAATTCCTTCGGCAACGTAAATATCTGCCAGCGGACCAACAGCATAATCATCTTTTATCTGTATAACATTTCCTGCAAGCGATTCGTCCATTGTGATCGCTTCTTCCAAAACTTTTACATCTCCTTCGTTAAAAACTATATGTATCATTTGTAATTAAAAATTAAGAATTAATAATTCATTTGCTTTTCGAAGCATTCAAAATAGCGGTGAGTATTTTAATTAACTCTTCACAATCTAAAATAAATGAATCCGCTAGTTTCTTTTCAAGCAAATTACTTTCTTTCAAAAGCTTAAGCCAATATCTTGTCTCTCTTGATTCCTTATAGGCGATTTCCAATTTATGAATAAAATCTCTTTTCGAAGAACCGCCTATTGCTTCTTCAATATTTGCACCTACAGAAGTTCCACTTCTTAAAAGTTGCAAGGCCAGGTCCCTTTCAACCTTTTCTTCCTTCAATAAAGAATAAAGCTTTACAATTCTCAAAGCAAATTGAAATGATTTCTCAACAACTACATTTTCCGTTTTCATTGTACTGATTTGAAGTGAAAAAATTATTAATTATTAATTGTTAATTATTAATTTTTGATAGTTTCAACTTCTTCTATAAAATCAAGATCAACCCTCAGATTATCAATAATAAATTCCTGCCGCTGTGGTGAATTCTTTCCCATATAATATTCCAACATGTCCTGGATATGATCCCCGGTTTCTATGATCACATTTTTCACTTTGATTTCAGGACCGATAAATTTTGCAAATTCTTCCGGGCTTATTTCTCCCAATCCTTTAAACCTTGTTATTTCCGGCTTGCTGCCAAGTTTTTTTACAGCTTCCTGTTTTTCTGTTTCATCATAGCAATAAATAGTTTCCTGTTTATTTCTTACACGGAACAAAGGTGTTTCTAAAATATAAACATGACTGTTCTTTACAATATCCGGGAAGAATTGTAAAAAAAATGTCATCAGCAGTAAGCGGATATGCAAGCCATCCACATCCGCATCCGTTGCAATTACAATATTATTATAACGCAATCCTTCATAGCCTTCTTCAATATTCAATGCGTGTTGGAGTAAATTAAATTCTTCATTTTCATAAACCACTTTTTTGGTGAGGCCAAAACAATTAAGCGGTTTTCCACGCAAACTAAATACAGCCTGTGTATTTACATTTCTCGATTTTGTAATGGAACCACTGGCACTATCACCTTCGGTAATGAAAATGGTAGATTCTTTTTGTTTTTCTACAATGCTGTCCTTGTCTTTCCCCGTTGGTTCATCATTGTAATGAAACTTACAATCCCTCAATTTCTTGTTGTGAAGATTGGCTTTTTTGGCTCTTTCATTCGCCAATTTTTTAATACCCGCCATATCTTTGCGTTCCCGTTCATTCTGCTCAATGCGTTTCTTCAATGCTTCGGCAGTAGTTGGATTGCGGTGAAGGAAATTATCCAATTCTTTTGCAAGAAAATCACCGATGAAATTCTTCATGCTCTGCCCGCCTTCCGAAACAGACTGGGAACCAAGTTTGGTTTTTGTCTGGCTTTCAAACACAGGTTCCTGCACCCTGATAGATATCGCTGCACAAATGCTTCCACGGATATCAGCAGCATCATAATCTTTTTTATAAAAATCACGGATCGTTTTTATATACCCTTCCCGGAATGCGGCAAGGTGTGTGCCGCCCTGGGTTGTGAACTGGCCGTTTACAAAACTGTAATATTCTTCACCATAATTATTTTCGTGTGTCAATGCTATTTCAATATCTTCTCCCTGCAGGTGAATGATGGGATAACGGATCTCATCTTCATTGGTCTTGCGTTGCAACAGATCAAGTAAACCATTCTTACTTACATAGCGCTTGTTGTTCAGGTTCATCACAAGCCCGGCATTCAGGTAACAATAATTCCAAAACTGGTTGTCTAAATATTCCTGTACAAAATGAAAATTCTTAAAAACCAGGTCATCGGGAATAAAAGTTATGAAAGTACCGTTCTCTTCTTTTGTTGCAACTTCTTTTGATTCTTTGGTCAACACACCTCTTTCAAATTCAGCCCATTTTTCTTTTCCTTCCCGGTATGAAGACACTTTAAAATAATTACTCAATGCATTTACCGCTTTCGTTCCTACCCCATTCAATCCCACACTTTTTTGAAAAGCCTTGCTGTCGTATTTGGCGCCTGTATTTATTTTGCTTACCACATCCACTACTTTTCCCAACGGAATACCACGGCCATAATCTCTAACAGTAATAGTTTTACCGCTGATATTTACATCCACATGTTTTCCATGACCCATGGTGTGTTCATCAATGCAATTGTCAATTACTTCTTTCAATAAAACATAAATACCATCATCGGGACTACTGCCATCGCCGAGTTTGCCAATGTACATACCCGGTCTCAGGCGAATGTGTTCACGCCAATCGAGGCTGCGGATACTGTCTTCGGTATAATCAAATAGATCTTTTTCTGCCATAGTTAATATTAGAATTTTCTACCCAGGAGTGGCCTTATGATATGGATTTGTTTACGGGCATTGCTGCATATCCCAACATCGTTGTGTCACTCACTTGTACTGTTTCAGCCAATTTCAGCGGTTTTCAGTGCTGCGAATATAAATGAATGCGTTCATTTTCATATTTACTCATTTATCCACAATGCTTTTAATAATGTGCGTAAAATTTCCAGGCGCAGAATAAATGTATTTTATTAGAGAAATAAAAAGCTTTCTGAAGCTTTAAAAACAATAATGATAATGGACTTATTTTTATAAGGAAAAATATGAATAGCTTCGACAAAATTTTGTTGTATGAATTTAGACCTGACAGGAAAAACCGCCATAGTATGTGGCAGCACACAAGGCCTCGGATATGCCAGCGCTGTTGAACTTGCATTGCTTGGGGCCAGTGTTGTACTGGTGGCCCGCAATGAAGATAAATTACAGGAAGCTGTAAAAGCACTTGACAATTCAAAAGGACAGAAGCATCAATGGATCGTTGCGGATTTTGCCGACGTGAACAATGTGATCGCAGCTATCAATAAATTCCTGGAGGCCGGGAGCACTGCACAGATACTTGTAAACAATACCGGTGGGCCGGCGGGTGGCACAGCGATGAATGCAACAACCGACCAATTCATACAGGCATTCAATGATCATCTTTTGTGTAACCATGTTCTTACGAAAGCACTTGTGCCGGGTATGAAGGCAGCGGGTTTTGGCAGGATCATCAATATCATTTCCACTTCTGTAAAACAACCCATACAGGGACTGGCAGTAAGCAATACGATTCGTGGCGCTGTGGCAAACTGGAGTAAAACATTGGCAACAGAACTTGGCCCTTTTGGAATTACAGTGAATAATGTTTTGCCCGGCTTTACCCAAACGGTAAGAGCAGATTATGTTATACAAAAAAAAGCTGCTGAATCAGGCAAGTCTGAAGAAGAAGTGATGAAAGCATTGGTATCTGAAATTCCTGCCCGCCGCATTGGTGATCCTAAAGAATTTGGTGCAGCAGTTGCATTTTTATGTTCACCCGCTGCAGCATATATCAATGGAATAAATTTACCGGTTGATGGGGGAAGGCTTTCTTGTTTATGATATTTAATAAATTTCTAGCCGCAGATTGCCCAGATGTAAAACCGCAGATTTTCACAGAAAGATCAGCGAGATCTGCGCAATAAATCTGCGTCATCTGCGAGAAATATAAAAGCTAATTTCAGGATATCAACTGTAACACTGTAATTTTGTATCATGAAACAATTAATTAAAATTTTACCATCGGTCCTTATTTCTTTTATAATATTCTCCTGCAGTGCACAAACTAAAACCAGTTTGAGTGCAGAAGAATTTGAAAAAGCCATCGCTGCAAAGGATTCTGTACAGGTTTTAGATGTGCGAACACCCGGTGAGTATAGATCAGGCCATATTGCAAATGCATTGCTGGCAGATTGGAATGATCCGTCAGAATTCGACAGGCGTATCCCTTATGTTGATAAGAATAAGCCGGTATATGTTTATTGCCTGGCAGGTGGCAGAAGTGCAGCTGCAGCAGATAAAATGCGGAAAATGGGTTATACAAATGTCTTTGAATTAAAAGGAGGAATAAATGCCTGGAAAGCCGCCAGCAAAACTTTGGAAGGGAAATCGGCAGCAACACAAATGAGTATGGAAGTTTTCAACAATGCGATCAATGCTTCAAAAACGGTATTGGTTGATTTTGGTGCAGAATGGTGTCCTCCCTGTAGAAAAATGGAACCTGTATTGGCCAGTCTTCAAAAAAATAATCCCGGAAAATTTTCTTTAGTAAAAGTTGATGGAGGAAATGACCAGGATATTCTGCAGCAATATAAAGTAACTGCTTTGCCGGTTTTTATCATTTTTAAAGATGGAAAAGAAGTGTGGAGGAAAGATGGCGTGGCAACGGAAAAAGAAATTGCCGAACATCTGTAAGATCAATCCCCTGCATTCGCTTTTACAAAATCACTCACCAAATAACTGATAAGCTTACCTGTACTTTCATCTTTTCTTCCATCTCCTAACTGGCAGGCACCTTCAGAGATATGCAGGTAAGCCACTTTGGCATCTGTTGCTGCAAAATTTATAAACTGCCTTGCATGCAACACAGTAATACCTGATGGAGTATGTGCACTGCTGAGTGCATGCTGAATTGAATCCAGGTCCAGTTCAATTCCAGAATAAGTATCTTCTGTAAATCCTGTTGCATGTGCTATTGCCTGGATAAAATTCTTTCGTTCATGAATGAAAAGATCTTCGTAAGTGCAATAATGGATAAAAGGGTTTTCATGTATTTCCAACAATTCATTCTGCGCCATATAATTCTGGTGTAACCCTATCATGGCATATTTACCAAGGTATCCGTCTTCTTCTGCATAACGAAAAGGATTGCCACTGTGTCTTCCTTCGGTAGGTCGGTAATCGGCGTGTGCATCTAAGTTTATACAATTGATCTGGGCAAGCGGAATTACATCAGCTTTATGCAGACCTTTGGATATAGCTTTTATGATCGGGTATGCATTGTTGTGACCGCCGCCTATGATGATGGGAATTTTTTTGGCGGTTGCAATGGCTTTGATGATATCTTCTACTTCATCATCAATTAATTTTACAGCATGGCGATAGGCAACAATAAGTTCATCCTTATTATATGCATGATTTTCGATCAGGTATTTGATATCCCCAAAATCAAAATGGCCGAGTAATAAAATATTTTCACCCGAAAGAAAATCATTGCTTTGCATATTCAGAAAAGAATTTAAAAAGGGAAGCCAGCTTGTATCTGCTCCCCCTGTTCCATGATTTGCTTTAACACCGATATCTTCGGGGATACCGAGTAAAACATATTTTGCTGTTGATTGAGCCAATGCCTCCGGCCAGTCATCATCCGTTTTAAGGTGACGGATCCGTTCGCCTAATTTTGTTTCAAAACGACGGATCTTAGTAATTGACAAAATATCATTCTTGCTATAGAATTTAAAATGCTTCATAGAGGGAAGTTAGGAAAATTATAAATGAATAATATTTTTCCTTATCCCGGTGAGTTCTTCTATTTTTTTGCTGTTTAAAAGCCGGGAACATCCCTAATTCGCTGTAGATGAAAGGAAACGGCATGATTATTGTTATTTATATTGCACATTCAATATCGATAAAAAGCCACACTCCACCCTGCATTAAAAAGCTATCCTTTCCCGGTTTTATAAAATAGTTAACCAGCCAGCCTCCGGGTGATTTTTTTAATAAAGTGTTTTCCGGAATTTTCAATCCTGCTTTCAACTTACGTATTAATTTTTGTTGCGTTAAAAATGAACACATATAAAATATCGTGCAAGGAAAATTCAACAGAATTTTATGTTTTTTTTCGCTTTATAGCATAGGAATTTCCATACATTTAAATATGCGGATTTCCTTAAAATATTGCGTGGTACTGGTTTTGTTGCTTAAGGCAAATTGCCTTCCTGCACAGGATCTTACGGGTACATGGGAAGGCGACCTGGGCCGTACCCAATTTTTACAGGTAAATATTTTGCAGGTAAAAGATAATTTGTGTGGCTATACCTGGGATTATGTTTACAATGAAAGAATGAGTTTTTGCAAAGCATATTTTACAGGTAGTTATGATCAAAATAAAAAAATTTGGGTTATAACAGGAACTTCTTTTATT
>JANNBU010000010.1:0-2715 GCA_031385805.1 Ferruginibacter sp.
TTTACAACACTATACTTAAATCCTTTTAATCCCTGGCCCGAAGAACCGATCGTAAAAACATAATAAATACTGTCACTCCCCGATTGCGGAACAATGACAGCACCGCAGGTACTGCTCAGGTCACCTAAAAGATTGTCGCCATTCTGCATGGTTGTATGCAGCTTGTTTATGATCTTAATACCATTTGTATAAAACAAAAGATTACCGCTGCCGTCAGAAATAGTGGAACAACTTTCAATTGAATTTCCCATTCCATTGGTTAATACCTGCGGAGGAGTTACATTAAAATTCAATCCTACCCTTGTTCCAAAATACCAGGTACTTAATTGTTTCTGGGCCTGTGATGCATAAGAAAATGCAAACAAAACAAAAACGGGCAGGTATATTTTTATTTTTTTCAACTATTTATTTTTTTTCAATAATACGGTGGCATAGGCCATCAATCCTTCTTCACGCCCGGCAAAGCCCATTTTCTCTGTTGTGGTAGCTTTAATAGAAACGTCTGACAGTTCAATAGACAATATTACGGATATAGCCTGCTGCATACTATGAATAAAAGGAGCGATTTTGGGCTCTTGCAAACACAAAGTGCTATCTATATTTACGATCACATAGCCTTTATCCTGCACCAGGTTAAACGTTTTTTGCAATAAAATCTTGCTATCAATATTTTTATATGCCTGGTTTGTATCGGGAAAATGAACACCAATATCGCCCAGGCATAAAGCGCCTAGCATAGCGTCGCAAATTGCATGCAAAAGTACATCAGCATCGCTGTGGCCAACTGAACCTTTATGATGGGGTATCAATACGCCCCCGATCCAAAGTTGCCTGCCTGCTGCTAATTGATGAAAATCTATTCCGGAACCAATTCTGTATGACATAAGATGTAAATATCCGTAAAAAGGAGTAGATAAAAAAAGACGCTGTTTCAAAACTGTCGTCATTGCAGGCCCCGAACCCGTCATTGCGAGGAGTTGCGAGATACGAAGCAAAGCAATCTAAATAAGATGATCAAAATAAATAAGATTGCTTCGTTCCTCGCAATGACGTACCCTTCAAGGATTCTTCCCTCGCAATGACGGATAAAAAAAGCGTTCCGTATGAACGGAACGCTTTTCAAATATTATTAAGCTAAATTATTTCCCCAGGTCAAATAATAAGCTGAAACGCAAAGTATTTGATAATGGATTGCGGTTTACACCTGATCCTGTTGGTAATAAATAAGAGAAGTTCAAACCAACAACATTGTATTTTACGGTAGCACCCAGTGTAAAATACCTGCGGTTTCCTTTTTCCTTGCTCTCATAGAAATAACCAGCCCTGAATCCGAATTGATTTTTGTAGAAATATTCAGCGCCGATTGAAGCAGTAACTTCACGAAGTTCTTCGCCACCGCCATCTGGTGCATCACCAAATGAACTGAACCAGCTGCTTACAACTCCTTTAGAACGATAATCAGCCAAACCTGCTGAATCTAAAACATCCGGAGGTGTTGGAACCAATAATTTATTTACGTCCAATGCAAAAGTTAATTTGTTATCTGCATCAAAAACTTTAGTATATGCACCGCCTAAACCAATATTAGCGGGAATATAATCTTTTTGAGTTGCATCACTTGTATAAGAAATTTTTGAACCAAGATTGCTTAAGGTCAAGCCCCAGTTAAATCCTTGTCCGTTCTCTTTTGCACCATTATGATACAAATGCAGGTCGCCTGCAACAGAACTTCCTTTCTTATATTGAATACCATTTACAGGTAATCCACCGGCAAGATCTGAACTGATATAACGTAAAGCAATACCAAGTGCAAACTTTTTTGATAATTTTCTTGAATAACCAAGGTCAAATGCAAATTCCCTTGGGCGGAATGTATTTAATGGCTGTGCATTTGCATCAGTGAACTGAATACTTCCCAGGCTAAAATACCTTAAAGAAGCTGATAACGCCTGTTGGTCATCTAATTTATAATATCCTGCAACTGCTGCAAGATAAACATCATTTAAACCCAGGTCATTTAACCATGGAGTGTAAGATACTGCCACACCGGCTTTATGACTGCTAAATGGAGTTTTAGCCAGATTCCAGAAATTAGAATTTGCATCAGGACTTGTTGCGATACCTGCATCACCCATACCGCCTGCACGGGCATCAGGAGAAATACGTAAGAATGGAACTGCAGAAGTTACCACGTTGATCGCGTCTGCGTTTTGGGCCTTGGCTGTAGTTAATACACCTCCCAGTAACATAACTAGGGCAGTTAGTTTCAAAGTTGCTTGTTTCATGCGTTTGAATTGTCTTGGTTAGGTAGACTTACCTCTATAAGCGTTGATTTAATTGTTTTATTAAGTTGTAAAAATAGCAGATTTCTTTAAATCACCAATTAAAAATATAATTTCTTGTTAAAAAGAACAAAAATTATTTTCAAATATACTGAAAACAAATCTTTTGCAAAGCTACATAGAAAAACTTTTACGGTGAAATCTAAAGAACTAAAAACGCCCTTCATCTATAAAATATTGTGTAAATATCTTAAATTCTGCTGATAATGAATGATCTGGCTGCAAATATATGGCATAAACAGGATCGGAAAAATTTTTTGCATGTTCATTCGTTTTGCAAATTGATTAACGAAAGGTTTTCTTTATTTATTGTATTGAGGTTATACGAGATGCGAATATAAATACTTTCAATCAAACTGAAATAATTTTAAGC
>JANNBU010000015.1:0-4740 GCA_031385805.1 Ferruginibacter sp.
AATAAAAATAAAAAACTATGTCTGCAGATATTGAGAATTTCTATCTTGATAATAATAAAATAGATGAAAAAGGGAATACTCATTTCTTATCTGCCAGTGCATTGAAAAAAGGGGAATCATATGCGCTTTATTCAATCATTCAAAAGTATAAACCGGTTAAAACATTAGAAGTAGGGCTGGCTTTGGGAGGTTCTGCAGTAGCCATCATTTCAGGGAAAACGGCATCGGGCATAAACGAAAAACATATTGCGCTTGATCCATTCCAGGAATCGTATGGGAATAATGCGGGATTATTAGCATTGAAGGAGTTGGGAATGAGCAACCGGATCGATCATATACCGGCATTTTCAGAACAATATTTAAATGAGATGTTTGACAAAAAAAAATATTTCGATTTTATTTTTATAGATGGCAATCATTCTATAGGACAGGCAGTAACAGATGCTTTTTTAGCGGATAAGATCCTAAACATTAAAGGAATTATCGGTATACATGATTCATTATTATTTTCAACTGCCGCATCCATAAAATATTTAATACTTCAAAAAAATTATAAGATTATACCGGCTAACAAAATCTCTGTAAAAAATATATTAAGACAAATAAAGTATATAAATAAATTGGGGATCTGGTATTGTATGAAAGTGGTTCCCCAGGTACATGTAAGTATCATTTTTCTGCAAAAAAATGAAGTGTAATCATTTATGAAAAAAGTATTGGTTGGTATCACTTCTAAGAACAGGGCTTCTATTTTGCCAAAAGCAATTCAATCTGCTTTGGATCAGAATTATCCCAATAAAGAAGTTGCCATATTTGATGATGCATCTACCGATGGAACAGCTTTATTAAAAAATAATTTTCCGAATGTAAACTGGACCCTCTCGAAAGAGCCGAAGGGACTGATGTATGCCAGGAACCTGTTCCTGGATATATCGGATGCCGATTACTTTTGTAGTTTAGATGATGATGCATGGTTCTTGTCGGATACAACTCTTGGAACTGCTTTGGAGTTTATGGATAAAAATGAAGATGTAGGTGCCATAGGGTTTGAAATTTTAAGCCCTGATAGAAATCAAAGAAGGAATGATAATATCATTGAAGAAGTTGAAACGAACCGGTATATCGGCTGCGGGCATATTTTGAGGATCAATGCAGCAAAAAAAGTTGGCAGGTACATGAGTGCTCCCGGTTTTTACGGAAGTGAAGAAAAAGATCTTTGTATCAGGCTTATAGATGCCGGATATAAAATTGTTAAGTTGTGGGGTTTGTATGTATGGCATGATAAAACCAGCATCTCCCGCAATTTCACACTTCAGCACCGGTCAAGCGTCTGTAACGACCTTGTATTTATGTGGAGAAGAACGCCTTTGCTTTACCTTGTGCCTTCAATTTTTACAAAGTTGTATAAACATTTATCTTTTTCTATGCGTTATAAAGGAGCTAAACTTACAAAGCCATGTTTCCTGGGTTTTGGGGATTTCTTTCTTGCATTGATAAAAGGGAAAGTAAAAAGATATCCTGTTTCTGTAAAAGCGTTTAAAAAATATTTAAGTTTTAATTAGATGTCCTTTTCAAAATTAGAGCCACTTATCCTTCGTGTTCCTCATGGGATCAGCAGCCGCTTCAGGCTTGCTTTGTATCGTTTGCTGGGTATGCAAACGGGTACAAAAAATCGTATGGAAAAAAGCAGGTGCCGGCGTGTAAAACAGATCAGTATTGGGAATGACAATGCCTTCACCCAGGGGATCATGTTATGGCCGGAAGATGCCCCGTATGATGGCACCAGGATTAAGATCGGGAACAGGAATTATTTTAATCGCAATGTAATGATAGATGCGTGTGGGTATATAGAGATCGGCGATCATAATATGTTTGGCCCGGATATTTATATTACCGATTCCAATCATCAATTCGGCATAGGGATATCGCCATCTTCGCAGCCAATGCAAAAAGGGAAAGTGACAATCGGTAACTATTGCTGGATCGGTGCGAAAGCAATTATACTGAAAGATGTTGAATTGGGAGATCATTGTGTGGTTGGGGCAGGGGCAGTGGTAACAAAAAGTTTTCCTGCAGGAAGTATCATAGCAGGCGTTCCTGCAAAATTGATCAAAACACTTTAGGTATATTTATTTAAGCAGATGAAAAAATTCTTTAAACATTTATTTTTTCGCAATCATGCTAAACAAAAGATCCTTTCAGGACCTTCCAGGAGCATGTTTGTAAACTATGATATCAATCACCGTTCACAGCACTTATTGGGATTATATGAAAGAGAAATTTATGCTTACTTAAAAAAAGGCATCAACAGATCTGATGTTTTGGTTGATATTGGGGCCAATGATGGTTATTATGTTTTGGCATTCTTAAAATCGGGGAAAAAGGTTATTGCCTGCGAACCCGGGCCAATATTAGATGAATTGATAAGTAATGCTGAGCTCAATAATTATTCTGAATCACAAAATTTTATTGTTGAGAAAAGATTGGTAGGTTCGGCAACATCGCCGGAATTTGTTTCTATTGAGCAACTGGTAAAAGACCAGAGCGGAAATAAATTTTTTCTTGTAGACATTGATGGTGGGGAATCGGATCTGCTTAATTCATGCGGGCATCAGTATGATCATAAACATTCAACCTGGTTAATTGAAACTCATTCAAAGGAACTGGAAGATAGTTGTGTTGGTTTTTTAAGAGATAAAAAATACAAGGTTACAATAATAAAAAATGCGTGGTGGAGGAAATTCATACCTGAGCAACGCCCGTTGGCTCATAACCGGTGGTTATATGCTGAACCCATTTAGTCAGATTCTTTAAATCAATATATTTTTGAAAGTATTATTAGCTCATCCCGGAACACAATATTCATTTCAGCTGGCAAAGCAACTTGAAAAGGCGGGCCTGTTATACCAGTTTTATACTGGTTTGGCAATAAGCCAGTATAGTTTTAAAGCCAGGGCATTACATTTTTTACCATCGAATATTTATAAAAAGATCAGCAACAGGATCATTGAAGATATTCCGTCGGAAAAACTAAAGACATTACCATTTCTGGAATACCAGACTATCCTGGGTATGCGCAATACGATCAATCCCGAAGATCTTATTTATAAAAGGAATTTAAAATTCCAGCAGTCAATTCCTGACAGTGCGATCATGGAATGTGATGTGGTTATAGGTTTTGATACTTCCAGTTGGATTCTGGCAGAGCGATGCAAGGCTTTGGGCAAAAAATTCTTTCTTGATGTGAGTATCGGCCACCCGATAAGCAAAGAAAAAATATATGAAGCGTTGAGTGAATCATATCCCGAATGGAAAGAACAGATGATACCAAAGAAGAAAGCCTTTATTGATCTTGAATGCCGTGAAATGGAACTTGCTGACCTGATCATTGTACCAAGTGAATTTGTGAAGCACACATTGGTAGAAAATGGCATATTGAGCGATAAGATAAAATTAAATCCTTTTGGAACATTTATAGATGAATTCAGGTTTAATCCGAATAAAGCGATCATCAATGGTGAGATCGTTTTCCTTTTCATGGGTTCATTGTCGCCCCGTAAAGGCTTGCCATTATTGCTGGAAGCCTGGAGTGAAATGAATATTGGGAATGCCAGCCTGATCATTGCAGGTTATGGCAAGATACCTGACGGAATAAAACTCCCTGAAAATGTTATCAATAAAGGTATCATTGCAAAGGATGAAAGACAGGTTCTTTTTGACAGCGCAAATGTTTTTTTATTCCCCAGTTTTTTTGAAGGTCTCGCACAGGTACAAATTGAAGCTATGGCCTGTGGGTTACCGGTTGTAGGTACTAAAAATTCCGGTGCCAGTGAACTGGTGAATAATGGCGTGAATGGATTTACCATTGAGGCAGGGAATAAAATTCAACTAAAAGAAGCCATACAATTCTTTTTAGATCATCCGAATCAAATTGAAGCGATGGCGGTTGCTGCCAGGAAAAAAGTAGAAGAATTTAGCTGGGATAATTATGGCAACAGGTGGAAGGAATTACTGGAGAAAGTTTTAAAATAGTATCATGCTCAGCGAAGGCGATAAAGAGAATCTATATAATCAATGGCATAAGGATCTGGGAGCTTCGGAACAGGATTCTGATACGCTTAATCAACCCTGGTACCAGTCGGTTATAAAATTGTTGCCCGAAAACCTGGAAGGGAAAAAGATCCTGGAAATAGGTGCTGGCAGGGGAGATTTTTCAATCTGGCTCGCGGGGAAATACAAAAAATCATTTATTGTTGGAACTGATTTCTCTCATGCTGCCATAGAGATAGCAAAAGAAAAAATTGGTCACTCATTATCCAATCTTAGTTTCCGTGTAGAGAATGCTGAGGAACTTTCTTTTGAAGATGAAAGTTTTGATTATATAATTTCATGTGAAACCATGGAACATGTTTTTCATCCAAAACTTATGGCCGCAGAAATGAATCGTGTTTTAAAAAAAGGAGGTGCCTTTATATTAACAACAGAGAACTATTTTAATGGCATGTTTTTGATGTGGATGAAATCCTGGATAACCGGCAAGCCATTTGATTCAGGAAGTGGTATTCAGCCTCATGAGAATTTTTTTACTTTTTTTCATATAAGATCCTATTTCAGAAAAGCCGGTCTAAGACTTACCCATACAGAAAGTAATCATTTCCAGTTTTTACTGCTGCCGGGAGTTGCACCTTCGAAACTATGTGTAAAAGATTTTAAAGATCCTTTATTTAAAAAAATTTTCAA
>JANNBU010000021.1:0-2165 GCA_031385805.1 Ferruginibacter sp.
TAAATTAAAAGCAGCAGAACATAAAAATGATCTTGCAGGTTTGATGGTTACTTATCCTATTACGCATGGCGTATTTGAAGAAAGCATTAAAAATATCTGCAAAATAATTCATGATTATGGCGGGTTGGTGTATATGGATGGTGCCAATATGAATGCGCAGGTGGGATTAACAAGCCCGGGAATGATCGGCGCTGATGTTTGCCATTTGAATTTGCATAAAACATTTGCCATACCGCATGGCGGCGGCGGGCCGGGTGTTGGACCAATTTGTGTAAATAATAAATTGAAACCTTATTTACCGGGACATCATGTAAAAGACACTTTACAATTGCCCGATTCAGCTATTACAGCGGTGTCGGCAGCTCCTTATGGAAGTGCCAGTATCTTGCTGATCAGTTATGCTTATATAAAAATGCTGGGTGCAGAAGGTGTAAAAAGATCAACAGAATATGCCATTCTAAATGCCAACTACATGAAAGCAAGGCTGGAAAAATATTACAAGATTTTATATACCGGTTCGAATGGTTATTGTGCGCATGAGTTTATTGTTGAACTGCGTCCGTTTAAAATATCTGCCGGCATTGAAGCCGAAGATGTTGCCAAAAGATTGATGGATTATGGATTTCATGCCCCAACGATGAGTTTCCCTGTTCCCGGTACGATCATGATAGAGCCAACAGAAAGTGAGGACAAGGCAGAACTTGACAGGTTCTGTGAAGCACTTATCAGTATTTACAATGAAATAAAAGCCATTGAAGAAGGTAAATCTGATAAGGTTGACAATGCTTTAAAAAATTCACCGCATACACAGGATGTTATTTGCGCTGATGAATGGAACCATGCTTATTCAAGACAGGAGGCGGCATTTCCTTTGGCTTATACAACGAAAAATAAATTCTGGCCTTCAATTGCCCGTATCAATAATACATTTGGAGACAGGAACCTGGTATGTACCTGTGAGCCTACCAGCAGTTTTTTGGAGGAGGCTTAATATTAAGTTTAGAAGTTTAGGGTTTAGAAAGTTTAGTTAGAATTTCCAATAAAAAAGTTCAGCATTACTGCTGAACTTTTTTATTGGCCTTTTATTAACCTATTAAATTTATTGCTCCTTTGCCATAGTTAATCTAGTAAACTCCGAGCCACTGAATATTTTAGATAATTTACTGTCATTCGTCTTCTTCCATTCAGGGATCTTCACTTCAGAAACTATTCTCCAGAAATTTTTTGATTTCAGGTCTTCATAATCATTTGATTTTACGAAGATACCGATCATGGTGTTCCTTTTTTTAAACTCAATTTTTACTGCTTTCTTTTCCAAATGTGCAGGCTCTAAAAATTTAGTTATCATGTCATTTATCATGTGCAAATTTCTTGCAAATGTAATGTAAATGCGGCTTACATGAAGATTTAGTTTTCCACTAATGCACATTGGGGCAAAAAACAGTTACTATATCCTGTAACAAAAAGCATTGATATTCATACCTGCACCTACTGAAGCAAACAAAACAAGGTCGCCGGGTTGCAATGAGTGATCATCCATTTTATTTTTTCTTACACTGTCAAAAAGTGTTGGCACAGTAGCTACTGAACTGTTGCCCAGTTTGTGTATGCTCATTGGCATAATGCCTTCGGGCATTTCATCCAGGCTATACAGTTTATATAAGGATTTGATGATACTTTCATCCATTTTTTCATTGGCCTGGTGCAGGAATATTTTTTTAAGATCTTTGATGTCAACCGATGCTTTATCCAGGCATTCTTTCATGGCCATCGGCACATATTTGAGTGCGTACTCATATACTTTTCTTCCCTTCATTTTTATATACCTGATACGGGGATCTGCATCCGGGTGATAAGATTTTCCAAAGTAGAGATAATCAACCTCATCTATGCAATGTGCTATAGCAGCCGTTGCCAGGATGCCGGCAGCTGAGGCATCTGAATCTTTGGCTTCCAATATACAAGCCCCTGCCCCATCAGAAAATATCATGCTATCTCGGTCGTACACATCAATAACCCTACTTAAAGTTTCGGTTCCAACTATTAAACATTTTTTTGCAATGTTAGCTTTCATAAAAGCATCGGCTTGTATTAAACCTTGTATCCAACCCGGACAACCAAATAGCACATCATAAGCTACACAATTCGGATTTTTTATTTTAAGA
>JANNBU010000032.1:0-19856 GCA_031385805.1 Ferruginibacter sp.
GTGGATGGCGCTGCCATCATGAACCAGGTAATGCTCACCCGGACTTCTTATGGACCCTATGCAAGAGCCATGGTAAGAATTTGCAAAGAAGAAAGTTTTCACCAGCGCCAGGGATTTGAAACATTGCTTGTACTAAGTAAAGGAACAGCCGAACAAAAAGCCATGTGCCAGGATGCTATCAATCGCTGGTGGTGGCCAAGTCTTATGATGTTTGGTCCAAAGGATAGTGAAAGCACCAACAGCGATCAAAGCATGAAATGGAAAATAAAAAGAAAGACCAATGATGAATTGCGGCAGAATTTTGTTGACATGATCGCACAACAAATAAAATTACTCGGCATGACATTACCCGATCCTGATCTTAAATGGAATGAAGCAACAAAACACTTTGACTTTGGTGAAATAAACTGGGAAGAGTTTTGGAATGTTGTAAAAGGAAATGGCCCCTGCAATAAACAAAGATTAGTAGCCAGGAATAAAGCAGATGAAGAAGGCGCATGGGTAAGGGCTGCGGCGGTTGCTTATGCGGAGAAGAAAACAAATCGTCAAAAAAAAGAAGCCGCTTAATTCATGTAATTCGTATTTAAAATTCGTGCTAAAAAAAATAAGATGAACATTCAAATAAGAAAATATTATTACGGAGATATCCCTGAAGAAAATACAGGTAGTTCTGTAACTACTTCAAAAACATCTAACGAAAAAGCATGGCCGCTTTGGGAAGTTTTTATCCGCAGCAAACAAGGCCTCGATCACAAACACGCTGGCAGTTTGCACGCAGCTGATGCAGCCATGGCCATAGAAAATGCCAGGGATGTTTATACACGGCGCCAGGAAGGTGTAAGCCTTTGGGTTGTTGAAAGTAAATATATCCATGCCTCCAATCCTGATGATGCGGAAAGCCTGTATGAACCTGCGGCAGATAAAATTTATCGTCATCCAAGTTTTTATGACCTGCCCGATGAGGTCAAACACATGTAATGCGCTGATTTAAATGAACATTGAGCATTGATCATTGAAAATTTACAACATTGAACCATCAACAACATATTGATTACATACTTCACCTGGCTGATACAACTTTGATACTGGCCCAACGTAATAGTGAGTGGTGTGCACACGGCCCCATACTGGAACAAGACATTGCCATCACAAATATTTCACTTGACTTATTGGGGCAATCAAGAAATTTTTACCAACACGCCGCTGCTCTGATAAACCAGTCAGCCAATCAACATGCAACAGAAGATAGTCTGGCTTATTTAAGAACTGAAAGAGAATTTAAAAATTTACTAATAACAGAATTACCGAACGGCGACTGGGCGCAAACTGTTTTACGCCAGTTCTTTTTCAGCGTTTATCAATTCCTGTTATATGAACAATTACAAAAAAGCGGTGATGAGCAACTTGCTGCTATTGCTCAAAAATCAAACAAGGAAATCACTTATCACATAAAATGGAGCAGTGAGTGGGTTATTCGCCTGGGTGACGGAACCGGTGAAAGCAATACAAGAATGAATAAAGCAATTGAAGCGCTTTGGGAATACACTGGCGAATTATTCATTCCGGCAGAATATGAAATTGAATTTGCAAAGGAAGGTATTGGCGCAGATCCATCATTATTAAAACAACAATGGCTTCAAAAAGTAAATGAGGTTTTTGAAGAAGCAACATTAACTGTCCCTGCAACCGGTTTTATGCAAACAGGTGGTAAAAATGGTGCTCATACAGAACATATCGGTTTTATTTTAGCAGAAATGCAATCCCTGCAAAGAACTTATCCTGGTGCAGAATGGTAATCAGCCTATGAGAACATTCAAGGAAATAGCTTTTATCTTACTTGCAATAGTTATTGTTGTTTTAATTCCTCATTCAGGTATTATTCCATTTCCATTTGGATACTGTATCCCGGTTTTAATATTTACCTGGCTCTTTTTAAATCGAACCAATGAAAATTTTACAAGCATTGGTTTTAGCTTTAAGCGTTTTGAGATGCGGTCGGTTATTATTGGCACACTAACAGCAATATTATTATTTTCATTTTTAACCTGGGTACTTTTCCCTTTTCTTGAAAAGATCATTGACCTGCCTCCTGCTAACCTGGGCGACTTTGCCAAGATCCGTGGGAACACAAGCTTCTATATTTTCATCCTGGCAATGGGTTGGGTTGTAGGTGGTTTTTATGAAGAAATTATTTTTCATGGATTCATTTTTACCCGTTTGGAGAAATTAATACCCGGCAAATATGCTATGACTGCAAGTTTCCTGCTTAGTAATACGATCTTTGCACTATATCATTTACAACTAGGAACGGAAGGGGTAATAAATGCTTTTATTGCCGGTTCTGTTTATCATGCATTGATGCTTCACAATAGAAGGAATATGTGGTATGCAATTTTTTGTCACGCTGCTTTTGATACAATTGCTTTAACTTTTATCTATGCCGGATACTGATAAACAAAAAATATTATCCATACTACAGGATGTTTGTGATCCTGAAATTCCGGTGTTATCTGTTTTAGATCTTGGAATTTTGAGAGATATAAAAATTAAAGGAGAAGAGATAGAAGTTATTATAACTCCAACTTATTCCGGCTGCCCGGCCATGGATGCCATCAGTATTGATATAAAATTGAAACTGATCGAACACGGGTATAAAAAAATAAAAATTACTTCTATTCTTTCTCCTGCATGGACAACTGACTGGATGAGCGAAGCAGGTAAAATAAAATTGAAGGAATATGGGATTGCTCCGCCCGGAGAACGGTCAGACGGGGCGTCAGACCGTTCTCCCGCCTGCCCACAATGCAATTCCTCCAATACAAAATTAGTAAGCCAGTTTGGTTCAACTGCCTGCAAAGCATTATACCAATGCAATGATTGCAAAGAACCTTTTGATTATTTTAAGTGCCATTAATATGCTTAACTTTATTCCTTTCAACTAATCGCTTATGGATATTTCGATCTACTTTGAAGAAGCCGCCCAGGTTTCTTTTGCATTTGTTATCGGCGCTATTCTTGGCCTTGAACGTGAGTTTAGAAGCAAACCTGCGGGTTTCAGAACCATGATATTAATATGTGTGGGTTCCTGTTTATACACCATTCTTTCTAAAGAAGCGGGTACGGGCAATGAAGACAGGATTGCCAGTAACGTTGTTACAGGAATCGGTTTTATTGGCGCAGGCGTTATTTTTAAGGAAGGTATTACCGTAAACGGACTTACAACTGCTGCACTCATTTGGGTAACTGCAGCTTTGGGAATGGCCATCGGTTATCACAACTATCCATTGGCCATTGTGGTTTCTGTAATGGTTGTTATTGCATTGTTTGTTTTGGAACCGGTACAACGTTTCATCAACAGGTTTCATAAGGTTAAGGATTATAAGATACGTACTGTTGGGTTAGGTGGGAATTTTAGAAATGAACTGGAAGATTTTTTCAGGGCCCGTGACCTTACATTCCGGTGCATGAAATTTGTAAAAGATAATAATGATGCGGTATATCTTTACAGGATCAGTTCGCCCGACAGGAATTATGACCTGGTGAGCCAATTCTTATTATGCCATAAAGATGTAAAAGGTTTTGAGGTTTAATTGTTTTCTTCATCATTTAATTATTGCCGATGAGCTCTGTTTTATTTGAAATAAAAAAAGGCGTTGCATATATAACATTGAACCGTCCCGATAAATTCAATTCATTCAACAGGGAAATGGCATTGTCTATGCAGGCACATCTGGATGAGTGTGCTTCAGTACATGACATCCGTTGTGTGTACATCACAGGTGCAGGTAAAGCATTTTCTGCCGGGCAGGATCTGAGTGAACTGGTTGGTGATGATCCGGTTGGTATTGATAAGATATTATCTGAACATTATAATCCCATCATAACAAGGATACGTAATATGCCCAAACCCGTTGTGGCTGCCGTAAATGGTGTTGCTGCAGGCGCAGGCGCAAATATTGCTTTGTGTTGTGATATTGTTGTGGCAACAGAATCTGCTTCTTTTATACAAGCTTTCAGTAAGATCGGTTTGATACCGGATAGCGGTGGCACATATTTTTTACCAAGACTAATTGGCTGGCAAAAAGCAAGTGCAGTAATGATGTTGGGAGAAAAAATTTCTTCTGCCGAAGCAGAAAGGATCGGAATGATCTATAAAGTTTTTGCAAATGAAAGTTTTGCAGATGAAAGCCTGAAAATTGCAAACACGCTGGCACAAATGCCAACAAAAGGATTGGCTTTTACCAAACATGCTTTAAATTATTCACTGAATAGTTCACTGGATTCTCAATTACTGACAGAAGATGAATTGCAACAGAAGGCTGCAGCTACTTATGATTATAAAGAAGGGGTGGCGGCGTTTTTGGAGAAGCGGATACCAGTTTTTAAGGGGGAATAAGAAATGTTCAATAATCAATATTCAACTTTCAATGCTCAATTTGAACAACGCCTCCGTTGAACATTGTGTATTGAACATTGAGCATTGAATATTTATTAATAATCAGCTGGTGTTTTCATATCATCATTTCTTTGTCTCATTCCACGTTTTAAAAACGGGGTATTGATTTGAAACATTCCCGGGAATTTGCCTAAGCGGTTCACACTCCTTCAATTCTTTGTACATATCTTCCGGTAATTGTTGATACAATTTTGTTCCTGCTGTTTTCCAGTTCATCATCTCATCACTTACTTCTTTTACAATTTTATACGGATTGCCAACCACCATACTTCTTGCAGGAATTATTTCATCTGCTTTAATAAATGTAAGAGCCCCAACAATACATTCATCTCCCAGTTGTACATTATCCATGATCACTGCATTCATCCCGATCAAACAGTTTTTTCCGATCGTTGCACCATGAATGATAGCGCCATGGCCGATATGTGCTGATTCTTTTAATAGAACAGTAACGCCGGGAAACATATGAATGGTACAATTTTCCTGCACATTGCATCCGTCTTCAATGATGATCTGGCCCCAATCGCCACGCAATGCTGCACCCGGGCCTATGTAAACATTTTTTCCAATGATCACATTGCCCGTTACAACTGCCTGCGGATGAATGAAACTGCTTTCATGAACTACAGGAATATATTCGTTGAAGGAGTATATCATACCAATGATTTATTTGTACGGAAACAAGTGCCTTTGAATAATGCAACGGTATGGTCATTCTG
The DNA here is from genome assembly GCA_031385805.1 of Ferruginibacter sp. GTDB lineage: Bacteria > Bacteroidota > Bacteroidia > Chitinophagales > Chitinophagaceae > Ferruginibacter. The sequence continues at coordinate 5,176 of JANNBU010000032.1, forward strand.
ATTGGTAACAGTAATATGATAAAGCCCGGTTGATTTACCATTATGCAATTCTTTTGCTTCGGCTGTTAGTATATCGCCAACGTGAACAGGTTTGGTAAAATTAATAGAAGTATCTAACGCAACAGATAAAATATTCCTGTTATTACATGCAAATGCAAATGCACTGTCTGATAATGCAAAGGCAATTCCGCCGTGTACAATTCCAAATCCATTGATCATTTCTTTGCGTACCGTCATTTTTATTTTGCTGTACCCTTCTTTTAGGTCTAATACTTCAATACCCAGCCATTGGCTGAAAAGATCATTTTCCATCATGTGGGTAACTACTGATTGAGGAGTTGTGTTCATTGATTAATAGTTTAAAAAATTCATTGATCGTTATTTTCGCTCATCCTTCCACAACAATTTTTCATTGGTCCTGATTTGCATAAAATCTGGTGCTGTTCCATCACCTCTGCCGGTAAAGCCTCCATCAGGATGCGCTATCAGTTTACAGGTATCATCGTAGAGATCACTAAAAAAATCACAGCAGACAGCGGGTACAAAAAAAACAGGTTTGCCATTATACACATAACTGTAAATACTGCGTGGGGGATTTTGTTTTTCTTCCTGTTGAAATTGTACGACCAGTTTTTGTATGCATGCAGGTAAATTAGTACCCGGTTCAGAACTATTTCCTTTATTACTGTTCACAGAAGAACTATCCGGGTTATTGCTTTCCCTATTGGCAGTTTTCTTTGCTGTACAACAACTTATTATTGCAACACTCACAATGAAAAACAATTTGTTCATACCTGCAATTTAATGTTCTCCCGCCTAATGGTAAAAATTTACGGACATTTGCAGCAATGGAGAAGTCAAATTTTGTAGATCAGATAAAGATATTTTGCCGCAGCGGCCATGGTGGCGCCGGTAGCAAGCATTTTATGCGCAATAAATTAACTGCCATGGGAGGGCCAGATGGTGGCGATGGTGGCAGAGGCGCTCATATTATTTTAAGAGGTAATGTGCAGTTATGGACATTGTTGCATTTGCGTTATTTTAAAAACGTATTGGCCGAAGATGGTGTAAATGGCAGTGGAAATAATTCTACCGGTAGGTTTGGAAAAGATATCATTATTGAAGTTCCATTGGGTACCATTGCAAAAAATGATGAAACAGGAGAGATAGAAGCAGAGATACTGGAAGATGGTCAGGAAATAATATTGGTAAAAGGTGGTCGTGGCGGCTTGGGCAATAGCAACTTCAAATCTTCTACCAACCAGGCCCCTGAATATGCACAGCCCGGAGAAGAAGGTTCTGAAGGAATAAAAGTACTGGAACTTAAAGTATTGGCAGATGTTGGCTTCGTAGGTTTTCCAAATGCCGGCAAATCCACCTTACTATCCTGCATAACCGCAGCAAAACCCAAGATAGCAGATTATGCTTTTACAACATTGGTACCTCAATTGGGAATAGTAGAATACAGGGATGGTAAAAGTTTTTGTATTGCCGATCTTCCGGGGATCATTGAAGGAGCTGCAGAAGGCAAAGGGCTTGGGCACAGATTTTTAAGGCATATAGAAAGAAATTCTATCTTATTATTTCTTATTCCTGCCGATAGCAAAGACCATGGGGCAGAATTTGAAATATTGAGAAGCGAACTGGAGCAATACAATCCCGAAATGCTTCAAAAAGATTTTGTCATCGCCATCAGTAAAACAGATATGCTTGATGATGAATTAAAAGAAGCTATTGCAAAAGAACTTCCAAAAAATATTCCGCATATTTTTATTTCGTCAGTTACAGGTTATAACCTTCCTCAGCTTAAAGACCTGTTGTGGAAAACACTGAACGAGCCCCGACAATAAGTTTATACATCAATAAAGACCAGTATCAGTATCATCTTTAATTATATAAAGTCTTACTATCAAACCGTTTTTAAACCGGTTTACTTTATGCTGGTTTCGCTCATGTTGGGTTTGATCATTTATTTTAATTATTATCATTCCCTTGAATTCAATATTGTTCATTCGGGCAATAGCTGGTTTAGCAGTTTTGCAGGATATTATCTTATTTATCTTATTCCTTTTACAACTGCTTATTTGCTGCAATTGATCTTTTATAAAAATCTTTCGCAGTTTAAGAACAAGTGGTTTTGGATCATATTATTCTTTGCTCCTGCTATTTTTTCTTTCCGGGTTAATTTTGATTTTCTTCAACCGCTTATTCAGCATTTTTGGAAAGCTGATGAGCAATTATTCTGGCTGCGTTGTTCCAAATGGTTTGTGGGTTTATTTGCAGCACTGATCCCTGTTTATATAATATGGAAGGTAAAAGACAGTAAAACAGAACCATTTTATAGCAGCAGTAAATTACAAGATGCAAGACCATATTTAATATTGATCGTCTGCATGATCCCATTAATAACACTCGCAGCTACCCAACCTGATTTCTTAAACATGTATCCGCGTGCAAAAATTGTTGCAGGCTGGGAACTGAGTCCTAAAAACCTGTTCTATTTTTTACATGAGGTTTTTTATTCAATAGATTTTATGACCATTGAAATATTTTTTCGTGGCTTTTTGGTCATTGGAATGATACAGATTTGTGGCAAACACTGTATTGTACCCGCTGCATGTTTTTACTGCTGCATCCATCTCGGTAAACCGATGGGTGAAGCGATCAGTAGTTTTGCAGGTGGCATGTTGCTCGGCATCGTTTCATATAATACCAAAAGTATACGTGGCGGGCTAATTGTTCACCTGGGAATTGCTTGGTTGATGGAGCTTGCCGGGTTTATTGCACACTATGTTCAAAACAGTTGGTAAGTTTTGTAAGAATTAAATATTAAATTTATCGGGTTACCAAATAAACCTCATCAATGATAAAGCCTCGGAATATTTCTGACTCCTGCAATACTCTTCTTTATTCCATAATTTTTTCTGCTGGTACATTAATATTATATGCATGCCCTTTCAGTTCTCCTTACAAACTTGATATAGATCCGTCCATTCCTGTTGATGAAGCATTGCTGGGTAAATGGGCAACCATAGTTCCGGATAAAAAAGGTAACGCACAACCCGTTAAAGTAATACTCAGTAAAAAAAACGACACTGAATATAATATTGATTTTACCGGTGATCTCTATGACCTGAAACCATATAAAGTTGTAACCGATGACAGTATCAAAGGAACTGCATTTATGAGCATCGTAGCTAACAGGCAATTTTTAAATATTGAAATAAAAGGACAAACTTATATTACTGCATTGATCTATAGAAACGATACGCTTTCACTAATGCCGCTTGCAGATGGTTTCACAGCAAAGTATATCAAATCAGATTCACAACTAAGAAACGCTCTTGAAGTACATGTCAGAAACTGGGAATATCCCCGTTTTGATGAACAGTTTTGTTTGAAAGATATGGTTAGGGTAAACTGATACCGTCGAAACTGTTTCACTTCAAATAGTTGTAATTTGCCGGTTAATCTTGCTAAATAAAAAAGAATATGCCACAAACAAAAATTGCGGGTGTAGGTTATTATGTTCCCAAAAATATTGTTACCAACAAAGATCTGCTTCAGTATATGGATACTTCTGATGAATGGATACAGGAACGTTCGGGTATAAAAGAAAGGCGCTATGCCGACAGAACAGGAGAAACAACAACAACCATGGGAGTTGAAGCAGCAACAATTGCAATAGAAAGAGCTGGTATAACAGCACAGGATATCGATTTTATTATTTTCGCCACGCTAAGCCCTGATTATTATTTCCCCGGTTGCGGTGTATTGTTGCAACGTGCCATGAAGATGAAAGAGATCGGCGCTTTAGATGTAAGGAATCAATGCAGTGGTTTTGTTTATGCTCTTTCCATTGCCGATCAGTTTATTAAAACAGGTATGTATAAAAATATTCTTGTTGTAGGAAGTGAAAAACATTCTTTCGGATTGGATTTTTCCACAAGAGGAAGAAATATCTCTGTGATCTTTGGAGATGGTGCAGGCGCAGTTGTTGTACAGCCAACAGAAAAACCGGGGCAAGGTATTTTAAGCACACATCTTCACAGTGACGGCGAAAGTGCAGAAATACTGGCGATGTACAATCCCGGTACACATGCAAATCATTGGGTAAAAGAACCTGTAGCCAATTTTGAAAATGATAACATTGGTAAAATGTTCATGAGCCATGAAATGATCGATAAAGCACAAAACTTTCCAAACATGGATGGCCCGGCAGTTTTTAAAAAAGCTGTAATAAAATTTCCGGAAGCTGTGATGGAAGCACTTAACGCAAATAAACTTGAAACAAAAGATATTACCCTGCTTATACCACACCAGGCTAATTTGCGGATATCTCAATTCATACAACAAAAATTAGCATTGAGAGATGACCAGGTTTTTAATAATATAGATAAATATGGAAATACCACCGCCGCATCCATACCCATTGCATTGTGTGAAGCCTGGGAACAGGGGAAAATAAAAGAAGGCAATCTTGTTTGCCTGGCAGCTTTTGGCAGTGGGTTTACCTGGGGCAGTGCGTTGGTAAAGTGGTAGGTTTTACGTTTGAGTCGTTTAATACCTTTAAAGGTTTAAAACCGTTAAAAGTATTAAACGATTTTTAAACCCTGTCTGCCGACAGGCAGGGATTTAAACGTTTATTATGAATAGAAATTTTATTTACTTCATCAATCCCATTTCGGGCACTAAGAACAAAGATGTGCTGCTGAAACTGATTGATGACAGAACCCGGAAACAAAATATTCCTTACCAGGTATTACATACCAATGCAAGTGGTGATTATTTTTTTTTATTGGAAAAGATCAGCAAAGAAAAAATAACTGATATCATCATTTGCGGCGGCGATGGAACCATTAACCAGGTTGCCGCAGCGTTGATGAATATTGATGTCAACATCGGCATCATCCCAATGGGTTCAGGTAATGGATTGGCGTTGGCCGCAGGTATTTCAAGAAAAGCAGGTAAGGCACTGGATATTATTTTTAAAGGAAAGGCTGCTTATATTGATGGCTTTTATATTAATTCATCATTCAGTTGTATGCTTTGCGGATTGGGTTTTGATGCACAGGTTGCACATGATTTTGCAAAGCATCCTTCCCGTGGGCTTTCTACCTATATCAAACTATCAATAAAAAATTTTCTTTCTGCCAAAACATATCCATTTGTTATTGAAGCGAATAATACGGATATCCGGGCAAACGCTTTTTTTATCAGCATTGCCAACAGTAACCAATTTGGAAATAATTTTACCATTGCTCCCAAAGCCAGTATCAGTGATGGTTTATTAGATATTGTGATCGTAAATAAAATGAGTAAAATAAAATTAGTTTATACCTTATTAAAACAAATAAGGCTTGGGCAGGTGCAACAAACATCTGGTAAAAAATTCAGAGAAGCGGGTATACAATATTTTCAAACAAATGCACTTGTTATAAAAAATCCATCTTCAGCACCTTTTCATATTGATGGAGATCCTGCCATTACAACTGATCTGTTTAAGATAGGTATCATTGAAAAAGCATTCCGTCTTTTACAACCTTAATTTTTTAAAAGTGTTGCAATTGTATTAATGGCCTGCCGGTTAACAGGACTATTAAAAGATCCTTTAACATCTCTTTTTTCCCTGCCCGTTAAATGAAAATTGAGTGCTGCACCTTTATCTGTATTTTCCGGTTTATACATAATGGGTATCCTTAAAATACTGCTGTCATTTTGCCCGTGTAAATAATTGTATTCGTCTGTCTGAAAATAATCCTGTAGTTTATACCAGTTGTGTTGAAGCATGGTTGCTGGTGTTACGATCATATCGGCAACTGAATTTGTTTCATAAGGATGCTGCCAGTTATCATTCAACCTGTCACGCAACTGAATGATCACTACGCCACTTGTATTTTCCTGTATCCAGTCATTGAATATGTCAATAAAACGCAGGGTTGTTTCCTGCCCGTAATTATCTCTCAACCCTGCATCCATTACATCAATAACGGGTTTACTTGGCAACCATACATTCGGTAATACATAAGGGAAAGTGGCATTCATCCGCAATGCGGTGAGCATGCGAAGATTCATGGGTTGCTGATGCTGGAAGAGTGCTGCAAAATCCACTGCATCAGGATTTGCGGCAGTATCTGCTGATAAAAAAGAAGGTTTCATCATAAAGCTTAGTGGCTGTGTGCTGATCATCATTTTTCTTCCATCACTTTTTATAACAGAATTGAAAATGATAAGTGGAACGGTTGCCTTGTAATCATCGGCAGACAGGTCTTTTAATTGTTTATTAAGCAGGCCGCTTGTATTATCAGATAATTTTTTTTCGAAAGCATAACCCCTGTCTTTTACATATTCAAAGTTTCCTGCTTTGAATTTTTGTGCAGGTGCAAAAATTTCCCTTGCAATCATTGAAGTGAACACTGGATTCAAAAGATCGCCTGCAATATTATCTGTATAGCGACTATCGCTTATATTTAGTTTTTGATTGGTAAGTTTCAGCCGGTATAATTCACGGTAATAGGTAGCCGCTAACATACCTCCGCTGGCGCCGGTTATCAAAAAAGTATGTTGCATCAGGTTTCCCTGTGTAATACTGTCTAATTTTTGCAATGCGTTCATCACAAATGCGGCGCTGCGCAGGCCTCCTCCACTTACATTGATAAAAACCATTACGGGTTTTTCTTCTTTTTGTTTTGCTTTCCAGTTATTGAGTATGCGGATCATATTGGCTTTATCTTCGGCTATCTTATCATTACTGCACAATGTCTTGAGAGATTCTTTGGTGTATGCCGGCCGTTGTTCCTTATTAATATAATCTATTCCATAAGCTTTGTTCCTTGGGTCAATAACTTCATGCTGATATAAGAAGTTAACAAATATGATCAGTACGATCGCAGCAGTAAGGCTCCAGCTTTGTAAAAAATATGACAATGAACCGATCACCGCTGTCATGATCGCAAAGAATATCAGGATACTTGCTGCTGCAGGCATTTCAAAATATTTATTCTCTAATAAAAATCCAACAACGATCAGGAAAAAAAATGCAAGTAAAATACTTACGATTGCAGCAATATGATGTCTTTTAAAAATGCTGTCTAAAAACTCCTGCCTGTAATGCCCAACATTGCGGGCTTTACGGATTCGAAACCTGCCACTAAAATAAAACCCCACTTTTAATGCAAACTCATGTTCGATATGATGTTTTGCAGCAAATGTTTTATTGAATAGTTCCGGGTTGCTGATGATGGGCGCCATTGTTCTTACGATCGTTTTCTCGGCATACGAAAAATAGGCAAGTGATATCACCAGCAAAAGAGCCAGCCCAAGGAATATTCCGCTGATCTCTGTAAATATCTCTTTAAAACTCATCAGCTCACGGTAATCATTAAACCGGTATAATTTTATAAAATAAAAAAAGATAAGCAGTAGTGGCAGTACTGCATTGTTAAGACAATATTTTAAAAAAGGATGGGTTGTTGTAGCCAGGAATTTGAACCGTTTGCTATGCAATATGAATGTTGTTACATTCCAGCTCATGATAAATACACCCAATGCAATTCCTGTGATCAGGGCGCCGAGGATATTTACAGTGCCGAGGTATTCGGGTGAAAAAAACAAGGCATCGGCACCATAGCTTTTCATAAATCCGCTATTGATCGTACTTGCCAGTGCCAGCCAGAATAATAATAATATCTGGTATTTTCTGAAATGAAGAATTAGCAGCTGTACAGGAAAAGAATAATAAATATCTTTTATCAATTGCTTCATACTAAGCGGTTGATTAAAATTACTACAAAATGCAGTAACGATAAAACGCAGGAACCGGGCTTTAATTGCGGGAAGACAGGCTGTTATTCGGGCTTGCTTGCAATAAAATGGAAAAAGTTTGTGTAATAGCCATGGTGGCTAATAACAAATGAATGGGCTGGGCCGCTGCGGGCATATTGGCATAAAATAAGATTATGCCTGTTACCATACTCAATAAAATGATCCCGGCCAATATAAATATTTTATTTTTTATAAAATGAACATTCTTCCCCTGCCACGCAATAATTAAAACAAAGAGCAATATCACCCATGAAAAACTCCTGTGAAGCATAAACACTGCCGGGTTATTTGCCAGCCAGGTTTCCCTTTGATCATAATTCAGTATTTTGGAAATATCATCCACATGCATGCGCACTATGGTGCCCAATATGCTTTGTACAAAAACCAGGATCAGAAATGCCAGTAACATTTTTTTCATTCGCTCATCAACGGCCAGTACTGATAATTTTGAATTAACCGATAACAGCAATGCCAGTTGGATCTGTATCAGTATAACCGCAAACAACAAATGAACAGAAATACTTAAATGGGCAAGATTGAATTTAACTACAATGGCGCCAAACAAACCCGTTAGAATTACTGTCAGTAAAAAAAACAACGATAGTTTATACGCTTTACGTAACAGCTCTTTTTTTCGAAACAACAATACAACCTGGATAATGGCAAATACTCCCAACAATACCCCCAGGAGCCTGTTGAAATATTCTATCCAGGTATGCCACGCATTAAAACTATGGTCGATATCCTGTTTGCGAAGGTATTTTTCAAAATCGGGTGGTAATTCAGATGCATTTGTTGGTGGTATCCATTTACCAAAACACTTTGGCCAATCCGGACAGCCCATCCCGCTTTGCGTTGTACGCACAACAGCTCCTGCAATGATGACAAGGAATGTAAGAATAAAAGTAGCCAGTACCCAGTTCTTTATAGAACGCATGTTGATAAAATTGTCGCAAAGTTAGTAAAGCAAATATTGTTTTATAGATATTTGCAATAAGATGCTGCAGGCTTTTTTACATAAATCAAAAATTGAAGCAGGCCTGGACGAAGCAGGCCGTGGATGTTATGCAGGGCCCGTTTTTGCAGCCGCGGTCATTTTACCAAAGGATTTTTATCATCCATTGCTGAATGACAGTAAGCAATTATCAGAAAAACAAAGAGATGAATTGAGGCCTGTGATAGAAAAAGAAAGCATTGCTTTTGGGGTTGCTTCTGTAGATAATAATGAAATAGATGTCATCAATATTTTACAGGCGTCTTTTAAAGCCATGCACCTCGCTTTGGGTAAATTATCAATTGCTCCACAATCGTTGTTGATAGACGGGAACCGCTTTAAGCCTTATAAAGAAATAAAGCATACCTGTATCATAAAAGGCGACGGTATATATGCTTCTATTGCCGCCGCAAGTGTATTGGCGAAAACGTATAGGGATGAACACATGCAGCAATTACATTCAGAATATTCATATTATGCCTGGAACAATAATAAGGGTTATGGTACGGCGGCACACCGGTTGGCAATAGAACAAAAAGGGTTATGCAAATACCATCGCAGAAGTTTTAATATACTTCCGTTACAGGTTCCCTTGTTTTGATCTTTTTTGTTAATAAATAACCCTCGTTAAACTTTTTTATACCTTCCCCGTCTTATTACGAAACAAGCCATTTTTTCCATTTTAATAAACAAAATAAACATTATGAAAACAGTTAAGTTTTTCGCTGCATTTGCTTTAATGCTGATCATATCAACAGCAACAAATGCACAGGCGGGCAGGTCAAGGATTCAGCACAAACGTATAACACACGGCGTTAGAAGCGGGGAACTTACCCGTCATGAAACCAGGCAATTGGCAAGGCAACAAAGGCATATCAGGCAGGAAAAAAGAGAAGCACGTGCAGATGGGGTGGTAACCCCGGGTGAAAGGAGAGAGATCAGGAAGGATACCCGCAGGGCAAACCGGAATATTATTCGCAAAAAGCATAATCGCAGGGATAGGATCTGAGGGGTATAACAGGTATATAAAGCAGTTTTGGGTGAACTGCTTTAATATTCTTACAATTACGTTGGCGGCTGTCGGAGAAATCGGCAGCCGTTTTTTTATATGTCTTTCTTAAGCTGGAAATATCACACAAATTTTTACAGAAAAAAAGCATCCAAACATGTTGTTTTTCCCTTGCATAACATTTTTAGGATACTGATATTTGAATGTTGGCAGAAATGAAAAGTGCTTCAGACTTTAATCCGTTCATAAAAGGTAACTATAAAAACCCTTGTATAAAGAACGTTGAAGAATAGAAAAGCGCAGCGTTGATGTCAATGGGCTTGAATAATTTCTGACCGCTTTGCCCAAATAAAAACAGCAAGGTAAGACGCAGCGTTGAACTGTGCTTTTTTTCAACCCGTACTCAAAACTAAAATGAAAATGAAAAAATTACTTTTTGCAATGGCTTTAAGCTGTTGCTATTTATTAGGAATTGCCCAGGACAATGTTACAGCAGAACAGGCCAAAGCCATTACTGCTAATACGATGGCAAATTTTACCCAAAGCGTTTCTTTTGCATACACAAAGGGGATTTCTTTGGGTGACTTTCGAAAAAAATTATGTGGTAAAGCAATACCGCTTGATGCCGGAAATGGAATGATAGAAACTGCTTACAGTTATCTTTCAACTGGTGTAACAAAGGATCGGATCATAAAAGAGAATGATGGTATAGCCGTTGCAAAAGCTTTTAAATATCTTTATGACCAACATGATAAAGGAGTTGTAAGTACTGATGGATCGGAATTGTTTGGAGGGAAAGAAAACCTGGCAAATGGAGTCGCTGCTAAAGCAGCGGACTGTCGTTGGTATCAGTTCTGGTGTCTTGTAGAGAATTTTGCAAATTGGGTTGTGCAAAATTGGCCTACGATTTATCAAATAATCCTAGTTATTCTTGGGCTTTAATAAAAAAATAATATACGGCTGATTCGGATATCGGATCAGCCGTTTTTAAATCAATTTAATTATGAAATTTTATCTACATCACAGTTTTTTTGCATTACTAACCGCATTATTATTCTCTTCCTGTTTAACTAATATCGCTTTGAATTCATTGGGAATAGCTGAAAAAAATGCAACATTAAAATATGCAACCAACGGTGAAAAGAAAATAGCTTCTGTTTACATTCATCATATAGGAAAAAAAGAATATTATGATGATGTAAAATATAAAATTGATTCATTTCTGAAAGAAGGCTTTATCGTGTATTTTGAAGCTGTACGACCAGGTGTTTTTAAGGATTCGTTGAAAAAAGATACCATATACAAGAAAGCACGTAAAATTTCCGGTATTGATTTTGCATCGATGAAGGCCAATGGAGGATATATTGACACCTTGAATAAAACGATTTTTGGGAAAAAAATCAAGTATGTTGCCAAACATAACCTGATCAATCAGCCGAAATATTTAATCACAATTCCTGACAGCATACATTTTAGAAATGTAGATGGAAACATCCCTGAACTTGTCGATGCATGTGAAAAGAAATTTGGCCTCATAACACTTAGCCAATACGATTTTGAAACGAAATTGGGTGAGAAATACAAGGCTAAGAAAGATAAAAAAATGAGTAATTATTTTTTGGAAGTTTATCGAAACAATTTAATATCAGAATCAATCATAAGCGATCCTAATAAAAAAATACTTCTTATATATGGTGGTAAACATTTTGATGGAATTCTTGAAAACTTAATAGCAGCTGATAAAAACTACAAAGAGGTTAAAAAACTATAAATTGAAATAAATTATCCCTGAAAATCCCCCAACCCCTGCCGCACAATTTCCCAGTCAGAACCGGTACAATCAACGATTGTTGACGGAACCATTCCGCCTATACCGCCGTCTACAACAAAATCTACCTGGTCCTGGAATTTTTCATAGATCACTTCCGGGTCGGTATATTCTTCCACCATTTCACCTGGCAGCGAAGCACTTAATAAAGGATTCCCCAATTCATCCAAAATATGCCTGCATATTTCATTGTCAGGAATACGAAGGCCAATCGTTGATTTTTTACTTTGCAAGATCCTGGGGGCTTGTTTACTCGCAGGTAAAATAAATGTATACGGACCTGGCAGATATTTTTTCAATACCCGGTAAAGTGGTGTATCAATACTTTTGGTAAAATCGCTCAGGTGACTAAGATCCCTGCAAATAAATGATAGTTGTGCCTTTTGAGGATCAATATTCTTTATTTTACAAATGCGTTCTATCGCTTTGTGTTGCAGAATATCGCAACCCAAACCATAGATCGTATCCGTTGGATAAACAATTACACCTCCATCCTTCAGGCATTCTACCATTTGTTTGATAAGCCTTGGCTGGGGGTTTTCGGGATGAACCTGCACTAACATATCTGATGAAATTAACACAAAATCTGCCGCTGGTGAAAAAACAACATTTATCCGCTACTTTTGCAACGTTTTGAATAACCGGATGCTGAGATTCGGAGATCAAAATAATAAACCAGGAAACTAATAAACAAATAAACCAAGTAACATGTCTTTAATTACCGTTGGCACCATGGCCTTTGATGCAATTGAAACTCCTTTTGCCAAAGTAGATAAGATCGTAGGCGGATCTGCTACTTATGTGGCTTATGCTGCAATCAATTTTGTTCAACCTGTTCAACAGATATCTATCGTTGGCAATGATTTTCCAACAGAAGAAATGGATGAATTGAAATCCCGTGGTATTGAATTGGATGGCGTGGAGATCGTTCCGGATAAAAAATCTTTTTTCTGGAGCGGCAGGTATCATACTGATATGAACACACGTGATACCCTGATCACAGACCTGAATGTATTGGAAGATTTTAATCCGGTTGTACCCGATAGTTACCAGGGTGCAGAATTTTCAATGCTGGGTAACCTGATGCCGAAATTACAGTTGAGCGTGATCAACCAATTAAAAGTTCGCCCAAAACTGATCGTAATGGATACGATGAATTTCTGGATGGATGTTGCATTGGATGACCTGAAAGAGGTTTTGAAAAAAGTTGATGTATTGTTGGTTAATGATGGTGAAGCTAGACAACTGAGCGGTGAATTTTCATTGGTAAAAGCTGCCCGTAAGATCCAGGAAATGGGACCCAAATTCCTGATCATAAAAAAAGGAGAACATGGAGCATTACTTTTCCAGGGCAACCATGTATTTTTTGCACCCGCATTACCATTAGAAGAGGTATTTGATCCAACAGGCGCTGGTGATACTTTTGCCGGTGGCTTTATCGGGCACCTTGCCAAAACAAAAGACATCAGTTTTGAAAACATGAAAACTGCTATCATTGTTGGAAGCGCTATGGCAAGTTTCTGTGTAGAAAAATTTGGTCCCGAAAGATTAAAAGAAATTACCAAAACAGATATCAACGAACGCATCAACGAATTTGTGCAATTGGTAAATTTTGATATTGACCTGGTTTAATATTAAAAGATAATGATAGAAATAATCTTACTGTTCATTCTTACCAAACAAATGGGTGCCCTGGCTGTTAAAAAAGGGTTACCTCGGGGGAGATGGAAATTCATTACAGTAATTGCATGGCTGGTATTTGAAATGATCGGGATTATCCTGGGAATTATTTTTTTTGGACAAGGAAATCTTATTGGCTTAATGGCTTTTGGTTTGGTATGTGCTTTTGGTGGTTACTTAACTGTAAAATATAATCTGGAAAAGAGGCCTGATGAAAAGATCAATGACGATATTAACAGGATTGGTACTGATCAACTGAACCCTTAGCAGAAAAAATGTAAAATATCAAACAGATAAATGTAGAATGTAAAAGTTGTGGACTTCATAAATTGAGATATTCAATTTTTATATTTAATATTTTACATTCATTATTTTACATTTTAATTTCTTCTCGCCAACACAATCACATTCTTAAATTTCTTCGTCTTCCCCTTCAGGTTAAATACTTCTGTGTAAATGATGTAGATGCCAACCGGTAATTTTTGATTCTTTTCCCCAAGCCCATCCCAACGGAAATATCCTTTTACTCCACAAAGTGCATTCCGCTGCAGGTATCGTACCGGGCGGCCTGATGCATCAAATATGGTTATACCTGCAACATAGCCAGGCTCGGGAAAACTATAATTAATGGTGGCAAAATCATCCGTGCCGTCGTTATCAGGGCTTACAATATCCGGGGTTACCGTTATTTCTCCCTGTACCCCGGCATCTATCCTGTATTGCGAATTCTTATAAGTAGGCGTTCCGTATCCAACATTGGTTGCAGCGCTGTGCCAGTTTTGTTCATCCTGTGAACGGGCGTCATAGTCAATTCTTTCCAATGAAACCCCTTCTTCATTGCTTATCAATTTGAAATGCCATTTATCAGAGTAAGCAACTTCATCCACAATATTTCCTTGTTCATTTAAAAGGATCGCATTGCTTTCATCATCATTAAAAGATGGCATACTGCCGATCTCGATAAATGCATCGGGGTTATTTGCTATATAATCATACAACACAAGTGACCTGCTTTCCGTGATCACCATAAAATCCTGCGGGAATAACAAGTAATCTTCTGTACTTAATTGTGCAATGCTGCTGATAACGCCTGTTGTATTCCTGTTGGCGATGTAAACATTTTTCAGGTTTAATATTTTATTGCTCCTGTTATAGATCTCTACATAATCATTACTCGTTGGCCTTGGATTGAATAATATCTCATTGATAACAATGTTGAAACTATCTGTGTGTTCATACAAACCAACCCTTGCGGTATTTGTTGTGCTGATTGCATTTCCACTGCAATCTGTTAAGGCAGTTGCAGTAACCGTGTATATCTTATTTCTTAATAATGCTGAAACTCC
>JANNBU010000078.1:0-6121 GCA_031385805.1 Ferruginibacter sp.
GCAATCTGTGTACTTAAATTGTTAGATTGCTTCGTTCCTCGCAATGACGTATAAATTATTGATTAACCTGTTGCTCAATTTCTTCCATTGATATTCCGCTATGGCTTTCGTCATATATGCACTTACCATCCCTGATCAACAATACCTGAGGGGATTCATGGCTTACATCGAATTCGGTCTCAATTTTATTTGAGATTGAACGGTATTTGATAAGATCCAGAAAATGAAATTGCACATTGGCGGGTACGGCTCTCTCCAGCCGGTTTTTAGCCATGCTGCTGATAGAACAGCGGGTGCTGTGTTTAAAAATAAGCTGGTCTTGTTGGGAAGATAATTTCCTTATATCTTCTAGTTGATGCTCACTTATAAGCGGGATCCAATCCATTGTTTTAGAAATGATTATTACTGAATGATTCTTTGGCTCATTGAACACTCGTAGGGCAACCAGTTTTCCTGCTTGAGCCACAACTACTGAGAATAGTTACTACAAATAAAAGCGAAACCATGGCAACAATTAATTTTTTCATTTTTTTGATTTTGAATTATACCGCAAAGATAATGTATATGCGGTAAACGAAAAATTAAGGTAAAAAGTACTTTAGACTACAAATACTTTCATTCATTCCACTACATTTGCCGGATATTTTTTATATTTATTAAAATAGCCCCCGTTCATGCTAAACTTAACACGTCCTGTTGCATTTATTGACCTGGAGACAACCGGAGTTAGCCTTTCCACCGATAGAATTGTTGAAATTGCGATCATAAAGGTTTTACCAGATGGAGAACGCCAGGTAAAAAGAAAACTCATCAATCCTGAAATGCCCATTCCAAAACAAACAACGGATATACATGGCATTACAGATGAAATGGTAAAAGATGCCCCTACATTTAAACAATCGGGGAATGAGATAAAACAGTTTCTTGAAAATTGTGACCTCGGCGGATATAACAGCAATCGTTTTGATATTCCTATGCTGATGGAAGAATTTTTAAGGGCCGGAATGGAAGTTGATCTTAGCCAGCGGAGAATGATTGATGTGCAGCATATTTTTTATACCATGGAGCCCAGGACTTTAACTGCTGCCTATAAATTTTATTGCCAGAAAGAACTGATAGATGCCCATAGTGCTGAAGCTGATGTGCAGGCTACCATTGATGTGTTGATCGCACAGGTAGACCGCTACAAAAATCTTGGAAATTCTATTGATTCGATCCTGCAGGTTATTGGCGAAGAAAAGATCGTAGATTATGCCCGCCGTTTTTCTTTTGATGAAAAAGGGAGAGAAATATTTAACTTTGGCAAATTCAAAGGGCGCCCTGTTGCTGATGTATTGAAAACAGAGCCACAGTATTACGACTGGATGATGAAAGGCGATTTTCCACTGCATACCAAGAAAAAACTCACTGAACTCTTTAACCGCACCCTGTTAAAAAACAATTAAATAGTTTTACCTGTAATTTTATTGTAATACAGCTAAGTTTTAATTTGTAAATTTGGCGGAGTCACCTGTTCAGCATGTCGGAAAAAATAGTTATCATACCTACTTTCAATGAAAAAGAAAACATTGAAGCGATCATAGGTGCAGTCATAAACCTGCAAGAGGATTATCATATCCTTATCATAGATGATGGTTCCCCCGACGGCACTGCTACGATCGTAAAATCTTTATTCCCAAAATATCCCGGCCAGTTATTCCTCGAAGAAAGGCGTGGAAAGCAGGGCCTCGGCACCGCATATATACATGGATTTAAATGGGCCATCAAAAAAGGTTACAGTTTTATTTTTGAGATGGATGCAGATTTTTCTCATAATCCTACCGACCTTGAAAAATTATACCGTGCCTGTAAAGAGGATGCGGATCTTGCCGTTGGTTCACGCTATGTAAAAGGCGGGGCTGTAGAAAACTGGCCGGCAAACAGGATCGCTTTATCAAAAGGTGCATCCCTGTACACCAGGATGATCACCTGGATGCCATTAAAAGATCCTACCGCAGGTTTTATTTGTTATAGAAGGGAAGTACTTGAATCCATTAATCTTGATGGGATCAGTTTCGTCGGCTATGCATTCCAGATAGAAATGAAATTTGCAGCATGGAAGCTTGGATTTAAACTGGCAGAAGTTCCAATTACATTCATAGACCGTCAATTGGGTTCAAGTAAAATGAACAAAGGGATCGTAAAAGAAGGAGTCTTTGGTGTATTGAAATTAAGGTGGCAAAGTATTTTTAAAAACTACCGGAACCGTGTTACAAATAAAAATTATGTAGAAGCTCCGTTATTTCCACAGAATAATCCACTGCTGGAAAGCAAATGAATATCCCCTAAATAGCTGTATTTTTTTCATTGAACATTGTTAGTTGAGCATTGAATATTGAGTATTCTATTTTTAACAAAAATATTCAATTTTCAATGCTCAATGTTCATTTAAAAGCCGGATGAAACTGCTGTAAAGTGGTACGAAGGTATTCCCTGTCAAGATGTGTATATATCTCAGTTGTAGTAATACTTTCATGCCCAAGCATTTCCTGTACAGCCCTCAGATCTGCACCACCTTCTACTAAATGTGTTGCAAAAGAATGGCGAAATGTATGTGGCGAGATGTTCTTTGTTATACCAGCTTTTTTAACCAGTGCTTTCAGTAATAAAAAGATCATCACACGGGTAAGCCTGCTCCCACGCCTGTTTAAAAACAACATATCCTCCTCTCCTTTCTTTACCGGTATATGACAGCGGATATTATTTCGGTAAATATTGATATACTTAATGGCATCGCTGCCAATTGGAACAAGTCTTTCTTTGTCTCCTTTGCCGGTCACTTTTATAAATCCCACATCAAGGTACAAACAACTTATTTTTAAATTTACCAATTCTGATACCCTCACTCCGCAGCTATACAATGTTTCAAGGATCGCTTTATTCCTTCCGCCTTCCGGTTTACTCAGATCAATAGCTGCTATGATCGATTCTATTTCCTCAAAGCTGAGAATATCAGGAAGCAAACGTTTTAGCTTAGGCGCTTCAAGCAATATTGTTGGGTCTGTTTCACTGATCTGCTCCAATAAGCAATACTTATAAAAACTCCTCAGGCCCGAAATGATCCTCCCTTGGGATGCAGGTGTCATACCAAGTTCATGAACCCATTTTACAAATTGTTCAAGGTCTTTTAATTTCACATCACCCGGTTTTTTCAGGTCATTTACAGTTAACAGGTAACTTGTCAGCTTCTCAACATCATGCAGGTAAGCCTGTACAGAGTTGTCTGCAAGCGACTTTTCAAGCTGAAGCCATGCTTTATATCCCTTTTTATATGTTTCCCACATAAATTATGCTCTTTTCTCAAATACAATGATTGTACAATTTAATTAAACATTATTTTCGCTGCCTAAATATTTTCTTAATTAACCAATCACATGCTTCCCGTAAACTTCAGGTCTTTCAGAAAAAAACTCTCTTTTCACAGAAAATCATTGCGTAGTTTTTTACTTAGAGTGGAAAAAAACGCTCCAAAGGGTATTGATAAACTTACTGCAGTAGCGTCAAAAGAAGTATGGGCTGAAGTTGATTGTCTTTCCTGTGCGAACTGCTGTAAAAAAATGACACCCACTTTTACTACACAGGATGTAAAAAGAATTTCTGCACACTTTAATGAAACACCGGAAGCATTCAGAAAAAAATGGTTGAAAAAAGACAGGAATAAAGACCTGATAAACAAAACAGAACCCTGCCAGTTTTTGAACCTGGCCGATAATAAATGTTCGATCTATGAAATAAGACCCGTGGATTGTTCAGGTTTTCCTCATCTTACAAAAACCAAATGGAGTGAATATGCGCATATTCACAAACAAAATATTGATTTCTGCCCGGCTACATTTAAAATGGTGCAAAAGATCAAAGGATTGGTGGAGGGATAGACGTTTAAAACGTTTAGTCGTTTAAAAACCGTTTAAACGTTTAAGAGCGTTTTAAACGAATTAAACGTTATAAATACACATCTTCGATCAAAAAATAATCTGCCGAATCATCTTCTTTAATATATATAGATAGAACATCAAACTGTATGCGTTGCCACTGGGGGTTTTGATACAGGTATTCTTCAGATGCATTTATTAAAAACCTGATCTTTTTGGCATCAATATTTTCTTCGGGATAGCCGAATTTTAAGGAGGTTCTTGTTTTTACCTCAATAAAATGCAACATGCCGTTCCTGGAAGCAATGATATCAATTTCCCAGTGTTTATGCCGCCAGTTTTTGTGTAATATTTCGTAGCCGCTTTTTATAAAATATTCCGCAGCAAGGGACTCTCCTGCATTACCTGTCTGGTTGTGTTTTGCCATTCAATAAAATTAACCAATTAGTTTAATCAGCAGCCTGAGGATAAAAGCTTTTATAAGTATGTGGAAAGAAAAAATTATTGCTTATTTTTGCACAAATCATTATAGAGATGAATAAGCAAAATACTCCTACGATCATTCTTGCTATTATACTGATATTGGCTGCTGCTATATCAAGGGTTGTTATGTACCCCAATAATTTCAGCCCCATTATAGGTATGGCTATTTTTTCCGGCGCCGTAATTAAAGACAGAAAGTTGGCATTTGTATTACCAATCTTATCTATGTTCTTATCAGATGTAATGTTTGAAGTATTCAACATTGCACCCGGTTTTTGGGGCTGGGGCCAGTTGGTTGGTTATGGTATATTGGCTCTTATTACCATCATTGCATTCAACCTTAAAAAGATCAACGTAGTAAATGTAGTTGGATATTCATTACTTTCTTCTGTTATCTTCTTCCTATTGTCAAATCTTTCATTCTTTATATTAGACAACCCTATTTACCATACGTATACATCCGATGCAAATGGATTTATGCAATGTTTTATCCAGGCCTTGCCATTTTTCAGAACAAGCCTTGTGGCCGACCTTGTTTACAGCGGGGTTTTATTTGGTGCATATTACCTGGTTACTAATTATGTAATAAAGAAACAGCAAGTGGCTGCGTAATAAAAATCTATTAATATTGAAAGCTATCAGTAAATACTGGTAGCTTTTTTTTTATCGATTCCGACTACCGGTTATACAGTGAGATTGTGACAGCATATGATTTGTTGATAGTTGAACCCCTTCGGGGTTCGTGGGCCGCCATGATAAAAGGCCGCCGGTTTCACCAGCGGTTATTCATATTAAAGCCCTTCGGGCTATTGAATGTTATGCGATTTTGTAGCTACTTTAATTTTAATGACCGAAATTGTGCATCCAAACTTCAAACCTGCCTACCGGCAGGCAGGCTTCAAACTATAAACTTTCATATCCTTCATCAATATCTAAATTTTTGCTATCCGCAGCGGAAGTAGCCAATTCATCACAGCGATTGTTATAAGGATTATCGGCATGGCCTTTTACCCAGACGAATTTAATTTTAAAAGATTTGGATAACCCGTAGTATTCTTTCCAGAGGTCTTTGTTCTTTTTCCCACCTTTAAAATCGGTTTTGATCCAGTTGTTCAACCAGCCTTTATTTGTTGCATTTACTACATACTGACTATCGGAATAAACGGTTACGGGAATATCGTTCTTTTTTATCGCCTGCAAACCTGCAATCACTGCAAGCAATTCCATGCGGTTGTTGGTAGTAAACCTGTAGCCTTTTGATAATTCTTTGCGATGATGGCCCGACAATAAGATAACTCCATATCCACCAGGCCCGGGATTGCCACGGGAAGAACCATCAGTATAGATCTTTATTTCGCTCATGATTTTTCAGGATCTCGAAAAGTTATTAAAATCTGGTTTAGGAAGTTTAGATGGTTTAGAAAGTTTAGCGCCCTGAAATAAATTGAAAGTGAATGCAAACTAAACCATCTAAACTTTCTAAACAAATTCTTTACACCTGGAATACCCCGGTTTTAAATTCAGGAATATCTGCATTGTTATTTGCCGCAGCGATTCCTTCCGAGATAACCTTGCGTGTTTCTCCTGGATCAATGATCTCGTCTATCCATAAACGTGCAGCAGCATAATAAGGGATGGTTTGACGGGTATAATCCTTTGTGATCTTATCAAGAATTGCTTTTTCTTCTTCTTCAGTAACTACTTCTCCTTTTGCTTTCAGGGAAGCA
>JANNBU010000097.1:0-22905 GCA_031385805.1 Ferruginibacter sp.
ACCGGCTGCAGGCGAATAAGGCTGAATACTCACACTCTCATACAGGTATCCTTTTTTATATAAATCACTCAGGCACCACCAAAGGGTTTCTACATAATTGTTTTCAAAAGTTACATAAGGGTTGTTCAGATCAACCCAGTAACCCATTTTTTGTGTGATGTCGTCCCACTTATCTTTAAAGCGCATCACCACTTCACGGCACTTTTTGTTGTAATCTTCTACTGATATTTTTACGCCGATATCTTCCTTGGTAATGCCTAACTCTTTTTCTACACCCAATTCAATGGGCAAGCCGTGGGTATCCCAGCCACCTTTGCGTTTTACTTTAAAAGACCTGGTTTGTCGCTATAAAACCATGCAGGGTTTTCAGGTAAAACGTAAGGGCGGCTGGGATACGCATGGTTTACCAATTGAATTGGGTGTTGAAAAAGAATTGGGCATCACCAAAGAAGACATCGGCAAAAAAATATCCGTAGAAGATTATAATAAAAAATGCCGGGAAGTGGTGATGCGGTTTAAGAACCAGTGGGATGATATCACCAAAAAAATGGGCTACTGGGTTGATCTGAACAACCCTTATGTAACTTTTGAAAATAATTATATTGAATCGCTTTGGTGGTGCCTCAGTGAATTGTATAAGAAAGGTTATTTGTATGAAAGCGTAAGCATACAGCCATATTCACCGGCTGCAGGTACGGGCTTATCATCACATGAATTAAATCAGCCGGGAACATATAAGGATGTGAAGGATACGAGTGCGGTGGTGATGTTTAAGATAATTGATAATGGACAATTGATAATGGATAATGTTGAAGGTGATGTGTTCCTTATGGCGTGGACGACAACTCCATGGACTTTACCCTCTAACTTAGGATTGACAGTCGGGCCAAACATTGATTATGTTTTGGTAAGAACTTTTAATCCTTACACTTATCAACCCATTAATGTAATTCTTGCAAAAAATCTAGTTAGCAAATATTTTACAGATTTTCCTGAGAGTAGTAATACGCCTTTAAAAGATATAATCAATGATTGGTTATTTGCTGGAAAAATATCTAATAACATTACTTACCTCACAGGACAATCTACAGTTGTAAGTTCTGAATTTGAATCAACATTTGTAAAGCCAAAAAAACTTCCTTATAAAATAATACAAGAATTCAAAGGAAATGATCTTGAGGGAATTTCTTACGAACAACTCCTCCCCTTCGAAGCAAACAGTTTAGAAAAAATTCAGGAAACAACACCCGGCGCTAAACCATTCAAAGTAATAACCGGCGATTTTGTTACAACGGAAGATGGAACCGGCATCGTTCACACTGCTCCTGCTTTTGGTGCAGATGATTTCAGGGTTGGACAAAAAAACAATCTTGGTATCCTCACATTGGTTGACAAACAGGGAAAATTTATTGATGGCACAGGAGAATTCAGCGGGCGTTATGTGAAAGATTATAAAGATGCAAAGGATTATGTGGATGTGAATGTTGACATAGCCGTTAAACTTAAAAAAGAGAACCGTGCTTTTAAGGTTGAAAAATACGAACACAATTATCCACATTGCTGGCGTACAGATAAACCAATTATTTATTATCCACTCGATGCATGGTTCATCAAAACAACTGCTGTAAAAGACAGGATGGTTGAATTGAATAAAACCATTAACTGGAAACCTGCTTCAACAGGAACGGGCCGTTTTGGTAACTGGCTGGAAAATATGGTTGACTGGAACCTTAGCCGTAGCCGTTATTGGGGCACGCCATTACCGATCTGGAAAACAGAAGATGGAGAAGAAGAAAAATGCATTGGTTCAATTGATGAATTAAACAATGAAATAAAAAAGGCGGCGAAAGTTTTAGGCGGCGATACAAACACTCATTACTTACATGAAGGAATACTCGATCTGCATAAACCTTATGTAGATGATATTATTTTGATAAGCGATAGCGGCAAACCCATGAAACGTGTGCCAGACCTGATCGACGTTTGGTTTGACAGTGGCGCTATGCCTTACGCTCAATGGCATTTTCCTTTTGAGAACAAAGAAGTATTTGCACAGGATTTTCCGGCAGATTTTATTGCAGAAGGTGTTGACCAGACAAGAGGATGGTTCTATACCTTACACGCATTGGGTTCATTGCTAAAAGAATCAATAGAAGAAGAATTAAAGAAAGAAGGTTTATGGGATGGTTCTAAAATGAAAAGATCGGGAGCACAAGCCGGTGTTGCCTATAAAACAGTTGTAAGCAATGGACTTGTATTAGATAAATCGGGTAATAAAATGAGCAAACGCCTTGGTAATGTGGTGGATCCTTTTGCAACCATCAACAGTTATGGTGCAGATGCAACCAGGTGGTACCTTATCACCAATGCATCGCCATGGGATAGTTTGAAATTTGATGAGGAAGGGATCAAAGAAGTTCAACGCAAATTTTTTGGTACACTTTATAATACTTATCAGTTCTTTGCATTGTATGCAAATATTGATGGATTTGCTTTTAAAGAAAAATACATACCGCTTGATGAACGCCCTGAAATTGACCAGTGGATTTTATCATCACTCAATAGTTTGATAAAAACTGCAGAACAAAATTTTGATGCCTACGAACCAACACAAGCGGGAAGAGCGATAGAAGAATTTGTAGATGCACATTTGAGCAACTGGTATGTAAGGCTTTGCCGCCGTAGGTTTTGGAAAGGAGAATATGAACATGATAAGATCTGTGCTTATCAAACATTGTATGAATGCTTAGAAACATTGAGCCGTTTGATAGCTCCCGTGGCACCGTTTTTTGCCGATTGGTTATTCAACAACCTCAATACCGTTACCAATCGGTTTGAAGAAAGATCTGTTCACCATACACTTTTTCCAAAAGCAATTGAATCAGTTATTGATGCATCACTTGAAAAAAGAATGCAATTGGCACAGGATGCATCTTCCTTAATATTATCACTCCGTAAAAAAGTGAATATCAAAGTAAGGCAACCGCTGCAAAAAGTATTTATCCCGGCCATGGATAATGAAATGGCCAATAATATAAAATTGGTAGAAGATATCATAAAAGCAGAAACGAATATCAAGGAAGTTGAGATATTGGATTCAGACAATGATTTTATCCGCAAAAAAGCAAAGGCAAATTTTAAGACACTTGGTAAAAAACTGGGTGCCAAAATGAAATGGGCGGCATCAGAAATAGAAAAATTTGATAATGCAACGATAGAAAAAGTGCAGGAAGGACCGTATATCTTAAACAACGATAAAATAGCTGAAGGAGAAGAGCCGGTCATTATCACCGCAGAAGATCTGGAGATCATTACAGATGAGATACCGGGGTATGAAATTGCCGGTAAAAGCTCTTTAACCGTAGCATTGGATATTTCGATAACTGAGATCTTACAAAATGAAGGCAATGCCAGGGAATTCGTGAACCGGGTGCAAAATATCAGGAAAGACAGCAATTTTGAGCTCACTGACCGTATTGATGTAACGGTAAATGAAAATGAGGTACTGCAACCTTCTTTAATTCAATTTAAAGAGTATATTTGCCGCGAAATTTTGGCAGATTCCCTTGAATTTGTACCGTTCTTAAATAGCGGTACGCAAATTGAAGTGAATGATTCACCCTTAACAGTAAACGTACTTAAAAAAAGCGAGTAGTATGGCAACTAAAAAGAAAGCAGCAAAACCTGCAGCAAAAAAGCCGGCTCCAAAAAAAGCAGCGGCTACCAAGCCAGTAAAGAAAGCAGCTCCTGCAAAAAAACAGGTGAAACCTGCTCCTAAGAAAGCAACCAAACCGGCGGCGAAAAAGCCGGTTGCCAAAGCTTCAAAGATTGTTGTTAAACCTACAGCAAAAAAAGCTGCTAAACCAGTTGCAAAGCCCAAAACGAAAGTTTTGGTTAAAGCAAAACCGGTGGCAAAGAAAGTTGTTTTAAAACCTGCTAAACCTCTACAAAAACAATCTATAAAAAACCCGGTAACTGTTCAAAAACCGGTACAAAAACCTATGGCTCAAAAAACACCAGAAAAACCCGCTAAAGTAATTGCAAAAGCACCTGCTAAGCCGGTACAAAAACCTATGGCTACAAACACAAAGGATATCAGGGTTATTCCTGCAAAACCTGTTGTGATCCCAAAATTCAATACCAAGACCTCCCGTAAATACCAACCGGATTTTACAAAATCGGTTTTGGACCAGCCAAAAAATGACCCGGGAGCACCAATTGTCCGGTACAGTGATACTGAATTAAAAGAATTCAGGGACCTGATAAACCGCAAATTGGATGCAGCTAAAAAGGAATTGAATTACCTGCAGGGATTGATCACCCGTAAAGATGAAATGGGTGGCGATGAAAGCGATAACCGTTATATGACGATGGAAGACGGAAGTTTAAGCATGGAAAGGGAACAACTTAGCCAGATGGCAAGTCGCCAGATCACTTTTATTGATCACCTGGAAAAAGCGATCATGCGTATTGAAAATAAAACTTACGGTATTTGCCGCATTACCGGTAAGCTAATTGATAAAGCAAGATTAAGGGCTGTGCCGCATGCGACACTGAGCATTGAAGCTAAGATGGGGATCGTGAAATAAGGAACCTGCCTATCGGCAGACAGGTAAGGAAGTAATGGAGAATGAGTAATCGTTCTCCATTTTTTTGTTTCAGGAATTCTATCTTCGAATTTCAAATAAGTTTACGAGTTTAGTGGGTTTAGAAAGTTTAGATAAAGTCTGCAAATTGCAAACTCCTTAATTATCCAGCATCCAGCATTTATTCTTATCTTCAAAACAATATAATCTGTCCTTAATGGCGGATGTTTTTAAATCCACACTCTAAGAAATACGGATACCGCTTCAACCTTACAATCATCTTTCTTAAAAATTCATTGCCCAACATTTACCAATTCATTTAATAAACCAACCTGCTATGATCTTAAGAACAATCTTCCGTTTTTTAATTCCTGTTATTTTTTTCATTGGTTGCAAAAGCAATGAAAAAAATATGGCTGATGAAGAAAAGAAAATAATCAGTATGCTGGATTCATTTAATATGGCTGCAGCAAAGGCGGACTTCAATAACTATTTTAAACATTATTCTGACGATGCGATTTTCACCGGTACTGACGCAACAGAACGTTGGAATAAGAAAGATTTTATGGCATGGGCCAAGCCTATTTTCGATAAAGGAAAAGCCTGGGATTTTACAGCGCTTGAAAGGCATATCTATTTTGATGAAACAGGGAATACAGCATGGTTTGATGAATTGCTGAATACACAAATGAAGATCTGCAGAGGCTCAGGTGTACTGGTAAAACAGGAAAAAGAATGGAAAGTCCGGCAGTATATTTTGTCAACAACTGTTCCAAATGACCAGTTAGATTCTGTTATAAAAATGAAAGCCTCCATTGAAGATTTGTTGATCAAAAAAATGGAACAGAAATAATGGAAGAAAATAAAAACATAGAAGAAGGTTCAAAAGGAAAAGAAGAAAGTGAAAAGTTAAGGGAAGAAATCATTTCTTCTGCTGAATCAATGATGCCTGGAACAGAAGAACAACTTTTAAACGTTAAACCATTAAACGATCTAAACGAAAATATGGAAGTACATCATCACACACATGCCGGCCACGGAAAGAAAAACTGGAAATCTTATTTCTGGGAATTTTTAATGTTGTTCCTGGCTGTGTTCTGCGGGTTTCTGGCGGAGTACCAATTGGAGCATAAGATTGAAAGAGACAGGGCAAAACAATATATTATTTCATTGTATGAAGACCTGAAAAATGATACTGCCCGGATAAATAAATTAATAGCGTATGACAACGAGAAAATTATGGCGCTAAATAATATGTTTGCCTGTTATGATACTGTATTAAGGAATTTGAAAGCAACATCGTGTATGGGAATTTTAATTAAACATTCCCGCAGCAATAAGGGTTTTGTATTAACCGATCGAACCTTAAAACAACTTGCCAATGCAGGCGGTTACAGGTTACTGAATAAGGAAGATGCAGATAGTATAATTGTTTATGAAAATATGTACAAGGGGTATTTGGATTTTCAAACCACAGTTTTTCAGCATGCACAGGATAATGTTAGAAATACGCTGAATCAAATAGCAGATTTCAAAGTGATTGCCCCAATTCAGCTTACGACCGCTACTATGGATAGAGATACAACAAGCAGTACATTAAACGGTCCGTTACTTTTTACCGATGACAAATTTTTACTTAATAAGTGGTTTAATGAATTGTCTATGTATTTAAGGGTAACTAACGGTCAGCGAAACAGTATAACCCAAATAAAGAATAAGGCTACGGATCTTATTCTTTATTATAAAACCAAATATCATTTAGATTAAATCTAAAAACATACAACCATCATAAACGTCAACTCAAAAAGAATTGATTCTATTGACCTGATCTGCAGCCCCGGCATGGCCATTTTTCTTTAGTTTGTATTTCTTCATATATATCAACACCATTGGCCCTGGCAGTGTTAATTTTTGTAGCCGGGCATCTATACTATCCGGGTAAGAAATATTTTATGGCATCCAATACAAAGAAACTATTGGCCGATTTTGTAAAATGACGAATTAATCCAGCTGTTGCACAATTTGTCCGGTTAATAGGGAAGAATGTACAATATAATGGTTGATTTGTACTCATTAAAAACTGTTACATGGTAGAATTTTACAGTATCATCCTTAGCCACAGCAAACAGTAATCAACATGCAATCAAACCATTCTTTTTAACAAATAAATCAAACTAACATGAACAAGAATCCTCTTTCTAAGGCAAAGATCTTTTTTCTTCTTTGTATGCTTATTCCTTTTGCAGGCATAAGCCAAACCAAAAATTTGATTTCTACCCAACGGGTATTTCCTAAAATGGATAAAGTGCTTGAGTTTGAAAAAGCACTGGCTGCCCATGCACAAAAGTACCATACGGGTAATGCCTTTTGGCGGGTGTTTACCATTCAATCCGGACCTGATGCCGGGGGCTATCATATTACTGAAGGACCAACAAGCTGGGAAGCGGAAGATATCAGGGGTAATTTAGGTAATGAGCACAATGTAGATTGGAATAAAAATGTAGCCATCTATTTAACAGACAGGCAATCGGGTGCTTATTCTGTTTACATCGATTCATTGAGTACAGTGGCATTGGATGATTTCTCTGATAAAATAAATATTAATCATATATATCCCAAAATTGGTCATAGTGATGATGTAGTAAATATTATAAAGAAATTGAAAAAGAATTGGGTTGCAGTTGGTGTAACGGTTGCAGTGTATGTAGCCAGTTCTTCCGGAAAAACACAGTATACTTTGGTTACAAGGTATAAGCAAGGCTTAAAAGAAAGAGCAGCAGGTTTTCGTAAGCCATTTAGAGAAACATTTGAAACTGCAAATGGAGAAGGCTCTTATGCTCAATACCTTAAAGATGTCTCTGAATTTATTGATGAAAGCTGGAGTGAATTACTTTTTATGCGTGCCGACTTAAGTTCTAAATAAGCTTATTAAATGTGATAAAGTCCTCAAGGGTTACTAAATCCTTTGAGGACTTTTAAAAACAAACCATTCTTTAAATTAAATTTTACAAACCATGACAAAGGTTTTTTGTTTAGCCACAAATTTTTTGCGGGTTCATTGTTATTTATGAGCTGCGATAATACCAACACGACAAAAACTACTGCAACAGAACCATCAGCCAGCAAAGCACCTGAATATTTTAACCAGCGGCCAAAACTCGAAAGAGAATATGGTTACACTCATGCTGTAAGAATTGCTGATGATCTTAAAATTTCAGGAGCAGTAAGCATGAATGATTCAGGAGTGATCGTTGTCCCGGGTAATATGAACAGCAAATAAAGAATTGTTATCCCGACCTGGAAAAAAATTACAACATTATGGTTATATTTATGACGATGTGGTGGCCGGGAATATTCATACCACCGATATAAAGGAGTTTGAAAGAGTTTCTGGTTTTCGAAACAGCATTTATAAAAAGCAATTTCCAACGGGTACCTGGCTGGAAGTAAAAGGACTTGCTGTAGAAGGAAAGTTGATCGGGATTGATATGGAAGCACATAAGACAAAATAAAATCTGAAATTACAATCAACCTATGAAATTACTCTGCAAAGTCTCCTGACTTCGCAGTTTCAACCAAACAGTTTCTAAATTGTTTCACTGTACAACTTTGAAGTTTGGAAGCTTTGAAAAATGAAAAAAAATTACAGTTGAGTTATTTGCAAATTATTTTACATAGATTCAATTAGCAAAAAATTTGATCAATATAAATCCATCCATAAAGAAAAAAGGTGGCTGAGTTATTTGTAGTTCAACATTAAAATAATTCTTTATTATTCATCATAAAATAAATCAAAATGAAAAAAACAATCCTTCTTGTTACATACGTATCATGCGTATTACTGTTTACTTCTTGCCAGGAAGCGGAAAAAAAAGAAACTCCCGCAGCTACCACTGTAGCCGAACCTGCTAAACCAGACCTGGCACAGATTCGTTCCGAAATAGTGGCAATCGAAAATGCCTGGGCTGCTGCCCAGAATGCAAAAGACGTAAATGCATTGATTGCCATGTATGCCGATGATGCAGTGAGCATGCCCGATGGTGAACCCATGCTTACAGGTAAAGCCGCTATCCAAAAAAAGCAGGAAGCCGATTTCGCTAAACCATCTAAGTTTGCCAGCATAGCTTTTGAAACTTTAGATGTATATGCACAGGATAATGTGGTAACCGAAGTAGGAAAAACAATCTATAAAGATGCTACCGGTAAAATAACAGGCGGAGGAAAGTATATTGCCGTGTTTGAAAAACGTGATGGTAAATATTTATGTATCCGGGAAATTTATAACCAGGATTCAAAGTAAGTTTTATTAATGAGCAGCAAGTAATGTTTATCGCCATGGTTTGTGACTTCACAAGCCATGGCGAATGGAACATTAACCATGGCAAAGAACTAAAATGAAATGAACCATAAAACTAAATTGCTGCTTACAATATTATATCTACATACAGCTGTTGTTACAGCACAGGTACAGGTAAGAAAAGAGCCACGTCATAAAAATGTTTTAGAGAATAAATACATCCGCCTGCTGGATGTATGGATGCAGCCAGGCGATACCAGTATATTCCATATTCATTCTACACCATCGCTATTTCTTCATTTTACCAACACAGTTGTTTGCGTTCAAATAAAGGGTAACGCATGGACAAAAAATAAAAACAAAGAAGGGAATGCATCTTATACATCTTTCGTTAATGATACCCTGGTACACCGGGTGAGCAATTGCGATACGGTACCTTTTCATGTTACCGATATAGAAATTCTATCATCCTATAAACCAACAGCAAAGCTTAAACCTTTACCGTTTACTGTTTTGTTTGAAAACGAAAAAACAATTGCTTACCGGTTAATCAATACATCATTCAACAGTGAGCTTATCAATAGCCGTGGGCCGATGGTGGCAGAACTGGTTGCAGGAGATGAAGTGATCTGTTATGACACAAAGCGTAAAAAATCAACCACAATTAAAACCGGGAAGTATTTGTACCTGGAACCCGGCAGTTCTTTTTATTTTACCGCAACAAAAAATAAAGAATCAAACCTGGTACTGTTTGAGATCAAATAACTGAATTACTGCCACCTTGATTTCACTTTACGAAACAAGGATATTAAATTAACCAGCTTAAGAAAAGCTTAAAGAATTAATATAAGCATCATGAAAATAAGAATTATAATATTCGGTATTTTATTTGCTCAGCAGCTTACAGCGCAATCATATAAAAAAATTCATGCCAAAGCAATTGTTGTTGATACACACAATGATATACTGATGCTGGCTGCGGATGTTGGAATCGTATTCGACCAGGACCTCACCGGTAAAACACATAGTGACCTGGCCCGGTGGAAAAAAGGGGGGCTTGATGTACAGATATTTTCAGTGTATTGTGATGGTGGGCTGAAAAATTCCTACGCCTATGCCAACAGGGAAATGGACAGCCTGGATGCTGTGGTGGCACGCAATCCCGGTAAGATTGTAAAAGTTGCCAACTATGCTGAATTACTGCAAGCTATGAAATCCTTGGTGGAAATATTTTACGGGTATTAAAAGCCAACGAAGCTAAATAACAATAAGATCAATCAGTATAAACATAAAATATGCTACACAAAATAACAATACGATTTACCATTTGTATGTGTTGCTCACTGCCGGCATTCTCAGCAACCGCACAATCTATTCTGCCTCCTGCTATTCCCTGGTCCGGTAAAAGCGAATCCCTCGTTACCAAACCGAATGATCCCTGGATAACAACAGCAGAAAGATCAAATTTTGTATCCACCCCGGGTTATAAAGAAACCATGAATTGGTTTAATAAATTAGCAGCAGCTTCGCCACTGTTAACCATGATCTCGATTGGAAAAAGTATTGAAGGCCGGGATATTTTTATGATCATCGCTTCTACTGAAAAAAATATAACAGCTGCTTCAATGAACAACCCCGCAGCAAGCTGCCGAGGTATCGAATACAAAATTCAGCCAACGCACAAATACAAACAGCCACCCCGCAGCAAGCTGCAAGGAATTCTTTCGATTAAAAAAATCCGCGAAACCATTGTTGCTGGCTCAGGCTGGTATTCATTCAGGCGAAATAGATGGTAAGGATGCCGGCATGATGCTGTTGCGTGATATCGCTTTTGGAAATAAAAAAACATTATTGGATAAAGTAAATTTTTTGTTCATTCCAATTTTGAGTGTGGATGCACATGAACGTTCATCGGCCTACAACAGGCCCAACCAGCGTGGGCCGGAAAATATGGGCTGGAGAACCAATGCACAGAATTTAAACCTCAACAGGGATTATGCAAAACTGGATACCAGAGAAATAAGGTCGGTCATAAAAGTGATCAATGAATATGACCCTGTTTTGTACATGGATATTCATGTTACCGATGGCGCCGATTACCAATACGATATCACATTTGGTGGAATTGGCCAGCAAGGCTATTCCCACGATATCCGGGATTGGCTGGAAAAAATTTACAAACCTTTTGCCGATAAAGACCTTAGCGCCAACGGGCATATTCCCGGTCCTTTATTAAATGCATTCAATAACATGGATTTTTCAAAGGGAAATATTGTAACAACCGGCGGACCCAGGTTTTCGGATAGCTATGGCGACCTGCGCCACCTGGCTGCCATACTTGTGGAAAATCATTCTTTAAAACCTTATAAGCAACGGGTGCTGGGTACTTATGTGTTATTGGAAAGCACTTTAAAACTGCTGGCATCAGCAGGAAAATCATTAAAAGAAATTACTGCAAAAGATAAGTCAGTGAGGCCTGCAAAAATGCCCATGGCATGGAAAGTACCACAACTAAAAAATTCCGTAAGCTTCGATACAAGATCGAACCAGGCCACCGCTGATACAACAATAGCGGTGCCGGATAGCCTGAAACTATCCGGGATAACATCTGTCATTCACAGGTCATCGGTAACCAATTCGGATTACGTGGAATGGCTGGGCAAACCCGTTACAATGACAGTTGCTGATTACAAATCAACAGAGCCGATTGATTTTATTACCAGGCCAAAGGGATATTGGGTTCCTGCATCCTGCGATGAAGTAATTACAAGATTAAAATTGCACGGCATTAAAATGAATACGATCACTCAGCCTCTTGAAGTTACCGTAGAAATGTACCGGATCACCGATCATGTATTTGAAGACGACAATCATATATTACAACCTTTTGAAGGACATATACAGGTAACTGGAACTACAAAAGCAGAAACCCGCAAACAATTATTCCCTGCAGGCTCGGTCTATATTTCCACTGATCAGCCATTGGGTGATCTTGCCATGCTGTTACTGGAACCCACTTCAAAAGATTCATTTTTCAGTTGGGGATTTTTTCATGCTATTTTTCAGCGCACAGAATATATGGAAGCCTATGCAATAGAACCCATGGCAAAGAAGATGCTGAAAGATTCACCTGCATTACAAAAAGAATTTGAAGAAAAGAAAGCAGCAGACAAAGCATTTGCAAATGATCCGAATGCTGTACTGACCTGGTTTTACAGCAAAACAAACTATTATGATGAGCGATATTTGTTGTATCCTGTTGGAACGGAATTATAATATAAATAACAATACATGAAAAAAATAATACTGTTACTTTTTTCCTTTTTAATGACAGCAAAGCTGATTGCGCAGCAGTCATTAACAACAAAACAACAGGCCGTGCAGCAAACAGTCATAAAAATGTTTGAAGCTTTATCAAACCGTGATTCAGTCAACCTAAAAGCCCATTGCACTGCTGATATTACATTATATGAATATGGCCAGATATGGAATATAGATACGCTTATTATGAAAGCCATTACCCAAAACAAGACATCAGATTTTAAACGGACCAATACTTTTGATTTCATCAATACCAAAGCAGATAAAACTACGGCATTGGTAACTTATCATCTTCAGTCAACATTAACCCCGGATGGCAAACAAGGATCTGTACAATGGCTGGAAACAGTAGTTTTAGCTAAAGCAAAAAACAGTGGAAGGTAAAACGCTTGCATTCAACATTGATCAAAAGAAGTTAAAAAATCAACAGCCATACATTTCAAAAATGCAATCAACATAAAAAAAATGAAAAAAATTACCTTCCTGGCCTTTGCAATGCTCCTGCTATTTGCCTGCAACTCAAATAAAGAAACCAACAAAACAGTGGCACAGTTAGATGAATACCTTACTGCCCAGTCAATCCATTACCGATTTAACGGTAATGTGCTGGTGGCTGAAAATGGAAAAATAATTTTTCAAAAATCGTATGGCTATGCCGATTTTGATACAAAGCGTATGCTGAATGATTCATCTGTATTTGAACTGGCATCGGTAAGCAAACAATTTACTGCAACTGCTATTTTATTATTAAAAGATAAAGGCAAATTAAACCTCACCGATTCACTTCGGCATTATTTTCCTGAGCTGCCTTATAGCGGCATCAGCATTTACCAGATGCTTACCCATACATCGGGCCTGCCCGATTATGAAGAAGCCATGAATAAAAAATGGGATCGAAGTAAAGTTGCTTTCAATAATGATATGATTGCCTTTCTTGCCAATGAAAAGCTGCCGGTTTTATTTGCACCGGGTACCAAATGGACATACAGCAACACTGCTTATGCCCTGCTTGCATCCATTGTAGAAAAAGTTTCGGGTCAATCTTTCAGTGAGTTTATGGCTACAAATATTTTTAAACCATTACAAATGAATCATACCCGCATTTACAATACCCGCCGCTCTTTAAAAGATACCATTGCCAATTATGGGTATGGTTTTGTTTATAACGATAGTTTGAAAAAACATGAAATGCCCGATAGCGTGGCAGATTTAAAGTTTGTAATTTATTTAGATGGCATACAGGGCGATGGCGTAGTAAATTCAACAACTACAGATTTATTAAAATGGGACAGGTCAGTAAAAAATCATACCCTGTTAAGCGAAGCCACACAAAAAGAAATGCTGAAAGAGCAGGCCATGGTTGATACTGCAAAGAAATCGCATTACGGTTTTGGGGTGTTTATGGAAAAAACTGATTTGGGTTATGTTATTTCACACTCGGGCGGATGGCCGGGTTATACAACATACCTGGCAAGGAATGTTGACAAAGACCAAACCTTTATTGTACTGTCAAACAATTCATCTCCTTCGCCTGCAATAACCAAAGCACTGCAATATATAATGAATGGCAAGCCGGTAGTAATACCCTATCAGCATAAAGAAATAACTATGGATACGGTAACCATGCAGCAGTTTGTTGGAAAATATATGATCGATATTGAAATAAGTATTGAACGCAGCGGCAACAAACTTTTAATGGTTACCTCAAACGGACAAAAAATTGAACTGAAACCTGAATCTGCCACTAAGCTTTTTTTTACCAATGGCAGCGACCACCAGATAGAATTTGAATTGGATGCCCATAAAAAAATTGTAAAAGCATGGCTGATTAACTATGGGGTGAAAATAGCATTTGAAAAAATATGATAATGGCGTACACAACTAATCATATATTACCATGAAAAGAATTACAACTACCAGCCTCACCTTTTTGTTTTGCATTAGTTTGTTTGCACAAAAACACCGTGCCAGAGATATCGGAATTCCATTTGAAGGTACAACAGGAAAGTTCAATGCCATTACTGATGTAAAAGGTATTGAGGTTGGTTACAGCACCATCATTTTGGAC
This sequence comes from Ferruginibacter sp., assembly GCA_031385805.1. GTDB lineage: Bacteria > Bacteroidota > Bacteroidia > Chitinophagales > Chitinophagaceae > Ferruginibacter. Next base: position 14,273 of record JANNBU010000097.1, read on the forward strand.
AGTGGAAAAAATATCCGTGGCAAGGGTCCGGTGCGAACAGGTGTTACTGCTATTTTACCCAGAGGCAGAAATAATAATCCTGTTTATGCAAACTGGTACACATTAAATGGCAATGGTGAAATGACAGGAACGACCTGGATCACTGAATCGGGATTTTTAGAAGGCCCCATCATGATCACCAATACCAACAGTGTGGGTGTGGTAAGAGACGCAGTGCTGAAATGGTATGTAAAGACAGGTTGGTACAAAGAGGATTTTTGGTACACCTACCCTGTTGTTGCAGAAACCTATGATGGTTTTTTAAATGACATTTATGGTTTTCATGTAAAAGAAAGCAATGCATACGAAGCATTAGACAGTGCAAAGAGTGGTTTTATAAAAGAAGGCAATGTAGGTGGCGGCACGGGTATGATGTGTTTGGGTTTTAAAGGCGGATCAGGATCTTCGTCAAGAGTTGTAAAAGTAAAAGATTCTACTTATACATTGGGTGTGTTTGTGCAATCCAATTTCGGCAGAAAAAGAAATCTCACCATTGCCGGTGTGCCGGTTGGCAAAGAACTAATAGACACTTTGAACAATGAATTCAAAGCCCCTCCTTCATACCAGCAGGGCGATGGTTCTATTATTGTTGTTGTTGCCACCGATGCGCCGCTATTACCACACCAGTTAAAAAGAATTGTTCAAAGGGTTTCGTTAGGCATCGGTCAGGTGGGCGGACAGGGAACAAATGGTTCCGGCGATATTTTTATTGTCTTCTCCACCGCTAACCCAACTGCTTTTCAAAGAGACAATTTTACAAAAGTTGACGAATTGCCAAATGACCTTATCAATCCATTATTTGAAGCTACTATACAGGCAACTGAAGAAGCCATCATCAATGCCATGGTGGCTGCAGAAACGATGGAAGGTATTAATGGTAACAAGGCGTATGGCTTGCCACACAAACTGGTGATGGATGTTTTGAAAAAGTATAACCGAGTGAAATAATTGAGACGGGGTGTTGGCAAAAGCCAGTAAGAATATTTTTATACCTTTTTTTAAGGAACTGCATCCGGACAAATTCGGAATTTAATTCCGGATTTGTCCAAATTTTTTTTTATCTTTAAGATATGATAAATCGTACAGCAGCAGCAAGATTAATAAAATTGGCCAACAGCTTTCGCAGTGTGGCAGTGGTAGGCCCAAGGCAAAGTGGCAAAACTACACTTTGCAAAACAGTGTTCCCAAAAAAGCCTTATATCTCATTAGAAAACCCCGATATATTGGAGTTTGCTAAAACTGACCCCCGGGGGTTTTTAGCTCAATATAAAAATGGAGCAATATTAGATGAAATACAAAGGGCACCACATTTGTTTTCTTATTTGCAACAAGTGCTTGATGAAACAAAAAAGAAAGGATTGTTTATTCTTACGGGTTCAAATAATTTTCTGTTACAGGAAAATATATCTCAATCATTGGCTGGCAGAATTGCGTATTTGCAATTGTTACCCTTATCCTTACAGGAACTAAAAGAGAACAAAAAACTAAAAGCTGATTACGGTTGGCATGTTTTACATGGTGGCTACCCGGAATTAATTACTAAAAAAATAAACGCTGCCGATTGGTTTGCCGGTTACACAAATACTTATGTAGAGAGAGATGTACGGCAATTAAAAAATATCAGCAACTTATCGCAATTTTCAAAACTATTAAAGTTGTGTGCAGGCAGAACCGGGCAAATTCTTAATCTTACTTCGCTATCTAACGATTGTGGTATTGACCAAAAAACAGTAGCGGCCTGGTTGAGTGTTTTGCAAAGCAGTTATATCATTTATTTGCTAAAGCCTTACCATGGCAATTTTAATAAACGTATTATTAAAACACCCAAGCTTTATTTTTATGATACTGGTGTTGCCTGTTCATTATTGGGTATTAGCAATGCGAAACAAATTACCACACATGCCGCCAAAGGAGGGCTGTTTGAAAACATGATTGTAAGTGAATTGCTGAAAGAAAGGTTTAATGCAGGTACAGCAGATAACCTGTATTACTGGAGAGACAAGACAGGTAATGAAGTGGATATAGTTTTAGACAAAGCTGGTAAATTGACTGCAATGGAATTAAAAGCAGGAGAAACTATATCTAAGGATTTTTTTAAAGGCATCGAATATTTTGCTGCATTAAATACCACAGCAATTCAAAAAATATTGGTCTATGGTGGAAAGGAAGAACAGAAAAGAAGTAACGGCATTATTGTAAAACCCTGGAATAAATTAGCTGATTTATGAAAAAAATAATGACTTTTTTATATTTTGTTGCAATCCAGATGTTTGCCGAAAATCCTGTTTTTGCCCAAAACAACAATCCTGACAGCGCAAAAGCTGCTTTAGTTAGTTACAGCAATCCCATTGAGCGTTTCAGCGCCACCATAAAATATTTAGAAACCATCGACTCCCATGCCGGCAACAATGTTGATTCTGCCATTTGTATTGACTTGCTGCAGATAGCACAACAATTAAAAAATGATTCATTGCTTGCAACCAGTTATAACTGGATTGGCTATTATTTTTCTATAAAAAAAGGCGATAACAGCACTTCACTTGAGTATTATTTTAAGGCATTGCCACTGGCTGAAAAATTTAATGATAAGCGAAGAATAAGTTCGCTCTGTTTTGATATTGCAGGTGTATATTTCACGCTTAAAAATTTTGACGAGTTTTTTAATTTCACCAGGAGGGGCGGGGAAAACCTGCCATATAAATCTTCTGCAAAATACGATTACATGCTGGTGCAGTATCAAAGAAATATGGGGGGCTTTTACCTGGAAACTAATCAATTGGACTCTGCTTTATATTATGCACAGGCAGCAGAACAAACAAGCGAACGGTTAAAACTTCGCCTGTATAAAGTTCAAACATTAACCTTACTGGCTACTACATACGCTAAATTGAATGAGAATGCATTGGCAGATGTTTATTTTAATAAAGCGCAAACCAAAGCCGATTCAATTAATTTGAGAAAGGAGGTATTTTACAGGCGGTATATAACGTTTTTGCTTACGAGCAACAGGATGAATGAAGCGAAATTGCAGACTGAAAAATTCTGGGATCTGACTTTTAAAACGCAAAACCCAAATGTGAAATTATTAGCAGCAGGGTTTAAAAGGGGATTGTTTGATAAACTAAACAATACCGACAGTGCCTATTATTATTCAAAAGTTGAATCTGAAATAAGAGAATTAATTTTTAACCAAAATAATCAAAACACTATACAGGCATTAGCTTTTAAAGAAAAACTTCGCATTATTGAGGATACCGCAAAAAAATCAGCGGATGAAGAACAACGCAAACAAAACATTCAATTCGCTTTAATTGCACTCGGCATTATTACCTTACTTATTCTTTACTTACTGCTCAGCCGCAGTTTTATCACCAATACCAAACTGATAGAATTTTTTGGAGTAATTGCCTTATTGATCGTATTTGAATTCCTCAACTTATTACTGCATCCTTTTTTAGAAAGAATAACCAACCACTCCCCTGTGCTGATGTTGTTAGCATTGGTTTGTATTGCTGCTTTATTGGTTCCATTACACCACAGGATGGAAAAATGGGCAACAGCCAGGTTAGTAGAGAAAAATAAACAGATACGGCTGGCCGCAGCGAAGAAAACCATCGAAAAACTGGAAGGAAAAAATGAATAGTGTCCGGATAACCGAAATGACAAAGGAATTGGTATATTAGTAACTTAAACCTATTGCTTCAAATGGCCAAAAAATATAAAAGTGACCGTGTTGACTGGAAACATGTGTGGAGCGTTAAAAACATGCTGCATATCTTATTGGGCACAGGTTTAGCCGTTCTGGCCATGAAAGGGTTTATGATACCCAACCGGTTTATGGATGGAGGAATAACCGGTATTTCTATTTTACTACATGAGATATTTCATATTAATATCAGCATCCTGGTAATTGCGCTAAATCTGGGTTTTATTTACCTGGGGTACAGGAATATCGGAAAAACATTTGCAGTTCAAACAACCATTGCCGTCACCTTATTGGCTTTGGGTTTGCTTTTTATTGAGATCAAACCCATAACAACTGATAAATTATTAATCGCCCTTTTTGGCGGTATTCTCATTGGTTCCGGTGTTGGACTGGTGATCAGGGGCGGTGGAGTGATAGATGGAGCAGAAGTAATAGCAGTATTTACCCGGCGCAAAGTAGGCTTTTCAAACAGCGAGATAATTATGCTCATCAACTGCGTAATATTTGCAGTAGCCGCAATTGAGTTTGGCATCGAAACCGCCATGTATTCAGTTATTACTTATTTTACCGCAACAAGGGCAACAGATTATGTAGTTGACGGCATTGAAGAATTTACTGCCATGAATATCATTTCATCTCAACAGGATGAAATAAAAAGTTTCCTTGTAAATGAATTGGGAAAAGGGATTACCGTTTACAAAGGCCAGCGGGGATACCTGCCGGGAAGCTTTGATGTTAAAACAGATACCGAAATTATAGTTACCATTGTAACCCGCCTGGAAATAAAACAGATACAGGATACTATTATTAAAATAGATCCCAAAGTATTTGTTTATGTACAAAGCATCAAAGAAGCTACAGGCGGCATTCTAAAAGCAAAAGCTCATGCAAAGTAATGTACAAATGACAGCGTTTGTAATAGATTTATTAAAACGCGAATTGCCTGCTACTTATTATTATCATGATCCCGCTCATACTTTGTATGTACTGGATAAAATAATTGAAATAGCAGAACATGAAAACTGCACAAAAAAGGAAATAGCATTGTTAAGAACTGCTGCTTTATGGCATGATGTGGGGTTCATTAATATATATAACGGGCATGAAAAAGAAAGTTGTTTACTGGCAAAAAAATATTTGCCCGGTTATGGATATTCAGATGATGATATTCATACGATATACGGCATGATCATGGCAACAAAAATGCCTCAATCTCCACACAATAAATTAGAAGAGATCATTGCAGATGCGGACCTTGAATACCTGGGAACAAAAAATGCGGCTGCCATGGCAGAGCGTTTATTCAGGGAACTTCACGCATTGAATCCCACGTTAACAAAGGAACAGTGGCACAAACAGCAAATTACTTTTCTTCAACATCACGATTATTTTACCCGTTTTTGTAAAGAGAACAGGGAGCCGGTAAAATCAGCTTATTTAAAAGAACTGAAGCATAAAATATAAGATCGGTTTTATTTGCCCGGCATTTGAATAGCAATTCAGTTGTATTGGCAGTTTATCCACAAGAACGAATGGTACGCTTGTACCTGCGTTTTATTCAACAAATAAAGCACAGGTAGCATTAGAAAATATTTTTTCAACATAAACTCCAACAATGCGCCAACTACTAACAACCTGCACCATCAGCTTCATCACATTATTATTTTTCGGTTGCCATGTGGCTGAAAGACATGTACCTGAAAACACAGAACACGTTGAAGCCAACATCAAATCATATTCCCATACCTGGGATGAGATCATGAACAAAGGAAAATTAGATATGTTCAATGATTCCAACTTCACCAAAGATGTTGTGATGCATGTAAGTCCGGCAGATATTGTTGGTATTGACAGTTCGAGGGCATACTATGCCAACTTTCTTACCGGCTTCTCCAAAATTACTTTTACCATTAAAGATATTTTTGGGCAGGGAGAAAAGCTGGTAAAGGTTTGGAATTTCAAAGGCACGCATACAGGTGATTTTTTCGGCATTCCGGCAACTGGCAAAACAGTAAGTCTTGATGGTACTACGATTGTGCGCATGAGCAATGGAAAAATTGCAGAAGAAAGAGATTTTTTTGATAACATGGATTTCATGACACAGTTGGGATTGGTGCCGCCACCTGCTAAATAATTATGTATTTGAATAAATTAAATAGCCGGGAAGGCGGTAAGGCGTTTAGTAAAACTAATTCCGGCTATACGTCTTCCCGGCAAAATATATTATGAAAGCAAAATCAATCAAAGGAAATTTTACAGAAGAAATCAGTTCTGCATTAACTGAAAGCATGGCCGACGGATTCAAGCCAACTTTAGCCGTTGTATTCATATCTGTTAAACAGGACAGAGAAGCTATTTCCAAATTACTTGACGAAAAAGGCATTCAGATATTTGGTGCTACCACTGCAGGCGAATTTATTGATGGCGAAATTGAAGGAGGCAGCATTGTCATGATGTTGCTCGACATGGATCCAGCTTATTTTAAAATGGAATTTCTTGAAACAAGCCAGGAGACCGCCTTCGAAGACGCAAACAAACTGGGCATTACCGGAAAAGAAACCTTTACCAACCCTGCGTTTATTATAGCAAACAGTGGAGTGTCCTTAGATGGTGAACCAATTGTTGAAGGCATCATACAAGGTTTTGGAAAATCTCCCTCGTCGGCAGACAGGGAAGTAACCATATTTGGAGGTAAGGCAGGAGATGATCTGGCACTTGAATCAACTTTTGTTTTTACCAACGGAAAAAGTAAAGACTGCGCAATTGTAGCACTCATTATTGATGAAGATAAAATAGTTGTTAAAGGTATAGCTACTTGTGGCTGGCAAGCTATTGGCACCACAAAAACTGTTACTAAAAGCGAAGGTAATATTGTGTATACCATCGACGATAAACCAGCATTGGATATGTTGATGAATTATCTTGGCGTTGAGATAAAGCAGGAAGGCAACAAGGAAATCGTGACATTTCTAAGCTCCTGGTATTATCCATTGCAGGTGGAACGCGAAAATGTAGATCCTGTAATACGTACAGCCATGTTTGCCAATCGTGAAGACCGTTCACTTATTTGTTCCGGAAAAGTGCCGCAAGGGTCAAAAATCAAGTTTTCGCTGCCACCGGATTTTGATTCCATTGATACAGTCGTTGCAGATTGTAAGGGCATTAAGGAAAATGGACAGCAGCAAGCCGATGCCTTGATCATGTTTTCATGCGTGAGCAGGTATTTATCGTTTGGGGTTGTAATGAAAGAGGAGATAGAGCAGGTGCAAAAAATCTGGGATGCGCCCATGGCAGGCTTTTTTTCCTATGGCGAATATGGAAAATCCCTGTCTGCCGGACAGGCAGGAAAAACCAGTAAATATGATTATCATAATAATACATGCTGCCTGGTGGTATTAAAAGAAAAATAAGTCGTTCAATATTTAAATAAAAACATGAAAGGAAAGTCAATCAAAGGAAAATCAACAGAAGAAATTAAAACAGCATTACAACAAAGCATGGCTGATGGGTTTAAACCAACATTGGCCATCTGTTTTATTTCAAAAAGCCAGGATAGAAAAGCTATCAGTGAATTACTGGATGAAGCAGGGATAGGCGTCTTTGGTTGCACTACCAATGGTGAGTTCATTGATGAAGTAACAGAAAAAGGTTCGGCTGTTATCCTGTTACTCGATATGAACAAAGATCATTTTCAAATTTATTTTGAAGAATATCCTGCCGGCAATTATCGTGAAGTTGCAAAAGGCGTTGCCCAAAAAGCCAGCGAAAAATTCAAATTACCGGCTTTTTTATTAGGCCTCAGTCACCAGGCAGTAGATGGGGAAGAAATTTTACGTGGGTTGGAAGAGGTGGTTGGCACGGCAGTAAATGTATTCGGTGGCTGTGCGGGGGATGATTATTCATTTACTGAACAGTTTGTTTTTACCAATGGAAAAGAGAGTAATAAAGCTATGTTGTGTATTGCATTGAATGAAGAGAGAGTAAATGTAAAAGGCATAGCCACCTGTGGCTGGAAAGCTATAGGCACTGAAAAAACAGTAACAAAAAGTGAAGGGAACCATGTATATACTGTGGACAATATGCCGGTGCTTGACATTACAGCCAAATACGGAGGCATTGAAAATGTATCGCAGGACAACCAGGGTTTATTACTGGAAATAGCCGCAAATCTTCCACTCCAATTGCAAAGAGAAAAAGGGGATCCTATTATGAGGCCTGGCCTTTTGATAGATTGGAATGATCATTCATTTTACACCAGTGGCACGGTGCCACAGGGATCTAAAGTAAAGTTCTCTGTGCAGCCTGATCTTGATGTGATGGAAAAAGTAGTGAAAGGAGTCGAAAATTTAAAAGCGACTGAGATGCCCGAAGCAGATGCATTGGTAGTATTTAGCTGTGCAGGGAGAATACTTTCATTAGGGCCAATGATGAACATGGAACTGGAAGGTTTAAAAAATGTCTGGAATGTGCCCATGGCTGGCATGTTCAGCAATGGAGAACTGGGCAGGGCCACAGGAGGAAATTTAGAAATGCATAACCTTACCACTTGTTGTGTGGCATTAAAAGAAAAATAAACGCCCCTCCTATCCTCCCCGAAGGGGAGGGACATGTAGGAGATTGTAGCGAAGATTCTGTGATGCATAGATGTAATTGTCTCTATTATTGATGAGAGAACAATTACTGAAGATGTGGAAGATTTAATATTTGGATATGTTTACTGCTCCGCTCCCTTTCCTTCGGAGAGGCAACTGAGCAAAGCGAAAGTTGGGAACGTAGTTCGGGAGGGAGAGGCCGAAAAAATACTAAGAAAAATAAATGAACCAGCACTTACAAAAGATATTGGATCTTATTCAGCAGTCAGAACATTTGAGTGCAGAAGAAAAAACTG
>JANNBU010000103.1:0-4856 GCA_031385805.1 Ferruginibacter sp.
GTTAGGCACGCAACGAGGATTATCTGTATTTGATCCGGAGAACAAATCTTTTGTTTCCTACTTTGAAAAAGATGGCTTTCAGCCTTATGACAGATATTACCAGACCATTAAAACCAGCAATGGAGATATATGGATTGGTAGCAACAATGGTCTTAACCATATTGTACCCACCAACCTGCTGAAGAAAGATACAACGACACCTTCTATCGTCATTACACAAATGAGCATCAACGACTCTCTGTATTCACAACCCGATGGAACTATTTTTAAACAATCGGTGGCTTATACAGATAAGATCGAATTGAAGTACTGGCAAAAGAATCTGAGTTTTGATTTTGTGGCCCTGCATTACCTGCGTTCGGAAGACAACCAGTACAGCTGGAAGCTGGAAAACTATGATAAGAATTGGTCTTCACCATCCAAAGAAAGAAAAGCATCTTATACCAATCTTTCGCCGGGCAAATATATTTTTCGGGTAAAAGCTTCCAACGCAGATGGCGTATGGAATGAGGAAGGAATATCCATGACCATTACTATTTTACCACCCTGGTGGAAAACATGGTGGGCTTATACATTATATGCACTGCTATTTCTAGGTGCGTTACGGATTTTCAGTAAATGGAGAGAACGGAGATTAAGACATGAAAAAGAAAATCTTCAGGCTAAAGTGGAAGAAAGAACAATAGAATTAAAAAAATCTATAGACGACTTAAAATCCACCCAATCCCAATTGATACAAGCTGAAAAAATGGCATCGCTCGGTGAACTTACCGCAGGCATTGCCCATGAAATTCAAAACCCATTGAACTTCATCAATAATTTTTCAGATGTAAATAATGAATTATTGGTAGAAATGAAAGAAGAAATGGATAAAGGAAATCTGACTGATGCAAAAGAAATTGCGAATGATGTAATTGCGAATGAAGAAAAAATAAATCATCATGGCAAACGTGCTGATGCAATTGTAAAAGGAATGTTGCAACACAGCCGCAGCAGCACCGGGCAAAAAGAACCAACCAATATCAACACACTTGCAGATGAATATTTACGTCTCGCCTATCACGGCCTTCGTGCAAAAGACAAATCTTTCAATGCAACATTAAAAACTGATTTTGATGAAAGCATCGGCAATATCAATATCATTCCGCAGGATATCGGAAGAGTAATTCTCAATTTAATTACCAACGCATTTTATGCAGTTGCTGAAAAGAAAAAAGAAGGATCCCCGGGATATGAACCAACTGTATCGGTGACTACAAAGCGTTCCCTCTCCTTTGGAGAGGGTCAGGGCCTGCCTGCCGGTAGGCAGGGTGAGGTCCGAATAACCGTTAAAGACAACGGCAACGGCATCCCTCAAAAAGTATTGGATAAAATATTTCAACCCTTTTTTACCACCAAACCAACCGGGCAGGGAACAGGATTGGGGTTGAGTTTGAGTTATGATATTGTAAAAGCGCATGGAGGTAAGTTGAAAGTGGAAACCCTGTCTGCCGAAGCGGCAGCGCAGGCAGGAAAAGAAGGAGCAGCGTTTATCATTGAACTACCCTTAACCTAAACAAAATGAAAAATATTTTATTAATATGGTACTTAACGGCGTTTTCTTTTGTAGATACCATTGCACAAAATAATTTGCCCCCTGCTTATGAATTACAAACAGATACAGCAGTTTCTATCAGGCTGGATGACAGCTACTGGCAAATGCTGGAAGATCGGGAAGATCTGTGGACTATTAATGATGTAATCCATTCGCCGATAGCAGATAGATTTCACAGCAATACAACCAAAGTAAAAGGAATATTCAGCATTGATTATTCTATAAAAACATTCTGGTTTCGGTATCGCTTTAAAAATCGCATGAAGCATGAAGCAAGAATATCAATACCAAAAAATGCTACTTATGTTGATTTATATACCCGGGGGTTAAATGGAAAATGGGAGCATAAAATAACCGGAACAATTGTACCATGGAGCAAACGCAATGATCTAAAACGAAACACAACGCTTACTTATATAATACAGCCCGAAGCAGAATTATTAATCTATGAACGAAATAATTTTGACTATTTGATTAATACACCTGACTACCTGGGTATAAATTTTGGCTTTACTGATAAAGTGATACATGATTATTATGATAAAAATGATTCATCTGCCCTTCCTTTTTTTTTATTTGGAATATTTTTCCTGGCTGCTCTGTTTAATTTATATTTTTTTCTGATTGTTCGCAGACGGGTTTACCTTTTTTTTTCCTTAACACTTTTGTTTAATGGCTTGATGCGTTTTTTTTCTTCGAATGATATTTTTTTCAGGGAACATCCGGTATGGAACTGTTATTTGGCACAGTTTTCCAGTGTATTTTTCTTTTTTTTCCTGATACATTTTGTACGTGCTTTTTTTGAAACATTCAAATATTTTCCACGATGGGATAAATATCTTATTGGTTTAAGTTTTTACGTTGTTTTTTTCTTTATTCTACAGAAAAAAGATATAATTCCTGTTAATTATGCCGACATCATAGGACCGGGAATGGTATTGTTTTCCATACTTACTACCCTTGTATTATTTTTGCATTCTCATTTAAAGGAAGTCAGGCTGGCAATAGTGGCAGTATTACCTGTCATTTGTATAATGACTATTCCTTCCTTTATGGTTTTATTTAAGTTCTTAAATGAATATACCCGAATACCAATACCTTTTTTTCTGAAATGGGTATGGGTAAATAACAGGTTTACCTTCCTGGAACAGATTGGATTGGTATGGGTACTCACATTCTTTTCCTGGAGCTTAATCCAGCGCTATCAACAATTACAAAAGAAAGTAGCTGAGGAAATACTTTCAAAAGAAAGATTGGCTAAAGAAAAAGAGCAAGAGCGTAACTTACTGATTGCCCAACAAAAAGTGCAACTCGAAAGTGAAGTAGATGAAAGAACTGCCGAATTAAAACAGTCGTTAGAGGAATTAAAATCCACCCAATCCCAACTCATACAATCAGAAAAAATGGCTTCATTGGGTGAGCTTACTGCCGGCATTGCCCATGAAATTCAAAACCCGTTAAACTTCGTTAATAATTTTTCGGAGGTAAATAAAGAATTGCTGGTGGAAATGAAAGATGAAATTAAGAAAGGAAATATTGATGAAGTAAATGCTTTAGCCGATGATGTAATTGCGAATGAAGAAAAAATAAATCACCATGGCAAAAGAGCAGATGCTATTGTAAAAGGCATGCTCCAACACAGCCGCAGCAGCACCGGGCAAAAAGAACCAACCAATATCAACACACTGGCAGATGAATATTTACGGTTAGCTTATCATGGATTAAGGGCAAAAGACAAGTCATTCAATGCAACCATGAAAACTGATTTTGATGAAAGCATTGGCAACATTAACATCATTCCGCAGGATATCGGAAGAGTAATTCTCAATTTAATCACCAACGCATTTTATGCAGTTGCTGAAAAGAAAAAAGAAGGATCCCCGGGATATGAACCAACCGTATCGGTGACTACAAAGCGTTCCCTCTCCAAAGGAGAGGGTCAGGGCCTGCCTGGCGGTAGGCAGGGTGAGGTCCACATAAACGTAAAAGACAATGGCAACGGTATCCCTCAAAAAATACTCGATAAAATCTTTCAACCCTTCTTTACTACCAAACCAACCGGGCAGGGAACAGGATTAGGGTTGAGTTTGAGTTATGATATTGTAAAAGCACATGTTGGGGAGTTGAATGTTGAGACGAAGGAAGGAGAAGGAAGTGAGTTTATTATTCAAATACCGATATAATTATGAATGTGCAAAACCATCTGAACAAAAGGAGTAAAGAAAATAAAACCCAAATTGATGAATAAATTAACGAAAACTAACTTACCAGTTAAAAAATAAAGCATTTTATGAACAGTAAAATAAAACTGTTTGAACAACAGAAAGTAAGAACCCTTTGGGATGAGAAAGAAGAGAAATGGTATTTCTCCATTATTGATGTAGTTGCCATTTTAACTGACAGTACCAACCCAAGGGATTACTGGTTTAAAATGAAACAAAGGGTAAAAACCGAAGATGGTCTTGAACTGTCGACAGTTTGTCGACAGTTGAAAATGAAAGCCACCGATGGCAAAATGAGAGAAACTGATGTAGCAGAAACACAGGTATTGTTACGTATCATTCAATCCATCCCCTCCCCTAAAGCAGAACCTTTTAAACAATGGCTGGCAAAAACCGGCTATGAACGAATGAAAGAAATAGCCGACCCCGAACAAAGCCTTGACCGTGCAAGAGAGAACTGGCAAAAATCAGGAAGAAGTGAAAAGTGGATACAGCAAAGAATGACCGGGCAGGAAACCCGGAATAAATTAACTGATTACTGGAAAGTAAGCGGCGTGGAAAAAAATGATGAGTTTGCATTCCTAACAAACATTATTCATACAGAATGGGCCGGGCTTTCTGTAAAGCAACATAAAAATCTGAAAGGATTAAAACAACAAACCCTTCGTGACCACATGAGTGAAGCTGAATTAATCTTTACCGCACTGGCCGAATTATCTACAAGACAAATTGCAGAAACAGATAAAGCAGAAGGATTAAAACAAAATGCAACAGCCGGAAAGAAAGGTGGTCGTATTGCAAAAGATGCAAGGCTTGCACTGGAAAATAAAACAGGAAGAAAAGTAATTACTGGTGAAAATTTTTTACCCCCATCAAAACAAAAAAAGAAATTAAAATGAAACCATTTGTAAAAATATCCCTGCTCTGCCTATTACCATTCTTCTCAATAGCACAGATAGACCCTACATGGGGATATGTAACCGCACAGCAGGCCGATAGTCTTAAGCGTTCTGTACAAACAGAAAAGAATGATACCATCA
>JANNBU010000125.1:0-15576 GCA_031385805.1 Ferruginibacter sp.
TAGTTTTTCATGGAACGGATCTGCCGAATATGCAGATTTACTCGGCAAAGAAGAAGACAGGTTTATTCGTTTTCACTGGACCCATTCACAAACAGATGAGTTTTTTGAATTCAGAATAGATAAATCTGAAGTTACCAATCAAACGATACTTGTAGTAACAGATTTTGCAGAAAAAAAAGAGATCAAAGATCAGAGCCAGTTATGGGAGTACCAGGTAAAAGAACTTTTTCACCGCCTGGGCAGTTAAGATATCAGTGCTGCAATTTTTTTATATCCTTCATGTAACAATGCCGGCATACTGTTCCATTGGTACAGATCAAATTTCAATGCCAGTTTTATAAAATCATTTTGTTCAAATAATTTTATTTGTTGCGTTATATCAAGTTGTTGATAAGGTAAAAAATTATTTGCTTCAAAATGGTGTTCCCATTGGTTTTCATTTACTCCAATAAAAAATTCGCTGCCAATTAATTTCTTATTCCTGAGCAGGTTTTCCCTAACCGCATTTACATGATCGCCGGATACATGCAGGGTAATGCTGAAAAAATTTGCCCACCAGAACATGGTCCGTACTGCAAATATATTCTCCCGGTTAAAGCAACGGGGATAATCCAGCATTACATAAGGCAACTGCAAATAGTTTTCGCCCTTATATATTTTCGGTACAGATGATATTACTTCTACAGGTAACATCGACTGGTCATTTAATAGCAGTAATTTAATGTCAGGAATCGTTTGTGCAAATAAATGATATACTTTTTCAATGATCATTTGTTTCGTTAAAACCCATTCTGCATTAGTAGCCAATGAAAGTTCCTTATCAGAAAGAGTTATTTTTGTTGCTAAACTCATTTTGAAAAATTACTGAATTTTTTTTCAAAATACTTTTTTATATATCCCGGTATGATAAAAAAATTAGACAAACTCATTATTAAATCTTTTATAGGGCCTTTTATAATAACTTTTTTCATTGCATTCTTTGTATTGATGATGCAGATATTGTGGAAGTATATAGATGACCTGGTGGGAAAAGGACTCGACTTTATCACCATCGGGCAGTTTTTGTGGTACGCAAGCGCATCCTTACTCACCCTTGCCATGCCGATCGCTATCCTTATTTCATCCATTATGACATTTGGGAACCTGGGTGAAAGTTTTGAGCTGGTTGCCATTAAATCGGCCGGGATCTCCCTTTTACGTTTTATGCGGCCGCTTGTTTTTGTTGCCATCCTCCTTTCGGGAGTTACATTTATGTTTGCGAACTATGTGATACCCTTTGCCACTTTAAAATTTAAAACACTTTACAGTGATATTTATTTTAAAAAGCCTGCATTTGAATTAAAAGAAGGCGTTTTTTTCACACATATTCCCAATTATGCAATTAAAGTCGGGAAAAAGGAAGCTGATGGAAAAACGATCAGGAATGTGTTGATCTATGAACAGACCAATGCCCTGCAGGATAATTGTATCATTGCCGAGAAGGGCGTAATGAAAATATCTGATGATAAGAATTTCCTGGAATTCAATTTAGAAAATGGTTACCGCTACCAGGAAAGGGGAAATGTGTATGATACCGCTACTGAATTCATCAGGCTTGGATTTAAGGATTTTAAAAAACTGTTTGACCTGAGTGTATTACAAAAACAAAATACGCCTGATAGTGCCTTTAAAGGTAATTACCAGATGCTGAGTGCGAGACAGTTGAATAAAAATATTGATTCATTAACTAAGATCAGGGACAGCCTTTCAAAACAAGTGAACCAGGCATTCTTCGGTTACCTGCATTATACAAATGAACCCGACAGTAACTGGAATACTGCTGTAAGATCAGCATTGCCACTCAATACTGCATTGATCCCCGATTCTTTATTGGTCAGGATAAAAGCAAGTGCAATCAGCAGAGTTTCAGAAATTAAGAATTCATTGCAGTTTCCGGCAGGAAACCTGGAAGCAAGGGAAAAAGATATCCGCTATCATAAAATTGAATGGCATAGAAAATTTTCGCTGTCGCTTGCCTGCCTGGTATTATTTTTTATTGGGGCACCACTTGGCTCCATCATCAGGAAAGGCGGTATTGGTATGCCGCTGGTGGTAGCCATTATTTTCTTTTTGATCTTTCACCTGTTAAATATGTTTGGCGAAAAATTTGTCAAGGAAGACCTGGTAGCTCCTTTTACAGGTATGTGGCTGGCTATTATTGTATTGGTTCCTGTTGGGATCTTTCTTACCTATAAAGCCATGCATGATTCACAACTTTTCAGCAAAGAATATTATTACCGGGTTTTCAATAAAATACGGCCATTGTTACGTAAATTTCAGCAGGATGACAACGATAAAATTTTAAATAAACAACTATGAGCCAGTTTCAATCAGCAGGCAGGAGAAAATTTATTAAAAACACTGCCACAGGTGCTGCTGCCATTACACTGGGAATAGCAGGATTGAGTTCTTTTGCAACACCCGTTGATAGATCAAAAAAAAATCTGACCACTGATTACAGTACCGGGTTCGATCAGAAGCCATTACCCTATAGTTACAATGCACTGGAAGATATAATTGATACCCTGACCATGGAGATCCATTACAGCAAACACGCAGCGGCTTATTCCAAAAATTTAAAGGATGCAGCATTGGCAGAAGGAGTTGATACCGCTAAACCATTAGAAGATGTGTTGGCAAAAATTTCAAAATATTCTGCCAAAATGCGCAACAATGCAGGCGGCCATTATAACCATGAAATGTTCTGGCAATCAATGCGACCCAAAACAGCAAACAACAAACCAACAGGTAAATTATTGGAAGCCATTGAAAATACATTCACATCATTTGCAGGATTCAAAGATAAATTCAGTGAAGCTGCCAAAACCCGCTTTGGAAGTGGTTGGGCGTGGTTGTATGTAGATGCGGAAAAAAACCTGAAGACCGGCAGCAGTCCGAACCAGGATAATCCACTGATGGACCTGCCTACCGGACAGGCAGGCATCAGTGACATAAAAGGATTTCCGCTGCTAGGCATTGACGTTTGGGAACATGCTTACTATTTAAAGTATCAAAACAAAAGAGCAGACTATATTGAAAACTGGTGGAACCTGGTTAACTGGGATTATGTGCAACAACGTTTTGAGAAAATATGATGAAAAAAATTAACTGGCTCTTCCTGGTTGCAGGTACTTTCATTATGATGTATATAATGGCCGGTACAGGACGTTCATTAAACACTCCTGCTACACCACTGGGAATACTTAACCTTGAGTTTGCCTATAACAGCTCAAAAGCACATGCCGTAATAGAAGCCTGGGCACCAACCGGGTCAAATAGTACAGACAATATCAGGGTAGCTATAAAAAATACCTGGCTGGATTTTATTTTTCTTTTTTTCTATTCATTATTCCTGTTCTATGCCTGCAAAACGATCGCCGAATCTTTTACAGGTTTTGTACATAAGCTGGGAATATTCCTGGCAATGGGTGCATTAAATGCGGGTTTATTGGATATTGCTGAAAATGCCGGGATGCTGATCACGCTCAATGGATTTTCAACCGGAAGCATTGCACTTTTAACAACGATCTGCTCATTAATAAAATGGATACTGGCACTATCAGCATTGGCCTATTTATTATTGGCAGGACCATTCGCCCTGTACAGAAAGATAAATACCCGATAAAACTGTTCTCATAATTGACTCAGCCTTTGCATAGAAACATCCAAAAAGACCGGGAGGTAACTAAACAAAGGCTGATGAATTGACAAGCAATTGTACAATTGTGATGCAAATGTAATAGCAAGTTTCCCTTACGGCCAAATAATAAAACATAAAAGTTTTATAAAAGATATTGTGCAAAAAGCTTTAAAATAAAAATAAAAAATAAGGTATATTCGTAACCCCTTCATTAATTATACATTCATAAACTACATACAACTATGCAGGTTTGGAAAGATTACCAGGAAAAAAATAAGGATCGTTTCTTAAATGAATTACTCGATCTGTTGCGTATCCCAAGTGTTAGTGCCAAAACAGAACACAAGCCCGATATGATAAAATGTGCTGAAGCAGTAAAGCAACGCTTGCTCGATGCCGGTGCCGGCAAAGCAGAAATATATCCAACAGACGGTCACCCGATCGTATATGGAGAAAAGATAATAGATGCTTCCAAACCAACTGTATTGGTTTATGGTCATTATGATGTACAACCTGCCGAACCATTGGAATTATGGAACAGCGGCCCCTTTGATCCGCTTATCAAAGACGGAAAAATATTTGCCCGCGGAAGTTGCGATGATAAGGGACAGATGTATATGCACATAAAAGCGCTGGAAACATTGATACAAACAAATACACTTGAGAACAATATTAAATTCTGTATTGAAGGCGAAGAAGAAGTCGGTTCGCCAAATCTCGGAAAATTTGTATCCTCACACAAGGATCTTTTAAAAGCAGATTGTGTGTTGATCAGCGACAGTGCCATGATAAGCCTTAAAACTCCCAGCCTCGATATCGGCCTGCGTGGTTTAAGTTACATAGAGGTGGAAGTAACCGGACCAAACCGTGACCTGCACAGTGGTGTGTATGGTGGTGCCGTTGCAAACCCCATAACGATCCTTGCCAAAATGATCGCATCACTTCATGATAAAGACAATCATATTAAGATCCCCGGGTTTTATGATGACGTAGTGGTCTCTTCTAAAGAAGAAAGGGCATTGATGGCAAAAGCACCTTTTAGTAAAAGTGAATATAAAAAAGATCTTGGGGTGAAAAAACTCTGGGGCGAAAAAGGTTATTCCACAAATGAAAGAACAGGCATACGCCCTACACTGGAATTGAATGGTATCTGGGGAGGTTATACCGGCGAAGGCGCTAAAACAGTTCTCCCATCAAAAGCATTTGCCAAAATATCTGCCAGGCTTGTTCCCAACCAGTCTTCTGAAAAAATGTCGAAGATCCTGATTGATCACCTGCAAAAAATAGCACCTGAATATGTGACAGTGAAAGCTACCCTGCATCATGGCGGGGAACCCTATTTAACACCCATCAACAGCAAAGCATACAAGGCGGCTTCTAAAGCAATGGAAACAACTTTCGGAAAAGCACCTATCCCTGTACGTGGTGGTGGCAGTATCCCTATCTGTTCTTTGTTTGAAAAAGAGCTGGGAACAAAAGTTGTTTTAATGGGCTTTGGGCTCGACAGTGACAACCTGCACAGTCCCAATGAAAAATTTGATATCGCCAATTTTTATAAGGGAATTGAAACGATCCCTTATTTCCATAAATATTTTTCGGAAATGAGTTGATTTTGCAATTTTAAAAATGGGTATTACGGTTCTGCATCTGATATATCTCCAAAGATGTATCGAAGACATCCCACTTGACATTGACACCTAATTTGAAAAAACTTTACAACTCAAAGTAGGTGTCAATGTCAAGGGCCCGGAGAAAAGGGGGATGCGAAGAACGATGACACAGTTCAGTTTACACTCCCTTTCGGTTCTATGGTTTGCATCAGGAAACTTTATCTTTCTTCTTCTTTTTCTTTTTAATTGAATAGATCTTTTCAGCCTTGTCGATTAATTTAATGAACTCCTGCTGCAGGTAATTATTTTTCTCGGCTGATGATAACGCTATGCTTTTAATGAAGGGCCAATCGATTTTTTCACTGATATATTGAGACTGCTTTAATTTCAATGCAAACATAGTAACAGCGGTTACAAATTTGAGGTCATTATCAATACTATCAACAACCAGGTAATTATTGGGGACTTTATATATTGATTGGCACAGCGCTGTATCATTGCAAAGGCTAAACCTTAAAGAAAGTGTTGCTATATCATCTGCTACGGTAGTGTTTTTAGTCAGCAGGTTTTGTTGCGTAGGTATTATTTCAAATATTGCCAGTGTACTGTTACCGCTACCAATTTCTCCTCCTTCAAGTTCGCTTGTAACATCCGTAACAGCATCCTTTTGGTTATCAAATCCAACAAGCCGGTATTGTTTTACCATGGCCGGATTAAAATTTACATTCATGAACACATCATCCGCTACGGCATAAAAAGTTTGTGTAAGCTCTTTTACCAATACTTTTTCTGCTTCTTTTATATCATCGAGATAAGCATAATTGCCGTTCCCTTTTTTAGCCAGGGTTTGCAATTTTGAATCTTTGAAATTTCCCATGCCAACTCCAAGGCATGTCAGGTAAACACCCGTCTGGCGTTGCTTTGTTATCAGTTCATCCAGTGCTTTTTCAGAATTTTCTCCTACATTAAAATCACCATCCGTAGCAAGGATCACCCTGTTATTACCGCCCTTGATAAAAGTGCTTTGAGCAAGCTGGTAAGCAAAACGTATAGCAGATTCGCCCGGTGTATCACCTGCGGCAGTGAGTGATTCAATGGATTCAGTGATCTTTTCCTTTTCTGCACCGGATGTAGGCTGAAGCCACACCCCTACTGTGCCTCCATACATTACAATTGACACTTTGTCTTTTTCACGCAGGTTCTTTACAAACATCTGGAATGCAGCTTTCAGCAGCGGCAACCTGTTGGGCATATCCATACTACCCGATACATCAATCAGGAAAACAAAATTGCAGGGTGGAACTTTTTCAAGATCAAGTTTCTTTGCACTGGTATTCAAAAATAACAATTGCTTTTTGGCATCCCATGGACAAGAGGTAAGCTGGGATCCCATCCTGAAAACTTCTCCGTTTACTGGCTCCCGGTAGTGCAGGTTAAAATAATTGATCAGTTCTTCTATCCTTACAGCATCTGGCGGAACCGGGCTTTCCGTATTCAGGAACCTGCGCACATTACTGTAAGATGCTTTGTTTACATTTAATGCAAACCCTGTATTGGGATAACCCGCGGTATTCACATAACTGTTTTCTACCAGTTTAAAATAAGTTTCATTATCTGTAAACCAGTTGAATTTTGAACTTTCTTTAGGGTCCCTTGTTATGGAGATCAGTTTAGGCCTGTTTTTACTAACAGTTGCAGCAGAAATTTTTAAAACAATATTTTGCCACTGATCAGACCTTACCCTGGTAGTTTTGCTTTCGTAACCATCTACACTGACCGTAAGTGAATCATAAAGATTTGTAACATTTATACCAAACCCACCGTAGGTACCGGAGTAATAAATGGCCCTGGCCGAATGCAAAAATATTTTTGCATGCTGGATCCCCTGGTTGTGTTCGTCCTTTATTTCACCACGGAGATAGTATTGCCCAAATGCATTGTTTGCAAGTAAAAAGAGAAAGCAATATATAACGGGTCTTTTCAACAAATAACGTTGGTTTGAAATAGGTATTTTCTATCCATAGACTACTTTATTATTTTTTATGTTGCCTCATTCATCACCGATCAACTGGTATATCTCTTTGATATTACGGCCAAGACCGTCAAAATCCAGGCCATAGCCAAGTAAAAATTTATTCGGTACACTAAATCCAAGATAATCGATCGTTAATGGAAATACTGTTGCATCGGGCTTGTGCAATAAGGCTGCAATTTTTAAAGATGCCGGTTGGTGATCCTTCAGCTGTGGCAGGAATTCACTCAATGTTTTTCCGGTATCAACAATATCTTCCAACACAACAACGTGACGGTCTTTAAGTGATTCATCCAATCCTATAGAAGTAATTACATGACCTGTGCTGCTTGTGCCTTTATAAGAAGCAAGTTTAATAAAACATATCTCTGCATCGATCGTAAGTTCTTTGAACAGATCGGAAGCAAACATAAATGAACCATTTAAAATGGCAATGAACAAAGGACGTTTACCCTGGTAATCTTTATTGATCGCTGATCCAAGCCTTTTAATCTGTTTATCAATTTCAGCAGCAGTTAAATACGGTTGAAATTTTTTACCATAAACCTCTATAACAGACATACATTTTTATTTTGAGATGATCAATTGTTGACCAACGTGCAGGTCATCTGCAGTTAAATTATTCAATTGTTTTATTTCGGCTACAGGAACATTGTATCTTTTTGAAATGGCATACAAACCTTCTTTTATTTGTACCTGGTGCATGATAACATTTGTATTGCTGCCTTTGGTTTCCTGTTTTGCAGTACCGGGTCTTAACCTGATCTTTGTTCCACGTTTAATAATTTCACCTGACCTGATGTTGTTAAACTGAACCAGTGATGCCAGTTGTATCGCATTTGTCTGCGATATTCCATGCAGTGTTTCGCCCCATTCTGTAATATAAAAATCACGGTTGCCTTGTTTTAGTTTTTTTTCCAGGAAGATCCATTGTTCTTCTTTCAATAAGCCATCTGCATTAAAGTCATTGTATTCCATTAATGTAGCCAATGCAATATCAAACTCAGTTGCAATGGCAAGCAAGGATGTTCCTTTGGGAACAAATACTGCTTTCAATCCATTGAACAGGGTTTTACCCGCCTTGATCGATTGCAGGTTTTTCCCGGTGTTCATTTCATTGCTTTTTGCAATGTCTACAGGCTTTTTCATTTCAACCGGCTTCTTTATTTCATCCGGTTTTTTTAATTCATCTAAAGGTTCATTCTCAACTGCTCTTGTCCCGCTAAGACCTGCTTCCTGCTGATCATACTGCTGCAGGTTATTCTCTTCTATATTCCTGATCAGTATTTCAGGATAACGCGGATTGGTGGCATAACCGGCTTTTTTTAACCCATAAGCCCAGCCTTTATAATCTGAAAGATCGAGGTCAAATAAAAATGCATACCTGTTACTGCCACGTAAAAAATCACTGTGGTCTTTATAACTGTCTGTAGCATTATCATACTTTCTAAAACATTCACCTGCGGCATCATCATCATGAAAAACACTGGCACCTGTCCAGGTATTCTTGCATTTTATACCAAAGTGATTATTGGACCTCCTTACAAGATCGCTGTTACCGCTTTCTGTTTCCAAAATACCCTGTGCCAAAGTTATAGAAGCCGGAATACCAACACGTTTCATTTCGGCGATCGCAATGTCCTTATATATAGCTATATATTCTTCAACACTGATAGTTTGTGACGAAGTAATTGTGCAAGTAAAAAATGATAAAATAGCAACCACTATTTTCTTCATATATTTATAATTTTCTGATCAACATTAATCCATCCCTTACCGTAAGCAGCACCTGTTCTACCCTGTTATCTGTAGCTACATGCTCATTAAATGCCTGGATGGCTTTTGCATTTTTCCCTTTTATTTCAGTTTCCAACACTTGTCCATGAAACAATACATTGTCTGCCAGTATCCACCCACCCTTGTTTAAAAAAGGCAAAGTTAATTCGTAATATTCAATATAACTCACCTTATCTGCATCTATAAAAACCAGGTCCCATTTTTCATCCAGGCGGGGAATTATTTCAAGCGCATTTCCTACATGCAATTTGATCTTATTTTCTGCACCCGACTTTGTAAAATATGTTGCAGCAGTTGCCGCATCCTCTTCCCTCAATTCTATCGTGTGCAACACTCCGTTCTGTTGAAGGCCCTTAGATAAACATAACGCACTAAAGCCTGTAAAAGTGCCTATTTCCAGTATTTTCCCCGGTTTTATCATCCGGCTGATCATCTCTAAAAACTTCCCCTGCACATGGCCGCTATGCATCTGAGCATGCTCATGCGTAGCAAGTGTATTGGTTTCATTTTCAAGCAAAATATCATCCAATATGGAAGTGTATTTTTTTGAATATGTTTCAGCACTTTGATTGATGATGTCCATTAAAATTTACTGAGTAACAGTTTTTTTTGAAATTATTAACAAACCCAGGAATGTAAGCAACCCATTTATTAACAAAATTTCTATCCCGATATCATATCCTCTAAAAATGGAAGCTGCATTGTTCTTTAAAAAATAACAAAGTACCGGGCTTATCAATGCGATCAGTGCAATGATAAAATTATTGGGCAGTGATCTTTTTGTTAGTATACCAAAAGAAAATAAACCTAGTAAGGGGCCATAAGTATAGCCCGCAAGGTCAAGTATCTTGTCAATGATTGAACGGCTGTTGATCTCCCTGAAAATAAGGATACATAAAAAGAAAACAACTGTCATGGATAAATGAACAGTGAGGCGGATATTTCTTCTTTGCTTTTCATTCAGATCGGATCTTTCTTTTAATCCCAGTATATCTATACAAAATGAAGAAGTGAGCGCCGTTAATGCCCCATCAGCACTGGGAAATAATGCAGAAATAAGGCCAATGATAAAAATGACCGATATAACAGCAGGCACCTGTTGAAACAATCCAAGCGCAATAGAAGGAAATAAATTATCCCCGGTGATATTGAGGTTATTGTGATACAGGCCGAATACTTCCTTGTTGTCTGCTACAACGCTTGTAAAAGATGCGCCATTGTTGAAAGCATAGATATACAATAATCCTCCAAGTAATAAAAACAAGAGGTTTACAAAAACAAGTATTACGCTAAAAGTGAGGATATTCTTTTGAGAATCTTTTAAGGTTTTAACACTGATATTTTTTTGCATCATCTCCTGGTCAAGCCCGGTCATGGCAATAGTAATGAACATACCTCCGATGATCTGTTTTATAAAAAAACCTTTACTGTTAACATCAGTATTGAAAATTTTAGTAAGGTTTTTTGCTTCCATGGCATTCACTGCATCAGTAATGGAAAAATTGAGGTTATTCAATATGTATACCACACAAACAACCAGGCCGGTTATCATTAGGAAAGTTTGCAGTGTATCAGTATAAACAATTGTTTTTACACCTCCTTCAAAAGTGTACAATAATATCATGAGCAATACCACTGATGCTGAAACCCAGAATGGAATATGCAACTGGGATAATATGAAAATATGCAGGATATTAATTACCAGGTACAGGCGGGCAGTTGCACCAACAGTTCTTGAAAGAATAAAAAATGAAGCTCCTGTTTTATATGCCCATTCACCAAAACGTTGTTTTAAATAATTATAGATAGAGGTAAGGTTCATTTTATAATACAAGGGCAGCAACACATATGCAATCACTACATAGCCCAGCAGGTAACCGATCACTACCTGGAAATATCCCAGGGCATTGGGCATAGCGCCCATTTTACCGATATTACCTACGCTGCCGGGAACACTTACAAAAGTTACCCCGCTGAGCGATGTACCGATCATGCCAAAAGCAACCAATTTCCAGTTGGAATTTTTATTGCCGATAAAAAAAGAATCATTGTTTGAATTGCGGCTGGTAATCCAGGCCACAACAAAGAGCAAAACAAAATATCCCAATACAAAAGATAACAAGAGGTATGGTGACATAGAAAATGGTTTAGTAACTTTTCAAAAGTTTTAAAGCAGTAAAAAATTAAATTTTAAAGATCAAACTTTTGAAAAGTTCATGTTATCGGAACAACATAATGTAAAAATAAGATTGAAAATATAAAAAATCTTTGTGTCTTTGCAGATAAATAATTTATAAATCGCATGTCAATACGATCAATAGCAGTTTTTTGTGGGAGCAAACCGGGTAATAATCCTCTATTTGAAGCCCATGCAACAGCACTTGGCCATTTGCTTGTAGCTAAAAATATCACGCTGATATATGGTGGTGGGAACAAAGGATTGATGGCTGCCGTAGCGAATTCCACACTCGAAAAGAAGGGAAAAGTTATTGGAATCATTCCCAAAGTGCTTACCGACTGGGAGCACCAGCATGATAGTTTAACAGAGCTGATCGTGGTAGAAACCATGCACGTTCGCAAGCAAATGCTGTATGAAAAATGCGATGCCGCTATTATTTTGCCCGGTGGGTATGGTACATTGGATGAAGTATTTGAAATGCTTACCTGGAACCAGCTTAACATACACGACAAAAAAATATTTTTTCTGAACTCAGGAGGTTTTTATGATCATTTGATTGCCCATATTCAACTGATGCACCAGGAAAGTTTTTTGTATGATGATCCTGAAATAAAAATGACGGTACTTAAAGAACCGTCAGGCTTGTTGAAATATTTGTGATTGTTGTAGTTCTTTACCTTCTGCCCTGGAACAGCGCAATATTATAACCTGCACGAATTATGGGAACAGCTCTTCCAAGTCCGTCAACATAAGGTGAGTTTATATTTTTGATCAAATCCCATGAAACAGAGAAATAATAAAAACTGTTGTTATCCTCATCTCTCCCACCAGCATACCCTACTCCAACTAAGAAACTGTTAGCATCAAAGTGACGGGTCTCTTTAAGATAAGATGAGTTGGCGACAGGAAAATATTTAAACTTAATGAAATTATGCTCAAATTGTGCCTGGGCAAATAAAAATTTCAAAGGATAAACTCTTAGAAAACTACCTGCTCCATAAACTGTTAGTCTTGCCTTATCTCCTAACTCCACATTGTCTCGTTGTGATGTATAATTGAAATTGAAACTTGCAGCTACATCCAGGTATTTATTAATGCTATATCCAAAATAAGGGCTTATCCCTAATACAGTGCTGCTGTTGCTAAAACCCAGGTTAATATCGCCCCCAACAAAGAGACGGTCTTTTTTGAACCACCCTTCATTTTTATGTTCCTTAACTGTTTTCATTTTAACTTCTTCATCTTGTCCATACGTGTTTACTGCAAGAAAAGAAATCAGTACCAATGCAATGACATGCTTCATAAAGTAAATTGTTTTTATTTATAGATCAAAAATTTTACCACTGTTTAAAATATTATTGGGATCAAAAGACCTTTTAATTCCCCGCATAATCTCCAGGCCGGCATCATCGAAAACAATATCCATGTATTCTTTCTGGATCAACCCGATACCATGTTCACCACTGATGGTACCGCCCAATGATTTTACCAACTGGAACAATGCTTTTAATGCCGGGATCACAGCAGGATTATTCAAACTGTAAATACTGCCTTCTTTTTTTATTCGGATATGCAGGTTGCCGTCACCTGCATGGCCATAACATACTGCTTTGAAATCATATTTAATGCCCAGTTCTTTTACCCCACGGATCAGTGCAGGCAATTCGGCCCTGGGAACTACAGTATCTTCTTCAATGGTATAACCGTCAAGTTTTACCGCTTCGGCTACCCTTCTGCGTAACTTCCACAATGCTGCTTTTTGCTGTTCGTCATCTGCAAAAAATATTTCGCCGCAATCAAATTCCGTAAGCAGCTCCGATATAGCTTCCATTTCACTCATTAAAGTTTCCATGTGATTTCCATCTACTTCAATGATCAGGTGGGCTGCCATATCACCAGTTACGGGTACAGCAGTACTATCTACCATACGACTTACGATCTTCAGTGCATCAATTTCAACCAACTCGAGTGCACTGGGTGTAAAACCGGCCCTGAAAATAGCACTTACGGCTGCCCCGGCTTTTTCCAGGTCATTAAATGGCACCAGCATCAGCAGGTCATATTTAGGATGTGGCAACAGTTTCAAAACAATTTTAGTAACAAGGCCTAAAGTTCCTTCGCTCCCAACCATCAATTGTGTTAAATTATATCCTGTGGAATTTTTTAACACATTTGCGCCTGTCCAGATGATATCTCCATTGGGCAATACAACTTCCAGGTTCAATACATAATCCTTTACCACACCGTACTTAACCGCTTTGGGGCCACCGCTGTTCTCAGCAATATTGCCGCCAATAAAACAACTTCCCCTGCTGCTTGGATCGGGTGGATAAAACAATCCTTTTTCTTTAACTGCATTTTGCAATACTTCTGTTATAACCCCGGGTTCTGTGGTAACCTGCAGGTTGCGTTCATCAATTTCAATGATCGAATTCATTCGTTCAAAAGAAATGAGTACACCTCCTTTATGCGGCAGTGCACCACCACTCAATCCCGTACCTGCACCCCTCGGTGTTACGGGAATTTTATTTGCATTACATATTTTCATCACTGCACTTATTTCTTTGGCAGTGCGTGGCTTGATCACAATATCCGGTAAAAAATGAAGGTTTTCTGTTTCATCATGGGCATATTGATCCAGGCTTTCTTCATCAGTGAATACATAATTATCCCCTGCAATTTTTTTGAATTCAGAAAGATGTGTGAGGAATTTATTTTTTTCTTCTGCAGATACAGGCATGTATATTTCTTTGTGCAAAAATCGTGAAAAACCTGTAAAGTTTACAGGTTTTTAAAACTTAGGGCAAAGCGACTGCCTGTCAACATTTTCAGGATAAAAACCGTTTTTGATCAGGTTAAACTCGCTGGCGCCACGATAATTATTAAAACTATTCAGGGAAGAAGTTGTTACATCATAGCTGAAGGTAACCCTGATATTTTTGTATTCAAGACCAACCATCGGGATAAAAGCATCTTTATAACGGTAATACAAACCGGCAACTAATTGTATTTCGCCGTATTGCGACAGGTTATAATTCGCATTGAGGCCGCCCACCAGTTCAGTTGATTTTGCCTGTGTGGTAAAATAAATATTCGGGTTGATGATGACCTTCGGATTCACTTTTAAAATAGCATTTATAAAACCAATATGCCTCATCGGGATGATCGCATCAGTTGAATTATCAGTGAAAAAACTTTCTTTAGGCCGGTTAACATGGTGTATGGAATAGCCGGCATTTATATAAATATCTTCTTCCGGAAAATAAGCATAATTCAACCCTGCCTGCATGTCAAAATAACTCACATTTGTATTTACCAGGGTAACCATTGATACTACATTGTTGTCAAAGAATTTGCCATTGAACTGGTCGGGGAATTTAAGTTTAGACCGGTCTATTCGTTTGTTGGCCCAGCCCAGGTTAAATCCTGCACTTAACAAACTACTGTTGCCAAGCATTTGATGATAAGCCAATGATCCGTAAATTTTTGTAGATGTTAAGCTACCAGTACCGGCCTGGTCGCTGAGGATCAAAGCGCCTACTCCAAGCCAGCCATTTTCCAGTTTGTTCCTGAAAAGTTGTGCATCGCCAAATGCACTCATCGTTTTATAAGGCACCGACAATATCGTGGTCCATTGGTTCCGGTAATGTGCCCCTATCCTGTAATCTGCATCCGGGATAAACCCGGTATTGGCAGGGTTTGTAGTTAACGGCGAATTAAAAAATTGCGAAAAATGAAGATCCTGTGCATGTGCTCCTTCGAACAGCATGAACAGAAATGATACAAATGATATGATCTTAATTCTCCTCATTATTGTAATAAAGTTATGTCGCCGGTTTTTCTTAATTTTTTCCCATCGGTAAATTCTACATCCAGGGTATAAGTATATACATCCATTGGCTGAACCTTCCCTTTAAAAGTTCCATCCCAACCCTGCTTTCTATTGGTAGTCTGAAATATCAACTGTCCCCACCTGTTATATATCTTCCATTCCATTTTACCAATTCCAAATCCTTTTACAGAAACGATCCCGTTTTCACCGAAACGGCCGGGGGTAAATGCATTAGGAACATCTAATAACGGCAATACAACTACGGTAACGGACAGCCGGAATGTATCGGTACAATTAGCCGCATTGTATGCGATCAGCTCTGCAGTATAAGTGCCTGTAGCATTGTATTGGTGCACAGGATTTCTTTCAGTGGAACTTTCACCATCACCAAAATTCCATAAAAAATGAGTGGCATCAGCGGATGAAAGGTTTGTAAAACTTACCGGT
>JANNBU010000127.1:0-4168 GCA_031385805.1 Ferruginibacter sp.
GTTCATAGTTCATAGTTCATAGTTCATAGTTCATAGTTCATAGTTCATAGTTCATAGTTCATAGTTCATAGTTCATAGTTCATAGTTCATAGTTCATAGTTCAAGGAATAGGCAACTCTAAAGATAGTTCAATTATTAAAGGCTTAACTATGAACTAAGAACTATAAACTGATTCCCAACTTTTTATAGATAAAACTCATCAACCACGCCGGACCAATCAGTAAGAATTGCAGGTCCTTCAAAAAAGATGGTTTCTTTCCCTCTACTTTATGTCCGTAAAACTGACCTATCCATGCCACTATAAATACGATCACACAAAATAACCATAAGGGTAAAATGCCGCTTTTCTCTACCATATGACAGATCCATAAACAAAATAGTCCAAAAAGTAGCATCCCGATCCAGATCGTTCTTGATAGGCCCGCATAATAAATTACTGCCAGCGCTATAAGTATGATCGCCACATTCAGCTGGATATAACCTATAAAGAAAGGTAGTTTTATACCATAAAATAACCCGACCAATGAAAAGAATATTGCCGGCACACAGATCCAATGGATCATTTTATTGGTCTCATTCTTATGGCTTTCTCCATATTCGTCAAGCCATTGCTGTATCGGTTTCATTTTTTTGAAAATTGATCAACTTAAAGTTATGTAATCTTTATGCTGATTACAACGGGTAATTGTATGATATTTTAAAAAAACCTGAAATTATTTTAATGTTTACAAACTAAAATTCTAAATCCTGCGTTTATAGTATGGTTTTTCATAGGATATTGGATTAATACGGGCTTTGATTTCTATCATGGCCCCTTTTTTTTCTAAACAATGCCCGTTTTTAATAATACCCCTTAGACCCCAAAAGAGACAAGGATTATTGAATTATGAAAGGGGTTAAATATGCCCATAGTTCAAAATATCCTTGTTCACTATTCCAAACAATAGTGATAAAATTAAAAAGGCTCCCAATATTGGGAGCCTTTTGTTTAGCTTAATACCGGGTAAAAGTTCATTTTAGCCGAAGTATGAAATTTTATGTGTCGTTTGTTGTTTGTTTAACGTCTTAACGACTTCCCTGCCAAATAATATTTTTGAGGCGGCCTCCATTACAATATCAGCATCGAATCTCCATAACTGAAGAAACGGTATTTATCTTTTATTGCTTTTTTATAAGCTTCCATCATCAGGTCATACCCTGCAAATGCACATGCCATGATCAATAAACTTGTTTTTGGCAAATGAAAATTGGTAACCAATGCATCAGCAATATTAAAATTATACGGAGGATGAATAAAATGATTGGTCCATCCTTCAGAAGGTTTTAATAATTTCTGGGCAGTATAAGAAGTTTCCATCGCCCTCATCGTTGTTGTCCCGATAGAACATATCCGGTGATTGGCTTCCTTTGCTTTATTTACAATAGCGCAGGCAATTTCATCTATTTTATAATATTCTGCGTCCATTTTATGTTTGCTCAGATCTTCAACTTCAATGGGTCTGAAAGTTCCCAGGCCGGTATGTAAAGTAACTTCTGCAAAACGTACGCCCTGGATCTCAAGCCTTTTAATAAGTTCTTTGCTAAAATGTAATCCGGCAGTGGGAGCGGCTACAGCACCTTCATGTTTTGCATAAACGGTCTGGTAGCGTTCTTTATCTTCATCTTCCGGCTTGCGTTTTATATATTTTGGAAGCGGTGTTTCTCCCATGATCTCAAGCATCTGCCTGAATTCCTCATCTGTGCCATCCCATAAAAAACGAATGGTACGTCCGCGGCTGGTTGTATTATCAATTACTTCGGCAACCAGTTCATCACTTTCGCCAAAATATAATTTGTTACCTACACGGATCTTACGGGCAGGATCTACAATAACATCCCAGAGTTTATTTGTTTTATTTAATTCACGCAGTAAGAATACTTCGATCTTGGCACCGGTCTTTTCTTTGCGTCCATACATACGTGCAGGAAAAACCTTTGTATTGTTAACAACAAATACATCTTTGTCATTAAAATACTCCATGATATCACGGAATTGTTTGCTTTCAATTTCACCTGTTTTGCGGTGAACTACCATCATCCGGCTTTCTTCTCTTTTTTTGGTAGGGTGTTGGGCAATTAAATTAAGGGGGAGGTCAAATCGGAATTGAGATAATTTCATGTAATAAATTATTAATTTATATTAATTATCACATGCCTTAGTACTGTAAAAGTTACAGAGATATTTAGCCTTTCCCGGGGATAAGGCATTTATCATGTTACGGCATGATTTTAATTAAAGTGGGCAAAGGTACATAAATTAACCATATTTACGTTCTGGTAATAAAAAACGGGGATACTTTCCCTGTTTATCAGAAATAAAACCCAAAAAATACCCGGTTCTTTATTAATTGCCCGGTAATATGCACCTTTAACTGCAAACAGACGATCATCAATATCATTATGCATAAAAAACAGCTTATAACCCTGATTGTTTTTTTTCTGTTGCTCACAAATAATTTGTTTGCCCAGCAAAGAAGCAATGAAAAATATCCCAGCCTTTTGTGGGAGATCACAGGCAATGGGCTTACAAAACCGTCATACCTTTTTGGAACTATGCATGTAAGCAGCAAGCTGGTGTTTCATTTAAGTGATTCTTTTTATCATGCCATTAAAAAAACAGATGCGGTAGCACTTGAACTGAACCCCGATGTATGGCAGGGCGAAATGGTAAACCTCGATAAACTGAAAGCAAACTATGCTTCCTTTGTACAACAGGCCGGTAATGATTACCTCACAGAAAATTCTTTTCGCATAAAAAAATATGCTGATGAATTAAAACTTGCCTTGCAAACCGAACCTGCGATCGTTAATAATCTTTTATATCGTTCCTATAAAACAAAAGAAGATTTTGAAGAAGATACTTTTCTCGACCTGTATATTTTTCAAACCGGCAGAAGACTTGGTAAAAAAGCTGCTGGTGTGGAAAATTATTATGAAGCAGAAAAACTGATCCTGGAAGCATACGCAGATATGGCAAAAGAAAAAAAGAAAAAAGACAATGATCTGGATGCTGAATTCATGAATGGTTATGTTGAAAAAATACAGGATGCTTACCGCAAGGGAGATCTTGACCTGATGGATTCATTAGATAATCTTACAGAACAATCTGTCGCCTTCAGGGAAAAATTTTTATACAAAAGAAACGAGATACAGACAAATGCTATTGACAGTATCATAAAACAAACCTCCCTGTTTGCAGGCATTGGTGCCGCACATTTACCGGGCCGCAGGGGAGTAATAGCATTACTCAGGAAAAGGGGATATATCTTAAGACCTGTAAAAATGCTTGATAAGAACGGGTTGCAAAAAAATGCGATCGATCTTTTACGGGTTCCCGTTATCTTTCAAAAAAAATATGCTGATGATAAGTTTTACAGTGTAGATGTGCCGGGCGATCTATACAAGATCAGGCAGGATTATCAAAACCTCGACCGCAGGCAATATGCCGATATGAGCAATGGTTCTTATTATCTTGTTACAAGAGTGAAAACCCATGCAGCTTTTCTGGGCCAGGCCGAAAATGAAGTGCTAAGAAAAGTTGATAGTGTTTTATATGAAAATATTCCAGGGAAGATCCTGTCAAAAAAAACAATAATAAAAAATGGTTACGAAGGGTTTGATATCAGTAGCAAAACACGCAGGGGAGATCTTCAGCGCTACCAGATATTTGTTACGCCTTTTGAAATAATCATTTTTAAAATGAGTGGAAAAGAAAATTATGTATCGGGTAGGGAAGCTAACCAGTTCTTTTCATCCATATCATTAAAAGAAAAAGAGCATAAACCTGTATATTTTCAGCCATCGCAGGGAGGATTTGTCATGAAACTTCCGCAAATGCCGGGTGAGTACCTGAACACAACAACTGACGAAAGATGGGAATACGAAGCAACAGATAAAACAACCGGTGATGCATGGCTGATCATTAAAAAGAGTATCTATAATTTCAATTTTATAGAGGAAGATAGTTTCGACCTGGGCCTGGTGGAAGAATCATTCCGCAGCCCGGATTTTTTTGATAAACAAATAAGCCGGAAGCAAATAACTCTCAATGGATTTCCTGCACTTGAAGTAAAAGAAAAATTAAAGAATGGTTCAATTGTAAATGCCCGTTATTTTATTAACGGGCCTC
>JANNBU010000134.1:0-7555 GCA_031385805.1 Ferruginibacter sp.
GAACAGGCGTTCGCCGTGGAACGGGTGCTGGATTCGGCCGCGCCCAAGGACGTGCCGCTGGGCGTCTACTTCCACATTCCCTTCTGCCGGAAGCGCTGCCACTTTTGCTACTTCAAGGTTTACACCGACAAGAACGCATCAGAGATCCGCGGTTACATCAACGCCGGCATGCGCGAGATGGCGAGTCATCCATACTACGGGATGAAAATCTGCAAATATAAATTTGCCGCCCGGTTTTAAATATGTTGAAACAATCGCTGCCCATTTATCAATATCAGGCAACCAGCCGATGGTGCCATAGCTGGTGAATACAATATCGAATTGTTTATTAAGATGATTGGGAAGATCATAAATATCACAGCATACAAACGTAGCAGCAGCATTTGTTTGTTGTGCTAATTCATTTGCTTTGCCGATCGCTTTATCCGAAAGGTCAACACCCGTAACAACAGCTCTCATCCTGGCTAATGAAATGCTATCCATTCCAAAATGACATTGAAGGTGAAGAATTGTTTTACCCGAAACATCACCCAGCAATTTCAGTTCAATCTCATTGAGTGAATTTTTTCCTTTTAAAAAACCATCAACATCATAAAATGCAGAATTGTAGTGATGATCTGTCTTATCATTCCAGGATGTTTTGTTCTTTGCAATATAATCAACCGGATCTTTCATTATAATTATTTTGAGTAAACTTTATTACAGGTTACCTGGCTTAAGGCATATATTTTTTAACCATTGTTTTGGGTGCTGTGATCTTCCAGGCGCATATCAATGCTTCTTCAACAATTTGTTTTTTCACTTTGGTTAATTCAATGAATGTTGCACCCTGTCTCCCCCATCCTCCCGGCACGGGATAGATGATATTCTTATCAATATCGCAAAATACAGATTGATCTGTCAATGATAATTTTACCATTAATTTTTTTTCAACTTCCCATAAAGTAGAAAATATTTTATTTTTTACCCGGAATGAGGTCAAATGAAAATGCGGCTGTTCTATTGTCTCCGGAAGTGCAAGTGCTAATTTCCTGACAGTATTAATTGATACCATTACATCGGTTTCCTTTGATTAAAGTTATTTAATAATTTTCTATACAGTAGTGGGGATATCTAGTTTTATTTTATCAACGGGTTATTCTGTAAATTTATTCGTATGCAGGCTGCCGAAATTAAAAACCTGCATAAAAGCTGTAACCTCTTTTATCTTTTAAGTTAAAAACATAGTTATGAAACACAAATATTTATTATTGCTTACCCTGAGTTGTTTTTCTTTAGTAAAAGGGTATTCACAAAACTGTACCTCATTGGGATGTGCAGCAAATTACGGGGCACAAACCATTGATGCAACTGTACCAAATGTTCTTGGAGATCCGACAAACTGCTATACCGGGGTAAATTATAAACAGGCTTTCTGGCAATTTTTTTATTCGCCTACCGGTGGCGATTTTACCCAAACATATACACCCACCCATGTTGGCGATATCATGGATCTTGATTATATCGTTTTTGATATGGGGTTATCGGGCCCTGTTGATATTATGTGCCCGATTGATCCATCATCTTTTACAGAGGTTCTTTGTGGCAACTTTTATACTCCAGACATCCCTACAGGTCCGGGATTAGACGGCACGATTACAACCGTTGCCGGCCATTTTTATGCCGTTGTAGTTTATTTCTACCAGATCGGGGTTGATCCATTTTATACTTTTAATATTGGTAATCCCCAGATAGGAGGAGTAAATCTCAATGCATTGAATTGCCCGGGCGTGTTACCGGTGAAATTATCTTCTTTTGATGCAATAGCAAACAACTGTAACATCAGGCTGGAATGGATAGCCGAAACTGAATCCCAATTCAAGCACTACGAAGTTGAATTCAGTACAGATGGAAACAGGTTTAAAACCATTGCAACCCTTGCAGGACAAGGCATTAATAAAAAATATACTTACAATCATGCCAACCCCGTTCAGGGCAAAATCTTTTACAGGTTAAAAATGAAAGACCTCGATGGCAGGATCGAATACAGCAAGATCATTGCGCTTCACCTTGATTGCAATGGTAGTTCTGTATTGACATATCCAAACCCGGTAATTGATCACTTAAATATCAACATCATTCATTCAAATTATGAACTTACCACGGCAGGTTTGTACGACAGTAACGGAAAATTGGTTTACTCAGGAACAATGAAAAACGGAACCAATCGTATTGATATGACAAAATTTGCCAAAGGAGTTTATGTACTGAAACTGAGAAACAGTGAAGGAACACAAAATATCAAGGTTATTAAATGATCAAAGCAGTATTTAATTATATCCTTGCTGTATAAAAAACAGCAGGGATATTTATTTTCAAGGAAAATGTTCAATAATCAATGCTCAACTATCAATTTTCAATTTGACCGAAATGCTGCTTTCAATTGATCATTGAGTATTGATTATTGGGTACCTGCCTGCCGGTAGGCAAGATTGAAAATTTAAATAAATGTATCAAAAAAAAACCCCGCTATCTTTCAATAACGGGGAACTTTTCACTTTTATCTTTTCGTTTTTAACTTTATTAATATCCCATTCCACCCATATCAGGTGCACCATGTGAATGAGGAGCTTCTTCTTTAGGTTTGTCTGCAATTACACATTCAGTTGTCAATAACATACCTGCAATAGAAGCTGCATTTTCCAACGCAACACGGCTCACTTTGGTTGGATCGATGATGCCTGCTTTAAGCATAGAATTTTCATATTCTTCTGTTCTTGCATTGAAACCAAAATCGCCTTTACCTTCTTTGATCTTTTGTACAACGATGGAACCATCAATACCTGCATTGGCAGTAAGAATACGGATCGGTTCTTCTAATGCACGGCGAACGATCGCCATACCAGTTTGCTCATCTGCGATCTGTCCTTTTACTTTTGGATCAAGGCTTGCAATAGCACGGATATAAGCAACACCACCGCCCGGAACAATACCTTCTTCAACAGCAGCACGGGTTGCATGTAATGCATCATCTACCCTGTCTTTCTTTTCTTTCATTTCAACTTCTGTAGCAGCACCTATATAAAGTACAGCAACACCACCGGCTAATTTGGCTAAGCGTTCCTGTAATTTTTCTTTATCGTAATCTGAAGTGGTATTTTTTATTTGAGCTTTGATTTGTTCAACACGTCCGAGTATTGCTTTTTTCTCGCCTTTACCGCCAACGATCGTCGTATTATCTTTGTCAATGGTAACAGAAGAAGCCTGGCCTAATGAATCCAACTGAACATCTTCTAATTTATTACCTAATTCTTCGCTGATAACTTCACCTTTAGTTAAGATGGCAATATCAGTGAGCATTTCTTTTCTGCGATCACCAAAGCCCGGAGCTTTAACAGCAGCTACTTTAATGGTGCCACGTAATTTATTTACAACCAATGTTGCCAATGCTTCGCCTTCGAGGTCTTCAGCAATGATCAACAACGGGCGACCACTTTTTGCAACAGCTTCCAATACAGGAAGAATATCCTTCATGGTTGATATCTTCTTATCATAGATCAATATGTATGGATTCTGCAATTCAGCCTGCATTTTTTCACTATTGGTAACAAAGTAAGGGCTGATATAACCACGGTCAAATTGCATACCTTCAACGATATCAGAAGTGGTATCAGTTCCTTTTGCTTCTTCAACAGTGATTACCCCTTCTTTACCAACTTTAGCAAAAGCTTCAGCAATTAATTTACCGATGGTTTCATCATTGTTAGCAGAGATCGTAGCAACCTGTTGAATTTTTTTGCTATCGCTTCCTACTGCCTGGCTTTGTGCTTTCAAACTTGCAACAACAAGACTTACTGCTTTATCAATTCCACGTTTCAGGTCCATTGGATTTGCACCCGCAGCAACCATTTTCAAACCTTCGCTGATAATACTTTGAGCCAATACAGTTGCAGTAGTAGTACCATCACCTGCAATATCAGCAGTTTTGGAAGCAACTTCTTTAACCATTTGGGCGCCCATATTTTCAATCGGGTCTTCTAATTCAATTTCTTTTGCAACAGTAACACCATCTTTGGTCACCTGTGGTGCACCGAATTTCTTTTCAATAACTACGTTGCGGCCTTTTGGTCCGAGGGTTACTTTAACTGCATTGGCTAATGTGTCAACGCCTTTTTTCATTTTATTTCTTGCTTCTATATCGAAGAAAATCATTTTAGACATGTGTGAGTATTTTAGATTTTTTAATTTATTAAGATGATTCAGGATACAGGATGCGGGATACAGGATAGGCACTACAAAATTTGAAAACTTATCTGGTATCCGGTATCTTGTATCTGCTTATTATTAAACGATAGCGAGAATATCACTCTCTCTCATGATCAGGTAATCCACTCCTTCTACATTTATTTCCGTTCCGGCATATTTGCCATATAAAACAGCATCACCTGCTTTTACAGTAACTGGTTCGTCTTTTTTACCGGGACCGGCAGCAAGTACGGTACCACGTTGTGGTTTTTCTTTAGCAGTATCCGGAATAATAATTCCGCCGGCAGTTTTTACTTCAGCAGCGGCAGGTTTCACAATTACCCTGTCGTGTAAAGGCGTAATGTTTAACTTTTTAGCCATAATTCTATTTTTTTGGTTGATTTAAAATGGTTGAACCCTTTTTTGGGAATGCAAAGGTACTCTAATAATTATACCAAAGATTAGAAAAAGAATTGTTGACAGGTAATGACCAGCTATGTCAGTTTTAAAAAGCCATATCAGGACAATTTTGCACTTAACTAATAATTATACTGATAATCTCCTGCTACAAAATTTAAAACCTTAATTTTGCCCCCTAAAATAAAGTTCTTTAGAGATGATCAGCAGAAGAAATATCCGGGTAAAAGTGATGCAGACCTTGTACAGCATTGATAGTGCAAACGGGGATACAAAACCGGGAGAGCCTTTGACGATACTTACCAAAAAGATCGAGGAAAGCAGGCAGTTATTTACTTACCTGATCTATTTTATTACAGAAGTAGCCCGTTTTTCTGAAACCGATGCCCGCCAGAAAGCCAGTAAACACTTACCTACTGCAGGAGACCTGGCAGTAAATACCAAGATCGCCGGTAATGAGATTTTATGGAAAATAGTGGAGGATGCAGGGTTTAAAGCTGCTTTGAATGATGGAAAACTGACGCTTCACAAAGATCATGACCTGTTGAAGAAGATATATACCGACCTGATAAATTCTCCCGAGTACAAAGAATACATTGAATTACAATCGAGGGATAAAAAATCTGAAAAACGCATCCTTGATTTTATTTTCAGCAACCTGATGCTTCCCAATGAAAATTTTATCAGCCATGTAGAAGAACATTTTATAAACTGGGATGATGATGCTGAAATGATGCAGGCCCTGGTATTGAATTATTTTAATAAACCGGCGCAACATAATTTTGCCGACATCCTGAGTAAAGAAAAGTGGGATTTTGCCAAGTCACTTTTAAGTACTGTATTAGACAAAGCAAACCATACCCTTGAAATGATCAAACCAAAATTAAAGAACTGGGATGCAGACCGTATTGCCGCACTTGATCTGATCATATTACAAATGGGTGTGTGTGAATTCTTATATTTTGATACCATACCAACAAAAGTTACCATCAATGAATATATCGATATTGCCAAAGCATATAGCACGCCACAAAGCGGCCAGTTTGTAAATGGTTTACTGGATAATATTCACAAAGAACTTACGGCTGAAAATAAAATTGAAAAAAGGAATTTTAAGAACAGCGTTTTATAAAAATCAAAAGAGTACCTATGTTTAAAGCGTTTTTTTTAATTGGCAGTTGCTGTATATTGTTTACCGGCTGTGATGTTCGAAAAAAAGATAAAAAGACAGTGATGCCTTCGCAAAAGGAGATCAAAGACCCAACAACAGTACAGATCATTGACAGTATATATGATTTTGGAAAAGTTTCGGAAGGTGACGTGGTGGAATATAGTTACCGGTTTAAAAATACGGGCACCAAGCCGTTGATCATAACCGAACAACCACGTGCAAGTTGCGGCTGCACGGTTGCAGAAAGGCCCGAAGAACCGATCATGCCAGGCGATACCGGTTTTATTAAAGTTAAATTCGACAGTAAGAACAGGCCTGGTGAAGCACAAAAAACAGTAACCGTTAGTTCAAATGCAAATCCTTCTTTCCCGGAATTATTATTGAAGGGAACGGTGATGGGTAAAGAAAAAGAATAAAACTTTCTGACGTGTTGTGCTATTAACTTAGCTAAACCCGTTTTAATACTACGCCTTCGACAAGCCTATCGGCAGACAGGCTTGTCGAAACATAGACAGAAAGCGACTTTAGAATTTATTTAGAACAACACATTAAATCTTTCTATATTTTAACCGGCTGTAATATGCAGCCAATAAACAAAACAACAATGCAATTATTAAGTATTTTTTTGATGATGGATCCGCAGGGAAAAGGCGGTAGTACAGGTACACTGATCATGATGGGATTGATGATCCTGGTTTTCTGGATGTTCATGATCCGTCCGCAGGCTAAAAAAGCAAAACAACAAAAGGCATTTGTAAACAACATGCAAAAAGGCGATAAAATTGTAACCATTGCGGGCATACACGGCACTATCAATAAAGTAAATGAAGATGGTACGCTGATGCTTGAAACCAGCCCCGGAAGTTATATTAAGATCGAGAAAAGTTCTATTAGTATGGAGTGGACAGCGAATATTAATAAGCCCGTAGAAGAAGCGAAAAAATAATTAAATGTATGATGGATGATTTATGATGTATGATTTCTTTCAAAATGAGTCCAACATCATAAATCACCCATCATAAATCATCCATCTACAATGCTCAGAATTGGAATAACCGGCGGTATCGGCAGCGGTAAAACAACTGTTGCCAAAATTTTTGAAGTGCTGGGCGTACCTGTATATTATGCCGATGATGCTGCCAAAAGGCTGATGAATGAAGATGAATCGCTGCAACAAAATATCATTGAACATTTTGGACCGGCCGTTTTTGAGAACAAAAAACTGAACCGTTCACTGCTTGCTTCCATGGTTTTTAATGATCCACAAAAATTATCCCTGTTAAATTCAATTGTACACCCTGTTACCATTGCTGATGCAGAAAAATGGATGGAGCAGGTTGCAACAAATGAAGAAGGAAAAATACCCTATGCCATTAAAGAAGCTGCACTCATGTTTGAAAGTGGCGCTCAAAAAAAATTAGATCATGTGATCGGTGTACATGCGCCATATAAATTAAGATTACAGCGTGCAATGCTGCGGGATAATTTATCAAAAGAGGAAATTGAATCCAGGATGGCCAGGCAAATGGATGAAACAAAGAAGATGAACCTCTGCAATTTTATTATTACGAATGATGAAGTGCAATTGTTGATACCGCAGGTTATGGAGTTGCATGAAAAACTGGTTCATAGTTTTTAGTTCATAGTTGGTTCCTTTATTATGAAGCTCTATGCATTTAAGATATCAATATTATAAGAAACTTCCCATGCGTATAAACCCAACTATGAACTATAAACTAAGAA
>JANNBU010000150.1:0-2081 GCA_031385805.1 Ferruginibacter sp.
CCGATCAACGTGCCGATCTGCGTGTAGCTCAAACCCAATTGCGTAACCAGCGATCCGGACACCGAACCCAGCGTCTGGAACTGGAATCCCAATCCGGTGCCTTTACTGTTTATAAAACCCGATATTTTATAGTTTGTTCCATCAGCACTTCTTTCAATATAAAAACCTTTGTTATTACTTTCTGTAGATGTATTCCAGAAAAGATCAATTGTTTTATTATTTTTAAAAGCATTAAAATCTCCCAGTTTAACCGGTATCACTCCAAATGAATTAATCTGTTGTGCATAAGCCCTGTATTCAACACCCCTGTTCTCATACCATACAGCTACTACCTGGTTATTTATAAGATCGGTAAAAGCAAAACGTCCTTTTGCTGTTGCTCCGCCAGCAGTGGTAGAACTTAGTTCAACGCGGTTTCCTGTCCATGCAAAATTTCCTGAGCTGTTTAATCTTGCTGCATAGATCTTATAATTCACATCATAACTTATAAATAACGGATCATCATTTGCCAGTGTAAGCTTTCCCGTTTGTATATCTGAATTTGCACTGATCGGATACACTTCCTTACCCAATGGGTCTAATAATACGGCACCGGTTGCGGCATCAAATTTCTGAATATATACTCCATTCTGCGATTGTGATGTATTGCTGTACGTGCAAACAGCCCATACATAAGCAGATCCGGATGCATGTGCAATATTGGTTGTTTGCTGGTATGGATCAGAACCCGTGGAATAGGTAGAGAATACAGTTCCGTTACTGCCCCACGGTATAGTACCATCTGAATTGATCTTTTGTACATAAGAAAAAAAGCGGCTTCCCGAACTGGCATAAAAACCAAAATAAGTAATATCGCCATCAGCAAGTATGGAATAATATCTTGCGCCCGATGTCGTAAGTGTAGATATCTGTACCGGAGAAACCCATTGTCCTAAACCATCGTTATTATAACGCTGTGCATATAATGTCGTAGAAATACCAACTCCTCTTCTTTGAAAAACCATGGTAAAATATCCCCCTGGATTTGCTGCTATTTGTCCACGTGTGGTAAGGCTTGCCCCAACTGTAACGGCTACAGGACTTCCCCACACAACAGAACCTGAACTATTTATTTTTTGAATATAAAGTGTGGACGGG
Source organism: Ferruginibacter sp. (assembly GCA_031385805.1). Classification (GTDB taxonomy): domain Bacteria; phylum Bacteroidota; class Bacteroidia; order Chitinophagales; family Chitinophagaceae; genus Ferruginibacter. The sequence continues at coordinate 1,138 of JANNBU010000150.1, forward strand.
CTGCTATTATTCCAGGCTACAACTGTTTCGCCTGTTGTTAGTACGGAAGGGTAAGGTGCTAACCCGGCGCCAAGCTGAACGCCGTTTGTTCCCCAGGGCAATGATCCATCTGTATTTACTTTTGTTATTACTGCGGTATTTGTACCCGCAACTTCGTATTGAAATGCAATGATGAGATTATTGGATGCATCCAGGCAAACATTAAAAACAAAAGTTGCAGAACCTGAAGTTTGGTTACACACCAGTACGCCATCCGGGCCAAGTAATTTGTTGCCGCCCGCATCAAGCAATTGTGCACGCATATCATAATTACCGGCATTATTATTATAAAAAGCGATCCATGTTTTGCCATCACTTGTTGTAGCCGTTTGAAGGTCGGTAACATTTAATCCCGCCACTTCAAGGTTAAGGGATGTATTGGTTGTCCACTGGGTAAAACCCAATATGGTATTGAATAGCAGGAGGACTGTAGTGTAGATATATTTCTTCATGATGCAGCGTATTAGGGCCTATAAATCTAATAAAATATTTTGTTAATTTGAGCGTTTATCTATATTGTTGTACAGGCTGTTCAGGCGCCTGTTTATTTGATTCATTATATTTGACCCACAAAACAACAACAAATGAAAAAATTATTCTTTTTAATGACTTTGTCTTTTCCTTTATTCCTTGCTGCCCAGCAGAAAGTAGGAAACCTCACTATTTTTTCTGAAGACGGGGATAAGTTCTTTCTTATCCTGAATGGAGAAAAACAAAACAATGTTGCCCAGGCAAATCTTCGTGTAGAAGAGTTACCTCAACCATATTATAGTGCAAAGATCATTTTTGCAGATTCAACCATTGCAACCATTTCAAAAAATAATTTATTAATTGCAGATGCGGATGGTACAATGATGGATGTTACCTATAAGATCCGGAAAGACAAAACACGCAAGGCAAAACTG
>JANNBU010000414.1:0-3362 GCA_031385805.1 Ferruginibacter sp.
GATCGGCCAGACTATTGATGTCAGTGTGAATATCGATAAGAGTGCGATAGAAAAAAAAATAAAATCATTTGTCGATGAATTCAATAAAATGATGACGGAGCTCAGCAGCATGAGTTCATACAATCCCGAAACAAAGGCGGCCGGTATTTTGTTTGGAGATAGCACGGTTCTTTCTGTTGAAAATGCCTTGCGAAAAAATTTGATTGCGAAAGTGGATAATGTGACGGGGCCCTATTCATCCTTCTTTCTCCTCAATATTACAGCTGCATTTGTTTTAAGATCGGCACTAAATCTTACTTCATATACAGAAGCGCCTTCTCTTACTACCAGCAATCCTGTATTGGGAGGTATGCTTCCCAGGTTTTCAGCATACATTACCAGCATCATGGAATCGGGCGAATCCTTGTCGAAATAAATGGTATGTATATTGGGTTTAGTTGTTAACCCTTGTTTTGCAATGATAACTTTCCCATTCAGCAATACGCTTACCGTATCGCCGTCTATTTCACCATTATCATATAATGTAAGTTGCAGGCTGTCTGTTTTGTAAAACAATGACTGCATGCTGTTCACCGATCTTTTTGCAACATCAACTGCCGCGTTTTTTTGTTCGGGTAATGGAATATTTCTTTTTGCCACGGGTTTGGTTTCGACCGGAACGGTTTTAGCAACCGGAGGTTTATCAATCTTTACAACAGGGGCTGCAGGTTTTATTACCGGCGCTGATTTTACGACAACAGGCACAGGTTTTTTTATTACTGCGGCTGTAGCAACAACCGGTTTCACTTCGGGCGCTGGTGATTCTTTATTGATCTTTGCAATTGGCATCTCCTTTGGCCTTATTAATGGATTGGGTTTAACTACTTTGGAAGGAGGCGTAATTATTTTCCTGGAAAACCCGGCGGGAGCAAGTGCGGATAAGACTATTTTTTCTTGTTTCAATACGATCACTTCTTCTACCGGTTCAATAACCGGCACTTTATTGAAAGATAATTTACCGGTCAATGAAAGTGAATCTAATTTCTTAAATATTTCCGTTGACCTGAAATCTTTTTTGTGTTCCATCTTAACAGAACCGGATGCAGCAAGATACCGCTTCGTTTTATTGGTACTCCAGCTGCCGCTTAGTTGCATGCTGCTATCCATTGTACTTAAAGTAAGGGTCATTGTTTTTTTTACTTCCTTCGGTTGTGAAATACTGGATGCTTTTGAAAGCTGGTTATCATCTTCAACAATGATCGTATTATCTTTCACTTTAATTGTATGGTCCCTGAATACAACTTGTTTAATCCCATCCTCTTCAAAACTGATCCTGGAATACCCTGTGAAATTTCCTTTGTACTCGCTGATCGTTAATTGAAAAGGATAATATTTTTTTGTGGAGTCCACATACAATTCTCCTTTCCACACGCCTGTGATCGCTTGTCCGAAAGAAAGGGCAGGCAATAAGAGCAATAGTAAATGATATAAAAATTTCTTACTCAAGTGCTCATTGTTATCATTTTTAAAAATATATCCTCTTTTGTTAAAGAGATGCTATCAAACATAAAAAAACCGTTGATCGCTCAACGGTTGTATATATATTTCTTTTGATCAACCATTCATGCTCGTCAAAAACTCTGCGTTGTCTTTCGTTCCCTTCATATTTTTCAATAGTGTATTCAGTGCTTCTTCGGGGTTCATGTCGGCCATGTGCTTGCGCAATACCCACATACGCTGGAAAGTGTCTTTGTCCAGTAACAGGTCATCGCGACGTGTTGAAGACGATACAATATCAATAGCAGGATAAATACGGCGATTGGAAAGTTTGCGTTCTAATTGTAATTCCATATTACCTGTTCCCTTGAATTCTTCAAAGATCACTTCATCCATTTTACTTCCGGTATCTACCAGTGCTGTGGCAATGATGGTAAGCGATCCGCCATTTTCTATTTTACGGGCGGCGCCAAAAAATTGTTTTGGTTTTTGCATGGCATTCGCTTCCACACCGCCGGACAAAACTTTACCCGAAGATGGTGCAACAGTATTGTGTGCTCTTGCCAAACGTGTAATTGAATCGAGTAATATCACAACATCATGTCCGCATTCTACCAGGCGTTTTGCTTTTTGCAATGCCATGGTACTAACTTTTACGTGTTTCTCTGCGGGTTCATCAAAAGTAGAAGCAATTACTTCTGCTTTTACACTGCGTTCCATATCGGTAACCTCTTCCGGCCTTTCATCAACCAGAACAACCATCAGGTAACATTCGGGATGATTTTCTGCAATGGCATTTGCCAGTTCTTTCAGCAACATCGTCTTACCAGTCTTTGGCTGTGCTACGATCAAACCGCGTTGCCCCTTACCGATAGGTGTGAACAGATCCATGATCCTTGTACTGTAATTATCTGCTTTTGTTGTAAGCTCCAGTTTTTCATAAGGAAAAAGTGGTGTTAAATAATCAAAAGGTACACGGTCCCTTACTTCTTCGGGGCTTTTACCATTGATCGTTTCAACTTTTAATAAAGCAAAATATTTTTCGCCTTCTTTGGGTGGGCGTACAGAACCATAAACAGTATCTCCGGTCTTTAAACCAAATAATTTTATTTGAGAAGGAGAAACATAAATATCATCGGGGGAAGAAAGATAATTGTAATCGCTGCTGCGTAAAAAACCATATCCGTCGGGCATCATTTCCAATACACCCTCGCCCAAAACCACGCCATCAAATTCAATATTGAATGCTGGTTGCTGGTCCCTGCGTTGTTGAAAGGGCCTGCTTTCTTTACCCTGTCTTTCGGGTTCTTCCATATTTACTTCCGGTTGCTGGATATCTTCTTCCTGCAACATTTGTGCAATAGCAGCCGGAATACTGCTATCTTCAGCTGTTAATGGTTGCAGTTCCTCTTCTTCGTCATCATCTATTGAATCAGGTTGAGGTCTTTTCCCCGGCTTTTTTTCCAGTTCTGTCTTTTTAGGCCCATGAACTCCTGCTTCTTTTTTCTGTGCTTCTTCTTTACCAGGCACTGTAGATTCGCTGTCGTCAGCTCCCTTAATGATCCGCTTCCTTTTTGGTTTTTCTCCGTCCGGGGTTTTCTTTTTGTCTGTCATAAGTGATTGTTTTTCCAGGATACTTTCAACCAGGTCCTGTTTGTTCATCTTTTTTGAGTTCGGGATGCTAAGTTGTTCTGCTATATCAAGCAGCTCCGGAACGAGCAGGTCGTTCAGTTGCGATATGTTATACATAAAATATGAGAAAATGCGTTTTTCAAAAAAGTTCCGCTTGTAAGTTCTGTAAAATTGAAGTTGAAATAATAGTGATGGAAGTGGTTGAATTACTGAAGGAATATGACTTAGGATAATCTTCCCAACCTTTTCCAATG
>JANNBU010000242.1:0-6996 GCA_031385805.1 Ferruginibacter sp.
GGGAAGTCGGAATGAACCAGAGGTTCAAATTTCATGGCAGCCATATAATTATTTTTCCAGCAGTCGCCTGTGATAATTTATTTGCCCGAGGTGATAATTAAAATGAGCCAATAAATGCAATAACATAAAATCTACTTTAAGGATCTTATCATGTTTTACTTCCGGAAAGTCAAGTTCAAGATCTTTTTCACTCATGGCTGACAAAGTATTTATTACAATCACCCGGGTTTTTTCGATCATATTTATAAGCTCAGTAACGGAAATATCTTTTAAAGAGAATTCCTGGTCTCTTTCCCGCTGGTAGCCATTCTTACCCAATACAGCACCAATAAAATGATTCAGGTTACCTACGAGGTGAAGGCATAAGTTACCTCCGGAATTGCTAATATCCGCTGCCGTTACCCATAGTATTTTTTCGGCCTTATACCTGGCTATTTCATCCTTGAGTTTAAGGATATCCCTGCCGTATATTTCAATCAAAGTATCTTTCATGTTTACACAATTATTTTATGAAGCTATGATTTTTATCTATTTATCAAAATACCGCCTGAATAATTCTATCGAGTGTTTAATATTTTTCTGCATACCCTTTTCACGCACTTCATACCTGATCGTGTCTTTTGAAGTTGGTGACAAGTACAAACCCAGCGGCAGCCTGTGTTTGGTACTGTCGAATTTGCTTCTTAAACCAAATTCAAGCAGGTTCATATCAGGGTCTAATTGAATGGTAAGACCATGAGCTGAATATATCCACCTGAAAATTGTATTGGCCCCACCTATGAGTGATCCAAATTCATAAGTACTTCCAATAGGATTGTGATATTTTACAGAATCGGATATTTTATTTTCAGGCACCATTGACCCGGCTCCAAAACCAATGTAAATGATCACAATTTTGAATTTATCTGAGAGATTCTTACGTGCCAGTGTTTTTTTCATCATGATAGCTGTTTGCTGTGCGGTCTGAATACCCGTATTTTCAAAACCTCCTCCATCAAACAAGTGCCCTAGTTTTTGCGGTACATTATTTTTGTCATGTTTTGAGTCATAATATATCAACCCGGTTGAAGTGAGTACAGGAAACCTTGAAGAAGATACCATACCTTCTTTCATTGGCACAGCTCTTTTTGTAACAGTTAAAATATCCAATGCATCTGCATAATATGCAGGTGATAAAATATACGGCGAAAAAACTGCTTTTGTGCCCCCTTCTGCCCAGGTGCTGTTAAATAAAATTGCCGGATGATCATACAGATCCTTTCCCGACCACATTTCCTGGTAATTACGATTTAATAAATGGCCGCTGTCATTGTCAGGTTTTCCTGAAAATCCCGCATCAAAACTATTTGCAAGATATTTTGACCGGTCCCATGATTCTATTGACCATGGAATGAAACGTTGAACAAGATCAGGATATAAAAAACCATAGGTTACCCCCGACAGGTAGTCGGCACTGCAAATGGCATCAAGGCGTACCGAATCATCAGCCTTTAATAAAAAGTTATTCGTATTAATCCTGTTCCTGTTATGATATATGTAGTTGTAATAAAAACCAAGCCCCATACTTCCGCCGGAAGCCCCTGTAACTGCAAACGTGTGATCATAAAAAGAAGGTTGCAGGTTTTGAAGTTTTTGCAGTACAACATAGGTCCAGTAACAGTTTCGTATTCCCCCACCTTCAGCAGCAACTAAAAAAATGGTATGGCGTTTCGTTGAATCATTTCCCCATTTCATTCTTTTATTCCCGATCCATTCACTGAAGTAAACGGAATCGGTCTTTCTTCCTGCTATCATGGTTGAATCAGCAGCAGATCTTAACATTTGTATGTTATGATTTTCATTTCTCGTTGATGCGTAAAATATGGCAAACAATACCAGCAATATAAAAACGGGAACCCGGTAGCGGTTAATAAATAAATTAATGAACAATCCTATTAAAGTATAAACACATAGCGCTGATATGATGATCAATCCCGGTTTTCCCTCATCCGTGGGGAGGGAAAAAGCAGCATAAACTGCATAAGAAAAAATAAAAGCAGTTGCAATAAGTGTAATAAGAGAATTGCTGCGCACTTTGGCATTTCTTATTGCACCCAGCAGATTCTTTTCCTCTTCCCAGCTATACGCTTTTTCCGGTTTGGTTACCGGCGGTTTGATATTTTTATTTGCATTCCTGAGATTTGAAATTTTTCTCGCCATAGATTTCCGGTAAACCAACAAAAAAAAATGTATGGTTCCGGTCAGGCCAACTATCATAATATTGTACAGGTGAGCCCATTGACTTTCATTAACAAAATGAACCCAGCCGTTTTCCTTAATGTAAGCTGAAATAAATACCAGATAAGGAGTAAGGGCAAGTACCCTTGGAACCCATTTGATCAGTCTTTCAATGATCTTTTTATAATTAGGGTCGATTCTGGCTATAACCATGTTTGGTTTTAATTTTTGTCCCTCGGGTAAAACCCCCGTTGGATCTACTTCAGCTTCCACCAGGTTTTTCAAATTAGCAGCACCTAACAGTACCCTGCAAACGTTCCAGATAGTTCTTGCCCAGATAAAAAGAAAAAAGAGTACATAAGTAATATATGTATCCTTAAATATTTTCATAAAGCTGAATGAAGCCATCATATCGAGGCCCTGGTCATTTATAAAAAAAGCATAGAAACCGATCATGATGAGTATTAATACGAACGGTATTTTAGCCAGTAAAAAAAAGAAACTGCGCAGGTATAACAGTGAATAATAAGACAGTCTTTTTAACATACAGGTATTTTTTAATGAAGAAATACGATGCTGGTAATTAATTTAATGCAATTTATACAAATCAGTACATACTGAAACTCAAGAAAAACCCGGATAGAAATCCGGGTTACTTAAACACTATGAGAAAATCAAAAAATTGCTAATGATGGGTTTTAGATCATTTTTTAATAAACTTCCCCTTAATCCCTTCCTGGGAATTTGTCCCCAATAATATTTCAAACTCACCTGACTCAACTATGAATTCACCGTTATTATCATAAAACCCAAGCTCCTTATCAGTAAGTATGAATTCAATAAATTTTGATTCGCCAGGTTCAAGTTTAAACTTTTGAAATCCTTTCAACTCCTTTACGGGACGAACTATACTGGCTACCACATCATGTATATAAAGTTGTGCGACTTCTTCACCTGCTATCTGGCCTATATTTTTTATAGTTGCAATAACTTTTATTTTCGAATGATTGGAATCATCAATCTTGAGGTTGCTATATTCAAACTTCGTATAACTTAAACCGTAACCAAACGGATATAAAGGCATATTCGATTCATCGGTATAATGCGACCAGAAAACTTCATTCTTTGGCCCCGGCCTGCCCGTATTATAATGATTGTAGTATATAGGAACCTGTCCCACGTTTCTTGGAAAGCTCATTGGTAATTTCCCGCCAGGATTATAATCTCCAAATAATACCTGAGCAATGGCATTTCCGGATTGAGAACCCAGTTGCCATGTTTCCAAAATTGCAGGAATGTGTTCATCAGCCCAGGGAATAGCTAAAGGCCGTCCATTCATTAATACAAGAATAATATTTTTATTCACTTTATACACTTCTTCCAATAACCGCTGTTGTACCCCCGGTAAATCCAGTTTAGTCCTGCTTCTACCTTCACCAGTTTGAAAACCATGTTCACCCAAAACCATAATTACAACTGCTGATTCCTTCGCTAATTTAACAGCTTCTTTAAATCCGCTCTTATCCGCTTCATTAATTTTAACTTCGTTAATAAAATCAACTTTACCTATAACAAGGTCTGCCCCTTTTGCATATTTAAAACTGCCTGTGATTTTTTCAATTCCTTCCAATACCGATACAGCACTACTATCGTCTGAGCCTATGCGCCAACTACCCAAAGGACTGTTCTTATCATTTGCCAAAGCCCCAATGATTGCAATTCTTTTTTGATTCTTATTTAATGGTAATAGTTGTTTACTTTGTCCCGGAAAGCTGGCATTCTTTAATAGCACAATCGATTTTTTAGCCATATCCAAAGCAGCAGTTAAGTGATCAGGATGATAAATTAATTCCTTTTCTCTTTTTGGATCACAATACCTGTATGGATCATCAAATAGTCCCAATTCAAACTTTACGCCCAGAATTCTTTTTACGGCATCATCTATAACCTTAATATCTACTTTACCATCTTCCACTAATTGTTTTAAATGTGTTACATAGGCATAGGATTCCATATCCATGTCTGAACCTGCATTTGCAGACAATTCAGCTACCTGTTTCAAATCTTTTGCAAAACCATGATCAATCATTTCCATACCCGAACTCCAGTCGGAAATAACAAACCCGTTAAAATGCCATTTATCTTTTAGTATATCTTTTTGTAAAAATTTATTGGCTGTTGCAGGAATTCCGTTTACTACATTAAAAGAATTCATTACTGTTTTCACATCATTGTCAACAGCTGCTTTAAAAGGAGGGAAAATAATATTATACAACGTTGACGTGCCGATATCAACTGTATTATATTCTCTGCCCGATTCAGCAAATCCATAAGCAGCAAAATGTTTTGCAGTTGCTGCAATGGTATTATTAGCAGAAAGATCATCACCCTGGAAACCTTTAATTCTTGCTACGCCAATTTTTGATCCTAAATAAGGATCTTCACCTGCTCCTTCCATTACCCTGCCCCAACGGGCATCTCTTGTAATATCAACCATCGGAGCAAAAGTCCAATTAATACCAACCGCAGATGCTTCAATAGCTGCAACCCGGGTTGATCTTTCAATAGCTTCCAAATCCCAGCTGGCAGCCTCTCCTAATGGGATCGGAAAAAGTGTTTTGTGGCCATGAATTACATCAAATCCAAAAAGCAAGGGTATTCCCAGCCTCGATTCTTTTACAACTATCTCTTGCAATTTTCTTACATTTTCTACCCCTTTCACATTTAATACAGCGCCTACCATTCCTTTCCTGAGCTGATCATATTTTAATTTTGCATTTCCATCTTTTGGTACCGGACCGGTAACTTCCCAAAAACCATTGTATTGATTCATTTGCCCAACCTTCTCTTCCAATGTCATTATCTTCATCAGCGAATCAATGAAACTATTCATTTTTTTCTCCCGAGAACTTTGTGCAGATGAATCAAGGAAAATGAATATAAAAAGTATATATGTTATGAATTGTTTCATTATAATTATATTAATGACTGCCGGATTTTTGTAATCAATACAGAAAGCCCGGCTTATTTTAATACCATAAACATTTTTCAAAAAATGGAACTGTCCTATTGAGACAGCTCCTGATTTTTCAGTGAAAGATTTTATTACCTGTAAATAGATATCTTGTCAGTATTTAAATTCTTTCCATCATTATCCAATAAATGAATAAAATAAATGCCAGATCCCTTGTCTCCTAAATCAATATTCATTGAAGTATAAGCCCCAAACATGACAAACCTGGCACTATATACCAATGAACCTTTTGCATCATAAATAACCAGTTTTCTTGGAGAAAGATCATTGATATTACTTAAGTATCTTACCTGGAAGTTTCCATTGGATGGATTCGGATATACGAATAATTTACCATTGCTTGAATCAGTTATAGAAATTATGTTTGATGTAGTTGAACATCCTTCTGAATTAGTAACTTCCATTGTATAATTTCCCAAGGCATTAATATTTACATTCACTGCATCTGTAGATTGCCCTGACAATAATACCCCGTTTCTAAACCATGTATATGAATTTCCGCTACCCGGTAAACTTGTAGCTTTTATGGTAGTAGTAAGACCTGGAAATAATTTTGTGAAAGGTAATGCTCCTATTACCGGAACTGCCGGAAGTTCATTAATTGTAACAACAATATTTGTTCTTTGACTTTCACATCCATTAGAATTTGATTGGCTTACAAAGTAAGAAGTATTACCGGCAATATTTGTAACAGGTGTTGGAGCAATAGCGCTGCCAATTCCTCCCACAGCAACATCGTACCAGTTCAAAGTATTTCCCGCAGTTGCTGTAGCCGTTAATATTTGTGATGTTGTATTCAGGCAATACATAATAGTAGTTACTGCAATTGGGGAAGCCGGGGATGAAATGACCATTACTGCAATCAATGCTCTTGGTCCCTCTATTGCCATAGCATTAACCTGGCTAACATAATAATTGGTTGTACCAGCAGAAGCAGTTGAAGGAATTGGTGCAGTTGTGTTACTTGTTCCTCCCGTAGGAACTGTGTACCACCTCAATGAATTGCCGGTTGCGGCAGTAGCAGTTAGACTAACTGCCGTTGCATATTGACAATAATTAACCGGCGTAGTAACTGTTGGTGCTGGTGGAGGAGGAATTTCCCCGAACTTTACATCATCAAAATAATAGGTACGTTCGCCTGCTGTTGCTCCTGTTACTCCAAAGTTGAAGAAGATAGATGCTTTGTTATAAGTAAAGGCAAGGTTCAATGCTGCTGTTCCTGTTGCCTGGTTGGCAAAATTAAATTCAAGCGTTTGCCAGCCACTCGCCACCGTTACTGTTGCTTCTGTTTCGCAAGAGTGTGTTGGATCATTCCTATCCTCTACTTTTAATCTCACCTGTATGCCTGCATGTGGCGACCATACTCTAACATTCATTTTTGTAGCAGTTGCCGTAAATGGTATGTTAGTGAGGAAGCCGGTTTGTAAACCACCCGTTACTGCGGTAACTGTTGTACCTGCCCATAATTCTGCCGTATTTACTTTTATTACTTTGCCTACTTTATTGGTTGCCAGAGTTGGATCTGTCACAATCGTTGATTGCTCTGCTCCGCCAAAACCTACCAATCCGTAATTTACCGTTGCATCATCAAAGGTTACCGGTAGATCCATTTGAGTTAAAACAACCGTTGCCGCTCCAAACTTTACATCATCAAAATAATAAGTTCTTTCTCCCGCCGTTGCTCCTGTAACTCCAAAATTAAAGAAAATAGAGGCTTTGTTATAGACGAAGGCAAGGTTCAGCGC
>JANNBU010000254.1:0-18641 GCA_031385805.1 Ferruginibacter sp.
TAATTAATACCGATTGGATATCTGTAATTGTCTAATAAAATTGGACAAAACAGCTATCACATCGGCATTATACCATTAGCTTCATAGACAAAAAATAAAATCTAATTGGTATAACCTGCTATTTATATAGTTTTTGATCTAAAACTTCCACTTTTACCCTGGTAAGTCCCCGGCGTATATATCCAAGCTGTTTTGCTGCTGTACGGGTAAGATCTATGAGTCTTTTCATATTGGGATGAAGGCGGTCATTGGTTCTTACAACAACAACTTTTCCGTTCTTTAAATTGGTAACCCTGATCCAGGTGCCAAGCGGTAATACATTGCATGCAGCAGTTAATTTTGCCTGGCTGAAGACCTCCCCGTTTGCAGTAAGTCTTCCATTAAACTTATTGGCATAAAAACTTGCCTGACCATATAAGACCTTACTGCTTTTTTTGCTGCCCGATGCAGATCCGGACCGGCGACTCTTTTGTGCATGTACTGTTGATGTAAATAAGATAACCAGCAAACCAAAAACAACCGCTTTCATGAATAAATGAATGTTGATCTTTTCTTTCATTTGTTTATTTATAATGAACACTATTTAAGTGCAAAAAATTTCTCCTTAATTTTTTTGTCTTCATCGTAAATATCATCATAGAATTTTATGGTCCCATTAATGCCTTCGCAACCAAAGTAACGTATAAATAACGGGATTTTATATTTTACATCTATGCGGTGCCTTTCTTTTCTAACGATCCAGTTTGAAATAGAATCAGTATTATATTTTAAAGTATCTCCACCGGCCTTCTCATTTATTAAACTGTCGTTCCTTGCAATATAAAATGCCAATTTTTCCCAATCCTGTACCCGAACACAACCATGGCTCAATGCACGCATTGTGTTCTTAAATAAATAACGCTGGTTGGTGTCATGCAGGTAAACATCGAAAGGATTACTAAAATTGAATTTAATCACACCGAGTGCATTGTTATCGCCACTACCCTGCTGAATTTTATATGGAATACCTTTTGAATACTTTGCCCAGTTTACGGTGGCCGGATCTATGAGCTCTCCTTTGTTATTGTATAAGTGCAATCCTTTTCTTGCCAGGTAATTTGAATTTCTTTTAAGGCCCGGTAACATTTCCTTTTTAATGATGCTGGTAGGTACAGTCCAGGTAGGAAAGATCACCAGGTCGCTGATGACACTTGTAATAAAAGGTGTTGACGTTGCAGGTTTGCCACAAATGATCTTTGATGTAAGGGCCACGGTATCGGCATCCCATACCTGCAGGTAATATGCCGGCAGGTTTACCAGGATATATTTTTCGGGCATACTATCCGGTAATTGTTTATACCTGTCGAGTGTTATAGCAATCCTGTTGTATCGTTCAATATCTGTTGTGTTTAATATCCGGATCAGCGAAGCCGATATTTTACCATCTGCATTCAGTTTTTTTTGTTGCTGGTATTTTTTTATTAAAGAAGACAGTTGTAAAGAATCTGCGATGGTATATTTATTGGCTATCCCCGATTCACTCAAACGCACTAATAATTTTTTTATAAAAGCTATGGAATCATTTTGTTCTCCCTTTTTATATGGATATGGTACATAAGTATATTTTTTTGTGTCCATACTGTCGATAAATTTTTTTATCCCGGCTTTTAAGGACCAGTATCCTTTTATAGCAGGCTGAACATGCTTTGTGATTGAATCGAGTGATTCTCCTTTCTTGAACCGTTCAAGATTCTCAGTAAAAAAAGATTGATACTTTGCCGGGTTGTTTTTCCAGGCCATGCTATCGGGCTGCAGGCGCCCTTGTTTCAGGTCCTGTATAATATGCATGAAAGCATCTGAAAATGAAAGATCAGCTTTTGTCCACAACACTGCATCCATTCTCTTCAGGGAATCATTATCCAATGATCTTTTCAGGGAATCAATTTTTGAAAAGTGATAATCTTCCTTATACAATCCTTCTTCGGCAGCTTTACTCAGATAATTGATCAATGCCACAGCCTGTGGTTTCCATTTCTCCTTACTGCTCCACAAAGGGTTGTGGTCATTTGCTTCATAGTAGTTTTTTAAAACGGGCAAAAATTCCAGTCGTAAATTTTCATCGACCTTTCCGTTGTTATCAGTTGCAAATGAAAGCTCGACCCTGATATTTTTTTGAATGACCGCATCAATTGATCCGGGATTGGAAACAATTTCCTTATCTTTTTTTGTTTCATGATTGTTACAGGCAATAAAAAAAATAAGTACCAGGAACGGAAAGTAACGGGCTGAGCTTTTATGATAATGCATATCAGGGTAAATTGCGTATCTTGAAATTAAGCATAATAATTTTATCAGGCAATTACATTTATAAATAAGACCATGACCAGTTTTTTTTCAGCTATTATTTCTCTTAGTTTCTTATTGTCCTCTTCAAATGTATTTGCACAGGATACCTTATTAAATAAATACGGGCTTTGGGTGGTCAGTTCTGTTGAAGAATATAAAAAAACGATTGCTTCAAATTACGAAAAGATAATGGCGGATCTAAGTGTAGAGATTCCCAATGTGATCCTTGACCTGAAATATGCAGGCAGTGATAATTTTATGCATACAAAATTATACTCTTCTGCAACTACAACTTTTTTACGGCTTGCTGCTGCAGATAAATTATCTGCTGTACAGGGAGAATTGAAGCAACAGCAACTTGGTATTAAAATATGGGATGCTTATCGTCCTTATGCTGTTTCCGAAAAAATGTGGGAGCGGGTAAAAGATGATCGTTATGCTGCCGATCCAAAATTTGGCAGCGGGCATAACCGTGGTATTGCCGTTGACCTTACCATTGTTGACCTCAAAACAAATAAAGAATTAGATATGGGAACAGGCTTTGATAATTTCAGTGATACTGCTCATCATGAATATAAAAATTTACCTCAACAAATTTTACAAAACAGGATATTGCTGAGATCTGTCATGGAAAAACATGGTTTCATTGCGTTGGAAACAGAATGGTGGCATTATTATTTACCGGATAGCAAAAAATATGAATTATTGGATATCTCTTTTGAAGACTTGCATAAGATACAATAATTTGCACACATGAAATATTACATCATTGCCGGTGAAGCAAGCGGTGACCTGCATGGCAGCAACCTCATCAAAGAATTGCGTAAACTTGATGACAATGCGTCTATAAGATGCTGGGGCGGCGAAAAAATGGAAACAGCCGGTGCTACGTTGATAAAACATTACCGCGACCTGGCATTCATGGGATTTACAGAAGTTGTAAAAAATCTGCCAACCATTTTCCGCAATATTGCATTCTGTAAAAAAGATATTTTAGAAACCCGTCCGGATGCATTGATACTGATAGATTATCCCGGCTTTAATTTACGCATTGCCAAATGGGCCAGGCAACAGGGATTAAAAATAATTTATTACATATCGCCGCAGGTATGGGCATGGAAAGAGAACAGGACGCATGGCATAAAAGCCAATGTTGATAAAATGCTGGTGATCCTTCCATTTGAAAAAGAATTTTATAAAAAATGGAATTTTGAAGTGGAGTATGTTGGGCATCCGTTGGTTGAAGTGATAGAAGAGTTCAAAATTCAAAGTTCAAAGTTCATAGTTCATAGTTTGGAGAAGCCGGATGATAGTTTGCCGGTTATTGCATTGTTACCAGGTAGCAGAAAACAGGAGATATTAATTAAACTTCCTATCATGCTGGAAGTTGCAAAACTTTTTCCCGGCTATAAATTTATTGTGGCAAAAGCACCGGGGTTGCCGGCTGAATTTTATGATGAATTACTGAAGCCATACAAAAATGTAGATTCAGTTGTAAATAAAACTTATGAATTACTAAACCAGGCAAAAGCTGCATTGGTAACGAGTGGAACCGCAACACTGGAAACTGCTTTATTCGGCGTGCCGGAAATTATTTGTTATAAAGGAGGAAATATTTCTTACCAGATCGCCAAAAGGCTTATTAAGATCAAATTCATCGGTCTTGTTAACCTCATTATGGATAAAGAAGTTGTAAGGGAACTGATACAGGATGATCTGACTGTAACTAATATTGCTGTTGAATTAAAGAAATTATTGGAAGATCCGGCCAGGCAACAACAATTGAAACAGGATTATGATCAGCTAAAAGATATATTGGGCAAGGGTGGACATGCTTCTGCAAATGCAGCAAAAAGTATTTATGGATGTTTGCAAACCCAATTACCGCAGCAATAATTTAATGGCAATAAAGATCAATGCCAGCAGGAACAGTATGATAGATAGCCTGTTGATACCATGCATGTATTTCATCCATTGAGTAGGTTTTTCATCCGGATCTCTTTTTTTTATATATAGATATTCAGCCACTTGTTTTAATACACTCATCCTGGTTGTAATTTTCATCTAAATTATAACATAAATCAGTAAACAAAAAGACTTGTTAAAGGTTAAACCAATTTAAAACCACAATTGTTCATCTTTCGTATTTTTGAAAAACAATTCATCATGAAACAATTTTTCGCTGCCATTCTTATCTTTTCTACTGCTTTTGGCTGTAATGCCCAGGCAAAAAAAACAGGCAAAACAAAAATGTACGAAATAACCAAAACCGACACTGAATGGAAAAAGCAACTTACTGCGCTTCAATTTGATGTAACAAGAAAGAAAGGAACAGAGTCTCCTTATACTGGTATTTACTGGGATAATCACAAGGAAGGTGTATATAATTGTATTTGCTGTGGTTTACCGTTATTTACTTCAGCAACAAAATTTGAAAGTGGTACAGGATGGCCAAGTTTCTGGCAACCCATCAATACAAAAAATGTGGAAGAAATTAGCGATAATAGTTATGGCATGGTTCGTATAGAGGTAAATTGCAATCGTTGTGGTGCACACCTTGGTCATGTATTTGATGATGGACCAAAACCAACAGGATTAAGATATTGTATGAACTCAGCATCGCTTTCTTTTATAAAGAAATAAATCGTTTTCATTCGTGTAATCAGTGCAATTCGTGGCTAAAATTTGTGATACAATATCCAAAAACAACTAAACCAAACTACTTTGCCAAACACAAGTTGCGATTCAACTTTATTGCTCATACGTGGCTTCGATATATTCGAACATATATCAGACGAGGAATACGAGGAACTGAACCTGGTACATAATTTTCTGGAAGCTGAAAAAGGCGAATACATTTACTTCCCTTCGCAGAACCACCGCAAATTATATTTTACAAAAAAGGGATTTATTAAAATAGGATATATTGATGAAGAAGGAAATGAGTGTATCAAAGAAGTGATACAAAAAGGTGAGGTTTTTGGACAGATCACTTTGGAAAAAAATAATTTACAGGATGAATTTGCACAAGCATATAAAACTGATGTAAGCCTTTGCGCTTTTAATATTGAGGATTTTATGCTGTTGTTGCAAAAGAAACCAGGAATGGCGCTTGCATTTAGTAATCATCTTGGGAAAAAAGTAAGGAAAATAGAAACAAGATTACTGAATCTCTTGAACAAAAGTGTACACAGCAGGCTGATAAACCTGTTGATACAATTGATACCGGAAGGCGAAACAGGAAACGCTGCTTCTCTTGAACGTTTTTTAACACACGATGATATGGCAAAACTCATCGGCTCATCCCGCCAAACGGTTACTACTACCCTTTCCAACCTCGAAGACAGCAAGCTAATTACCATAACAAAAGATCATATCAACATCCCTGATATAAAAGCAATAAAAAAGGCTGCCATGTCAGTTAGCTGACCAATTTCCGGAATATTGATCCCTAATTTTATCTCATCATTTAATGAATGAATGAACCAGTTGTTCGCAATCTTTCTATGATATGGATATCCAATCACTTTAAAACTGATTTTATGAAAAAGATTTTTTTTGGTTTTGTAATGTTGTTTACTGGAATGATAGTTCTTAATTCATGCAAAAAAACTTCTACGGAAACGATCAACCAAAGCCTTGTTGCTGATACATCGGCGGTACTCAAATTTGAAGGGACATTTGTATCTGGCCCTTATGGTACCGTTTCAGGTTTGGCAAGGGTTTATTTAAAAGAAAATAAATACCTGGTTGCTTTGGAAAATTTTAACAGCAGCAACGGACCCGATCTGAAAGTTTATATTTCCAAAGAACAGATCCCGGTAAATTTTATAAAACTGAGTGACCTGGGTTCAACCAATGGAAATCAATTATACAATGTGCCGGGCACTCCTGATTTTACAGTATATAAATATGTATTGATCCATTGTGAGCAATACAATCATTTGTTTGGAAGCGCTGAATTGAATTGATATATATACATAACCCCAGCCTTAAGGCTGGGGTTATCAAATACAATGCATCATTCAGGCTTTGATACATCTAAATAATATCGGTACTTTGTATTGTGATGAAAAAAATAATTAAAAAACACCCGCTTGCGATACGTTGGTTGCATTGGATAAATTTCCCAATATTAGCCATCATGATCTGGAGCGGACTTTTAATTTATTGGGCGAATGATGTATATAGATTAGGTTGGGGCGACAGGACCATTCTTAAATTTTTTCCGGATTCATTTAATAAAGCACTCAATATCCCTTTCCGGCTGGCAGAAGGCATGAGCCTGCATTTTGTTTTCATGTGGTTGTTTGCCATCAACGGGATCATCTATTTTTTTTATTTACTTTTTTCGAAAGAATGGAAACTGATCTTTCCAAATAAAAGGTCATTGAAAGAAGCATGGCTGGTACTGTTACACGACCTGCGAATCAAAAAAGGATTACCTCCCCAAAAAAAGTACAACGCAGCCCAACGCATTGCATACACCGGTGTTATCATTTTGGGCTTTATGATGCTGCTAACCGGTTTTGCCATTTATAAACCTGCACAACTTTACTGGCTTTGTGCAATGCTTGGTGGATATGAATGGGCCAGGGCAGAACATTTTATCATTACAATTTTGTTTTCTCTTTTTTTTCTTGTGCATGTTATACAGGTTGTCCTTGCCGGCTGGAATAATTTCCGCGGTATGGTCACCGGTTTTGAAGTAGAGAAAATAAAAGAAAAAATTCATGAAGAAAAAGATACTGCATCCATAACGAATACAACTTCTTCAAAAAATTAACTGACCATTATGAATGCTAACGAACAAATAGTAACAGAAAAACAGGTAAGAAATAAAACCTTGCTGGCATTTTTGTTTTTCTTTTTATTCATAGCCGCATGTGTTGCAGGATGGAAATGGTTACAGCATCAACCAAAAGAACAAGGCGCTTTAAAACCTTTGCGAACGGTTTTAAATACGAATGAGTTTATGTTCTCTTATTTTTTCAGCAACCAGCATCTTTCAAAAGTTTATCCTAAAAATTTAGCGGTAGCCAGGCCAAGAGTGAATGGTCGCATAGGATTGAATGATAATTTTGATCCGGCTACGTGGAAGCTTCACCTTGTAAGATCCACTGGCGATACTTTACTCATTACATTAGCTGAAATAAAAGCCTTACCAAAAACTGAGATCATTTTTGATTTTAAATGTATTGAAGGCTGGAGCCAGGTAACCCATTGGGGCGGTGTGCGTTTCAGTGATTTTGTAAAAAAATATGGATTAGATAAACAAACCAACATGGTATTTACGGGATTATCAACACCGGATAACGAATATTATGTAGGTATTGATAATGCCAGCATGATGCATCCGCAAACAATGCTTTGTTATGAAATGAATGGAGTGCCTCTACCGATGAACCAGGGTTATCCGTTACGTCTTATCATACCTGTTAAATATGGCATCAAACATTTGAAACGTATCGGCACCATGTTCTTCAGCAACCAGCGCCCACCGGATTATTGGTTTGAACGAGGGTATGATTATTATAGTGGTTTGTAAAAGCCAGTCGTTTAAAGGTTTAATGTTCTAAAGGTTTAAAGGTTCTTTAAATGCAAAGTTTTTTACTACTTTATTAGTTCTTAAATTGCGAATCCTAAACCCTTAAACCCTTAAACCCTTAAACCCTTAAACCCTTAAACCCTTAAACCCTTAAACCCTTAAACCCTTAAACTTTTATTCTTAAATTTGCTTCATGACCAGGGAAGAAAAATTCATGCTCGAAGCCATTGCATTATCTCAAAATGGCATCAATCAAAATCATGGAGGACCATTTGGATGTGTGATCGTAAAGGGCGATAAAATTGTAGGCCGCGGTAATAATAAAGTGACTTCTACCAACGATCCTACAGCGCATGCAGAAGTAGTTGCCATCCGGGATGCATGCAAAAACTTAAATACTTTTCAATTAGAAGGCTGTGAAGTTTATACCAGTTGTGAACCATGCCCTATGTGCCTCGGCGCTATTTACTGGGCCCGGCCAAAAGTTATCTATTATGCCAACAACCGCCAGGATGCAGCAGATATAGGCTTTGATGATTCCATGATCTATGATGAAATGTCTGCAAAAATAGAAGATCGAAGGATCCCAATCTTATCGATTGGAAGAGAAGAAGCGTTGAAAGTTTTTACTGAATGGATGAAGAAAGAAGATAAGACTGTTTACTGATCTGCATTTTTTATTGCAATGATCTCTGCAGCAATACTCACGGCAATTTCTTCGGTTGTCTGACTTTTGATCTGCACTCCAATGGGTGAATGAATATTTTTTAAAACAGTTTCATCAATATTTTCCTTCCGGTATTCCGAAAATATTTTTTCCATTTTCTTTTTGCTGCCGAGTACACCGATGTATTTAAAAGCTTTATTCAGTAATGCTTTTAATGTTATATCGTCTGTACGATATCCAAAAGTCATGATCACCACATACACATTTTTCCCGCCTTCTATCATTGAATCAATATCTGCATAAGAATCAATGATCTTCTTTTCATGTGCAAAAAAATTCTGGTTCATTGTATTCAATCCTATTCTTTCATCATATACAGTAATATAAAAATCCATTTCCCTCATCAGTTTTGAAAATGCCAATGCACAATGTCCACCACCAATAATATGCAACCGGTTTTTATAGCCGGTTTTTTCTGTTAATAAGAAAGCGGTTTCATCTTTTTGTTCAAAATAAAAATTTTTTTCCGGTATTTTATCTGAGAAAGATATTCCTGCCTGAGTTAGTTGCAATGTCCCATTCCGGTATTGTTGCAAGCTATTGAGCAATCTATTTATATGTTCCGTATCCTGCTGTTGCACCCGGTATAAAAAAATGGTTTGCTCCCCTGAGCATATCATGCCGCTTTGATCTTTTGCTGATAACTTATCATGCACCTGCTTATAAACCCCCGTTGACACTACATCTTCTTTCAATTTAGCCTTCGCCATCTCAACGAACTTATGTTCCATGATACCGCCGCCAATGGTTCCCGAAAATTCATCATCTGCTGCAACAGCCATTTTAAATCCCTGCCTGCCGGGTGAACTTCCCTTACTTTCCAACACATACAATAATATTACATCGATGGATACGGATAGTTTAGCTTGTATGAATTGCCATGTTTTCATTTTTAAAATTCGTGGGACTCATGAATTGAATATTGTGTATTGAGAATTGATCATTGAATATTTGTACTATAAAAATGTTCAACAATCAATATTCAATGTTCAATAAACAATGGCGGAAGTAAACAAATAATTTTATTTTTTTCTATTTTCCAATATCTTTTTAAATGAACGCCCTCTTATCTCATCCAATGTAAGACCAGTAACCAGTACTTCTTCTTCAGTAATAGCGCCACTATTTAATGCTCTTAAAAAATAATTCAACAACCCTTGCCCGGTTGCTGCATCATCAAACACATCACCGATCAAGGTAGCTCTTGCTGCTTTGTCAACAAATGTTTTTAATCTTTCTACTGCATCGTCATAACTTTCTAAGAAGAATGCAAACACGGCAGCATAACGCATAGCAAATTGTGCAGGGTTCAGATCCCAGCCCTGGTAAAACCCATTCCACAAAGAATGACGGATATGATCATATCCTTTCTTCCATGCCCGATGAACTGTATCCCTGTTTTCCTGCAATTCTTCAGAAGTCATATTGTCTCCGCGATTAGGGCCAATAGGCATTGTGTTGGTAGCACCGTCCGACAACCAGATACCTGTATGCGCCAATGCAACTTTTGTGATATGATGTGCAAAATCGCAAACCGGGTGGTCCATCTCCTGGTATTTTGCAGTTATGCTACAAGATGCGGTATAATCATACGTACCAAAATGTGTAGCGATACAACGTCCCTTGCTTGCTTTAATAAAACGGTACAATGGATTTATTCCATCGGCGTCCATGATAGATTGCGTGGTTTCAACCATCATTTCCATTTTCAAAGTATTTTCTTCAAGCTCCAATTCATCCTCCAATATTTCAAAGAAACTAACCAGGGTGCTTACCTGCTCAGGGATGGTTACTTTAGGAAGCATTACTACAAAATTATCAGGCAATGCGCCGCCTGTTTCTTTTACAAGTGTTGTTACAAATATTTCCAGGGTACGCAGGCCACGTTCCTTCATCTCCTCTGTAAATGGTTTTATACGGATACCAATGAAAGGCGGTAATACTTTCGCTTTCATCCCTTTTGCAAGTTCTTTCGCAGCATCTTCTGCCGTAGCATCTTCTTCTTCATTGCTGCGATTTCCATAGCCATCTTCAAAATCAATTCTAAAATCTTCTATCGCTTCGGTTTGTAATTTTTTTACCACTTTATGATATACTTCATAAGACAACCTTGCAGGATGTTTTTTTCTTTCATTCGCCGGCAATGATTCATAATGCAATAAAATATCCATGGGTGAAACAGTTGCATCCAATTGATTGATTCCATCGAGCCCAAATATTTTCCCGAAGCTGATAAAATCGGGGGCATACAAATTAAAAGTTTCCAGGGCTCTTTCGCCCAATGCTGTTGCTGCATTGTATTTAAAAAGATTGGCACCGCCGTAAACGGTATGTACAGCCTGTCTTTCGGGCCTGTCGCCGGGATATATTCTTTGAAAAGCTGTATTGGCTTTCTTTAATTTTTCAAATAATTGTTTTCTTTTTTTTGAAGGAATTGTGTGTTTCATTAATTGTGTTTTATAATATTTTGTTACCTGCATTTGTTTTTAAATTTAACTTCAGTGGCGTCGCACGCTTGTGCAGTATATCAATACCAATCATTGCAAATAACAAAGCCCGTCATTGCGAGGAACGAAGCAACCTTGCAAATAGATACAGATTGCTTCGTTCCTCGCAATGACGTTAGCTACCGCGGTAAGTAGAATACCCAAATGGATTTATCAACAACGGCACATGATAATGCCCATCATCAAAAACCAAAAATGTTATTTCAACTTCAGGGTAAAACCCTTTGGTATTATTAGCAGCAAAATAATTTCCAGTTTCAAAAACCATTTTATAATTACCCGGCAATACATTTCTATTTGATGGTAAGAGATCATCTATTCTCCCATCTGCATTTGTTATTCCTTGTGCTATGGTCTGCCAGCATCCGTTTGCGAATTGCTTCAGGCGTATGCTGATATCCTTGCCGGGTTTTCCAATACTTGTATCCAATACATGGGTTGTTAACTGGCTTACTTTAAGTGATTGCCAGTTGCCTGTATCAATTAATTTTTTAAACCGTAGTATGGTTATTTTATGCTGTTCGCCCATGGCGATATTCAATTCTGCTGACCTGATATTGCTTATTCTATCCAATAACAACCTTAGCATTTCAGCAGCAGACCTGCCAGTAGCACAAACTATAAATATGAAACCGAATTTATGCTCATAGTCGTTATTTGCTTTTGACAGTGCTTCAATAATATCTTTTGATGCTGTTCCTACAGCTTCCTGTTCTTTTCCCGCGAATTTTTCTGCCAGGCTTTTTACATCGCCGATCTTAGGATGATGCGTAAATGCTTCGAGCCAGTCAGCCTCATTGCATTGATCATACCAGGCGACTTCAGCTTTTGAAACCAACTCATTTTCATTTGCGAAAGGAAAACCCTGCATCAGCAGCGATAACCATTTTGCAGATCCGCAACAGGTTGCTAATAATCTACCTGCTTCTTCTTTGCCCAGTTTATTAAATTCACTGAATGTCATAATATTTTCTATTTCATGTTTATCTTCTATAGTTCAACCCCTTTGGGGTTGGGAATTCGCATTGCTCATGTCACCCACCGGTTTCAACGGCGGTTATTCATATTAAAGTCCTTCGGGCTATTATTAACTCTTGGACGTACCTTGCATAACTAAAAATCTTTCAAACTTCAAACCTGCCTACCGGCAGGCAGGCTTCAAACTACTTCACACTCGCCCCCTGATCAATCCAACACCTGATCAAATCTCTTTCTTTTTGTGTAATATTTGTCTTATTATTTTGTGGCATTGTTTTCGTAATTACTACCCGTTGCATGATCTTGTCTTTATATTTAACAATATCGAGGGGTAAATCATACATCACTCCATTTGGTGCAGTTGAATAAACTTCATCTGTTGGCATTGCAGAATGACAACTCACACAACGCTGCTGGATGATCGTATTCACTTCTGCAAAACTAACCTGTGTTTTGCATGCCCCTGGCTTTTCAGGTGCTGTCATAAATGCAGCTCCTAATAAAATTAATACCGAAACCGGCATTACCCAAACAGAAAGCTGTCCTTTTTCTTTCATGTTAAGATAATGTTTTACACCGGCAACTCCCAATGTCATCACAGCTAATACCAACCATGAATACTCATTTCCAAATGTGCTGGGAAAATGATTGCTGATCATCACAAATAAAACCGGCAATGTAAAATAATTGTTGTGTAAAGAACGCATACCGGCATTCTTTCCTAATTGTGCATCCAGGGGTTTTCCTTCCCTGGCAGCTTTTACCATTGCCTTTTGCGCAGGTATGATAACATAGAAAACATTTGCTACCATGATACTTCCCAACATTGCACCAAAATGCATATAAGCAGCACGGCTGTTAAACACGCGGCTGTAGAAATATGCAAAACCAATCGAGACCACAAAACCGATCAATGTAAACCAAATATTTTTTTTGATCAAAGGAGATTTGCATAGAAGATCATAAATGACCCAGGCAACAATAAATGAACCTACACCAATACCAATTCCCATCAATGGAGAAATATCCAGCACATTCTTATCTATCAGCATGGCCGATGCATTGAAATAATATACCACGAACAACAAACAAAACCCGGATATCCAGGTAAAATATGCCTCGTATTTAAACCAATGCAAATGTTTCGGGATCTTTTGAGGGGCAACTTTATATTTTTCCAAATAATAAAATCCACCTCCGTGAATTGCCCAAAGGTTTCCTGCAAGTTCATCACGAACGTCTTTGGTTCGGTTCAATGCATTTTCCAAAAAAACAAAATAGAAGGAAGCGCCGATCCATGCTATACCAAATGTGATATGCATCAGTCTTATAATAATATTCATCCACTCCATCAAATGCCCTTCCCATATTGTTCCCCGTAACATCAGGTAAACAACAATGACCATTGAAACAGAAACCAAAATAATAGACGTGTAAACAAAGGTCTGGGATGCAGATATCCCTTCTTTCTTTTTCTCAGCACCCTGCTCGCCTGCTTCATCTGCTTCATCATAATTTGCTTTTACTGTACGCAGGTAGTAAGTCATGATGACAAGCATGAGCAATATAGCAGACAATACGATCAATAAAATAACAGGAAGCATATACTTTATTTCTTTTTCTTCTTACCAAATAACCTTAACCTGCTGATGCCACCATCAGGAAAAATATTTAACCTCACATGAGAGTATGTTTCTTTTTTATCTATCTCTTTGACAAATTCATGTTCTTTATCTGCGCTTAATTTCTGTTGAGGTAAAATAGTTTGCCATACAGTTTCATTATTTACAACTGCAGCATCATCATAACTCATACAAGCTTCAATAGAACAGGTATCAGGATAATTACCTTTAAAATGACAGGTATCAACAATGATCTTTTCAATATTTCCTGCTGTTGCTAATTTTAAAATTACCCAATCCCTGTTGCCGGGTGTACGGTTGCGTTTGGTTTCCCATCCATCGCCCATATTGATACCGCGGTTTGGCATGGTAAGGTTTCCCATCGCACTAAAGAACATATCATTGCATGCAAGTGCTTTGCCGCCATTGATTGCAGCAAGCAGGTCAACAGTTTCATTTTCGCCAACTGCATCCCAGTTTTTAAAAACTTCCCCATAAACCCTTAATCTTGCCACACCGCCATCGGGATAAATGTGTAAACGGATATGTGTGAATAGTTCATCGCTGTTGCATTCATAAAAATTCTGACTTCCTGCATCCAAATGAGATTTGGCTAATATTTCATCCCATTCAATTGCATCACTATCCCAACCTGCCTGTCCGGCAGGCAGGTAAACTGCTTCTATAGATGCATGAGGCGGATGATTGCCCAGGAAAAAATTGGTATCAATATCAAAGCCTGTGATCTTCCCGGGAGTTGCCAGTTGTACCACAGCCCAGTCGTGCCCGGGTGTACGTTTGCGGCGGCTCTCCCATCCATCCATCCATTTGCCACGATCTGTATATTTATCGGTGATAAAAATTCCCCGGCCTGGTTTGAGGAGGTTTTCTTTTTCTGCAAAAAAATCATCGGTTGCATACAGTACTTTACCACCAAGGCGTTCTGCAGCAAGGTCAGTTAGCTGTGAAAAAGCTGGTGCGGTTTTGATAATCTCGGTTACTTTTGTAAAAGCCATAATGTGTTTGGCCTCACCCCAACCCCTCTCCGAAGGAGAAGGAAGGAGGAGGGTGTTTTAATGTTTTAAAGCCTATTTTTTTTATTCAAAATTAATTTCCCATTTTTTATCTCACAGTTTACTATCTTTTTATCTTTATAAACTATCACTCCATTTACGATAGTTTGTTTTATTGTACCAAACAGTTCTTCTCCAATATAGGGACTTATTTTATGCCTGTATAAAATATCTTCCTTTTGAATGGTTTGATTTTCATCGGGGTTCCATATTACAAGATCTGCATCGTAGCCAACCTGTATCTTTCCTTTGCAGTCATTTAGTTTTAAAAATATGGCCGGTTTTTCTGTAAGCAAAGGAATGAATTTTTCAAGTGAATAATTTGCTTTCATTGCAGTCCAGCTTGCGGATAATAAAAATTGTATTCCTGCAATACCACCCCATGCCTTTTGCAAATTACCACTTTCAATTTCTTTGATTGCAGGTGGTGCAGGTGAATGATCAGTTGTTATAAAATCAAGTATACCGCTTACATACGCCTTTTTCAGTAATAGATTATTTTCTTTTTCCCGGATTGGCGGTGCACATTTATACAAACAATTTTTATCCGGGATATCTTCTGCATTGAAATAAAGGTAATGAGCACAGGTTTCTGCTGTTAATGATAAATCTTCTTTTTTTGCCTTTGCAATGCTTTCCAGTGCTTCACAGGATGATACGTGTACTATATGTGTGGCACATTGATGTTTGCGGCAAAGCTTTATCATCAGGTCAACTGCATCGTTTTCCCATTTTTTTGGGCGGCTGGATAAATAATGTTTATAACTCGTTGGGAATTTTGAAAATTCATTTACAACTTCATTTTCAAATATTTCACAATGTGCCAGTAATGGAATATTGTATTTGGCGATGATTGGCATTGCCGCATCCATTTCCTTTTCACCCACATTTGGAAATTCATCAATACCTGAGTGAACTAAAAAACATTTTATACCGAGAACACCTGCCTGCATCAAAGGTTCCAGGTCATTTTTATTTCCCGGGATCAATCCGCCATAAAAACCAACATTCACATGCAGTTTATTTTTGGAGGCTTCCTGCTTTTCATTGAATGCTTTGAGGTTTGTTGTAACCGGGCTGGCATTCAACGGCATGTCAATGATCGTTGTTGAACCGCCTGCTGCAGCGGCTTGCGTGGCAGTATCAAATCCTTCCCACTCCGTTCTGCCGGGTTCATTGATGTGAACATGAGCATCAATTACGCCGGGCATTAGAATATTATTTCCAACATCTTCTGCATCTAATGTTTTAAATGGATATATAGCTGTTATAATACCATTTTCAAAACAAACAGTAGCGGGTTGAAGTTTTCCTTCAAACCAGCACCTGTTACTGTATATGCTTCTTGTATTCTTCAAAATATAAAGTTATTCCGTTGACCTCACCCTGCCTACCGGCAGGCAGGCTCCAACCCCTCTCCAAAAAGAGAGGGGCTAAGTCTCTTCAAAATAAAGGTTTTAATAAAAGATTAATTTGTTCCATAGAAATCCAAATGTTGAACGGAGCGTCGCCACTGAAGCTTAATCAGGGATCACCTGTTTGTCAACAAAATTTTTACATTCGAAATTATTATTCTCTCTATTACTATATAGTCCCGTCAAAACTTTTTCCGGGGTCATTGGTGCAGAAAACGGAATTTCACTTATTGGATTGAAAGCTTTAACCGAATTACGCAATGCAAAATAAGTTCCAATGCCATACATCAGCGGAGGTTCCCCTACCGCTTTTGATCTGAAGATGGCAAGATTATCATTTTTTGTTTCCAGGAAATGTATATCTAATTCTTTGGGAACCGAATAAATATCCGGCACTTTATAAGTTGACAATGCATTGCTGCGTAGCTTTCCTTCTTCATCATAAACAATTTCTTCCATGGTCATCCAGCCGATACCCTGTACCAGACCGCCTTCAATCTGTCCACGGTCAATGATTGGGTTCATCGTTGTACCAAAATCATGTACCAGTTTTACAGCATCAACTTCATAAATACCGCGGATACAATCTACCGTTACCGTTGTAATGGCCGTACCATAAACATGGTATGCAAAGGGATGGCCCTTTTCAATTGTATTGTCAAAATGAATTCCAGGTGTTGCATAATGGCCATGTTCACTGAGACTGATCCTTTTTAAATAACTTGCCAGCACCAATTCATTCCATGTTAACTGGCTGGGTTTGCCATCAACATGCACCAGTTCATTTTTTATTTCAACAGATGAAGTTTTGCATTTTAAAATTTCTGCTGCTGACTCGATTAATCTTTCCAGTATTTTTTCACAGGCGATCTGTGTTGCTTTGCCATTAAGGTCGGCAGTTGCACTGGCTGCAGAAGGGGATGTATTGGCAATGCGGTAAGTATTGGTGCTATTGATTTTTATTTTTTCTGCCGATATTGAAAAAACAGTCGCTGCTACCTGCAACATTTTTGTATTAACACCTTGCCCCATTTCTACTGCACCCGTGCTTACATTCACACTACCGTCCATATATACATGCACCAATGACCTGGCCTGGTTCATCAATATTTTTGTAAAAGAAATACCAAAACAAATGGGCATGAATGAAATTCCTTTTTTGAATAACTTATTCTTTTCATTAAAAGAATCAACTTCATTCTTTAAATTTTGTACAGCATATAATTCAACAGCTTTATTCCAGCATTCATTTGCTTCGCTTTCCGCTTTTTGACCGTAAGGAAATTCATCACCGGTTTTTAGTAAATTTTTTTGCTGGATAACTGTTGCAGGTACTCCCAATGTTTCAGCAGCTTTTACAATGGCTGCTTCGATGACAAACATTCCCTGCGGACCGCCAAATCCCCTGAAAGCAGTATTGGGTGGCAGGTTTGTTCGGCAGCAGTAAGCAGTAGCCGTTACATTGGGAACATAATAACTATTGGTACAATGAAACAATGTGCGCTCCAGCACGGCAGGTGAAAGATCTGCAGCAGCACCCGCATTCTGGTAAAATGTTGCCTCATAAGCCAATATTTTCAAATCCGCATTGAGGCCAATTTTGAAATCGGAACTGTAAGGATTTCTTTTGCCGGTCATGCGCATGTCTTCCATCCTGTGCAAACTATATTTAACAGGTTTTTTTAAATGCAATGTAGCCAATGCACAAAATATTGCCCAGGAGGTTGCCTGGTCTTCCTTACCACCAAAACCGCCACCAAGACGAGTTGTATCAATTTCAATTCGGTGCATTGGAATATCTAATACAGCGGACGTATGCCTTTGCACAGCAGTTGGCCCCTGTGTTGATGAATAAACTTTAATGGAATTATTTTCCGCAGGTATAGCGTAAGCACCCTGCGTTTCAATATATAAATGTTCCTGTCCGTTTGTTTCTGCAATACCCTCAAAAACATGAACACAATCTTTAAACGCATTATTGCTATCGCCGAGTTTGAAAGTTCTTGGCGGTACAATCAGCGAACCATTTGCCTGTGCAATACGGGGATCAGTAATAATTGTATGTTTCTCAATTTCTATTTTAATTTTCTTCACAGCTGCATAAGCGATCTCTGTTGA
The DNA here is from genome assembly GCA_031385805.1 of Ferruginibacter sp. Classification (GTDB taxonomy): domain Bacteria; phylum Bacteroidota; class Bacteroidia; order Chitinophagales; family Chitinophagaceae; genus Ferruginibacter. The sequence continues at coordinate 18,314 of JANNBU010000254.1, forward strand.
ATCAGCCACCACCATTGCAACAGGCATCCCGTTAAAATGCACTTCACCTTCTGCCAGGAGTGGTTCATCGGGTACAATTCCACCAATTTGGTTTTTACCGGGAATGTCTTTGTAAGTGAATATTCTTACTACACCTTCCATTGATGCAGCTTCGGCAATATCTAATTTCAATATTTTTCCATGTGCAACAGGTGAGCCAAATACAGCAGCATATAATGTTCCATTGATCACAGGTATATCATCGAGGTAAATGGATTCACCGCGGGTATGAGTGAAGGAGTCTATGTTTTTAATGGACATTATTTTTTATTTTGACCTCACCCCCAGC
>JANNBU010000340.1:0-2675 GCA_031385805.1 Ferruginibacter sp.
GGGAAGGCGGGAAGACGTTAAGTTTTAAATATTACTTAACGTCTTCCCGCCTTCCCGGCTATTTAGTCATTCCCGGGAAAAAAATATTTTTAAAATAAATCCATCAGTGAAAAGAAGGCGTAAATACATTGAAACAAAAAAACTTATCAAAATCAAAAATCAAGATCATGAAAAAGATTAAAAGTATTTTATTAATTGCTGTAGCAATTTTTTTTGCCGGCAATTCATTTGCACAAATGGATGACTCAAAAATGGAAAAGACTGTTATGGTTGGCGGGGCTGCCATGTACCCAACAAAGAATATCGTTGAAAATGCAGTGAACAGTAAAGATCACACAACCCTCGTAGCTGCTGTAAAAGCTGCCGGTTTGGTTGAAACTTTGCAAAGTGCCGGTCCCTTCACCGTTTTCGCACCAACAAATGAAGCATTCAAGTTATTACCTGCCGGTACGGTGGATAATTTATTAAAACCTGAAAGCAAAGCTGCCTTAACCGGAGTGCTTACTTATCATGTAGTGGCAGGAAGAATATCTTCAGCAAGCCTTGCAGCAATGATAAAAGAAGGCAAAGGAAAAGCAACTTTGAAAACGGTAGCCGGTGGTAATTTATATGCAAAAATGAAAGGAAATAAAATTGTGATCACAGATGAAAAAAGCGGAAGTTCTGTTATAACAATTAAAGATGTGAATCAAAGTAATGGGGTGATTCATGTGGTGGATCATGTGTTACTGCCCAAAATGTAGTACAATGTATGATGTAAGATTTATGATGTGTGATGTAGCGATGCTAGCTTCTCAGGTATCATAAATCTTACATCATAAATCTTTTACATCATACATTACTTTTGAGTCTCGAATAAATAACAGAATCATAAAATACTCCGTTATAATAATAATTTTCTTTGTGATAAGCTTCTTTTACAAATCCGCATTTTTCCAATAAAGTACCCGAAGCAATATTGTCGGGATTGATATTTGCTTCAATACTATGCAGGTTCATTTTTGTAAATGCATATTCAATAACAGCATTCAAAGCTTCTTTCATGATCCCCTTCTGCCAGTGATCGGGATGGAGGATGTAACCGACCTCTGCACGGTAATGCGCTTTTTCTATACGCCAGTAACCAACATTGCCGATCATCTTTTCAGGATTGTCTTTAAATACAATAACCCAGAATACAGCTTCATTCTTATGCTGCATTTCTACAATTTCTTCCAGTTTTGCTTTTGTTGCTTCTATAGATGCATCCGGCGCTTTGTTTAAATGTATGTTTACTTTTTCATTCGTGCGTAATGAATATAATTGCTCCAGGTCATCCATTGATAAACTGCGGAGTAATAATCTTGCGGTTTCAATGACTGGAAAAGGGGAGAAGTTTAGGGATAACATTTTATGGAAATTTTTAAATGCAAGATACTGGATACTGAATACAAGATGCTATGTAGGTGCGTCATTGCGAGGAACGAAGCAATCTTACTTATATAGCTGATAGATTGCTTCGTTTTTCGCAATGACGTATCTGCTCAGTAATGGTATGCGGTACAAGAGTGTCCTTCATTCCTCAGGATAAACTGCACAATGCTGATGATTGATTTAAAGCCGGGACAAAAGAATATCGAACAAGGAACAAGGTATGCTGAATGTTGATCGGAATGCTACTTCATAATTCGAAATTCCTTGTTCCTTGTTCGATATTCAATAAAAAATCCCAACTCATTAAAGCTGGGATAATAATTATTTTATTGCTAACAGCCGTTATCTATGCTACCGCCTTATTCACCAACGCCGCTGCTTCACTCAATAAAATTGCGCTCTGAACTTTAAGCCCGCTTTCATCGATCAGTTTTTTTGCAACATCTGCATTGGTTCCCTGCAGGCGAACGATGATCGGGATCTCAATATTTCCAATACTCTGGTAGGCATCTATAACGCCCTGGGCTACCCGGTCGCAACGAACGATGCCACCAAAGATATTTATCAATATCGCTTTTACTTTTGGATCTTTTAAAATAATCCTGAAACCTGCTTCTACCGTTTGTGCATTGGCTGTGCCGCCTACAACGAGGAAGTTGGCAGGCTCACCACCACTTAGTTTGATCATATCCATGGTAGCCATAGCAAGTCCGGCACCATTTACCATACAACCAACATTGCCATCTAATTTTACAAAATTCAGATTGAATTTTCCTGCTTCCACTTCAGTAGGATCTTCTTCACTAGTATCCCTTAATGATGCAACTTCTGCATGGCGCATCAAAGCATTGTCATCAATACTCATTTTACAATCCACTGCAATGATCTTGTCATCACTTGTCTTGAACAAAGGATTTATTTCAAGCATGGCGCAATCAAGGCCAACATAAGCATTGTATAAATTAGATACGAATTTTACACAGTTCTTAAAAGCTTCACCGCTAAGCCCAAGATTAAAAGCGATCTTACGTGCCTGGAAACCTTCTAAAGGAGTTGAAGGGTGAACCCATTCTTTGAATATTTTTTCAGGAGTATCGTGTGCCACGTCTTCAATATTCATTCCGCCTTCGGTACTGTACATGATCACATTCTGTCCTTTAGTGCGATCAAGTAAAATAGACAGGTAAAATTCTTTTACGGGATTTGGGCCTTCATAATATACATCCTGTGCCACCAATATTTTATTTACCAATTTACCTTCG
>JANNBU010000436.1:0-2963 GCA_031385805.1 Ferruginibacter sp.
TGGAAAGGCTATACCGGTAAAAAAATAAAATACATTGTAAACATCGGTATTGGCGGCAGTGACCTGGGACCCGTTATGGTTACAGAAGCATTGAAACCTTATTGGGTGGATGGTATTCAAACTTATTTTGTAAGCAATGTAGATGGTACTCATATTGCCGAAACATGCAAAATGATAACTGCAGATGAAACCATTTTCCTCATTGCCAGTAAAACTTTTACAACCCAGGAAACCATGACCAATGCTCATACGGCCAGGGAATGGTTCTTAAAAAGCGGCGCTGCTGAAAATGATATTGCCAAACATTTTGTTGCCTTAAGTACCAACAAAACCGATGTAGAAAAATTCGGTATTGATGCCACCAATATGTTCGTATTCTGGGATTGGGTTGGCGGACGTTATAGTTTGTGGAGCGCCATCGGCCTGTCTATTGCACTTACCATTGGTTATGAGAATTTTGAACAATTATTAAAAGGTGCTTTTGCTGCCGACAATCATTTTAAAGAAACAGCATTCGAAAATAATATACCGGTCTTAATGGCATTGACCGGTATCTGGTACCGTAATTTTTATGGAACATCAACAGAAGCCATACTTCCTTATGATCAGTACATGCATAGGTTTGCCGCTTATTTTCAACAGGGGAATATGGAAAGCAATGGAAAGTATGTTGACAGGAACGGCAATAAATTGTCTTATGATTCCGGCCCGGTTATCTGGGGCGAACCCGGTACCAACGGGCAACACGCATTTTATCAATTGATACACCAGGGAACGCCTGTTATTCCCTGTGATTTTATTGCTCCTGCACAATCGCATAACCCCGTTGGTGATCATCATCAAAAACTGATTAGCAATTTCTTTGCACAAACGGAGGCATTGATGAATGGAACTTCTCATGAAAATCCTTACAGGGTTTTTGAAGGGAATCGCCCTACCAATTCATTTTTAATAAAAAAGATAACCCCATTTACGCTTGGACAACTGATCGCATTTTATGAGCACAAAATATTTGTACAGGGAGTTATTTGGAATATTTACAGCTTTGATCAATGGGGTGTGGAGTTGGGAAAACAATTAGCCGGAAAGATACTGCCCGAATTAAATGCTGATGCAATTGTTACAAATCATGATTCATCTACGAATGGGTTGATGAATGCTTTTGAGAAGATGAGGAAGGATGTATGATTTTTTGATGTGAGATGTATGAAATAAAGTCTACTATAGAAATAAAAAAGTCCCTCGTTTTTACCCGGAGACTCTTTTATTAAATCGTTAAATCTTACATCAAAAAATCATACATCACATATCTACCATTTATCTACTTCTTCAGAATGATGGTTGTCTGTGGGGGTTACAGTCTCTTCAATCTTTGGTTCAATATTTTCTGTTTCAACTTTTTCTGCAACGATATGCTCAGGCGCTGCTACCGCTTCAACATTCGTTGCTCCCTGCTGTTGTCCTTCCTCGCCGCCTTCATAAGGCGTATCATGGTTAAATGCATCAAAATCGAAATCGGGCATTAATTCTGTTTTCACATAATCAACTGCTTCATTCAATCCTTTTACAAATTTGTTGAAATCTTCTTTGTACAGGAAGATCTTATGACGGTCATAACCATCAGTATCAAATCGTTTGCGACTTTCTGTAATTGTCAGGAAGAAATCGTTTCCACGTGTTTCTCTCACATCAAAAAAGTAAGTTCTGCGTTTACCGGCTTTAACACGGTTACTGTAAACGCTTTCAATTTTTTTGTCATTGTTCTCGTACGCCACTGTATTAATTTTTATTTATTAAAAATATCCTTTTAAAGTGTGACAAAGATAAAGTTGTTTTTGATATGGCAAAATAAATGAAAACCTGATCGGACGGTTTTTATAAAGGGTTGCCAACCTTTATAATTACTTTTTTTAGCCTGAATGCTATCTTTAAGGTTGGCAACCCTAATCCCCGGTTTGCTGCAATGGATCCTTTTCCTGCACCTGCTGGCGTGCATACATGGCTGCATACAGCCCTTTTTTTGCAAGTAGTTCTTCATGGGTACCCTGTTCGGCAATTCGCCCTTCATCCATAACAATGATCTTATCGAACCTGAACAATGAAAATATACGGTGGGTAATGATGATGGCAGTCTTATCGCAGAGATAGGTATACAAGTTCGATATAATTTCCTTTTCTGTTTTACCATCAACAGCACTCAGACAATCATCAAATATCACAATTTCAGGGTCTTTTACCAGGGCACGGGCAATGGAGATCCGTTGTTTTTGTCCACCACTTAAAGTTACACCCCGCTCCCCTATCATTGTTTCAAAACCCTGGCTGAACTTTGTGATCTCATTATATATCCCTGCATGTTTTGCAGCGTTGATCACATCCTCATCTGTAGCGTTGTTATTTCCAAATTTAATATTATTACTTACCGTTTCGCTGAACAGGAATATATCCTGCGGCACATAACTTATCTGTGACCTGAGGGATTCCAGGCTGATCTTGCTTATCGGAATTCCATCATACAGGATCATTCCCTTCTGTACATCATACATCCGCAATAACAACTGGGCAATGGTTGATTTACCCGATCCTGTTTTTCCAACGATGGCAATTTTTTCGCCTTTGTTCACCTGCAACGAAAGATCTTTCACCGCATGAATACCCGTATGCGGATAAATAAAATCAGCATTTACAAAACTGATATTTCCTTCAAGCGAAACATTTATTTTATGAGGATCATTTTTAATAACAGGCGATGTAAGTAAAAATTCATTGATACGCTTTTGAGAAGCAACGGCTCTTTGTGTCATACTGGCCGTCCACCCGATAGCGCTTACCGGGAACGTGAGCATTTGTATATACATTACAAACTCGGCAATTTTACCTATCGAAGCGCCCGGAACCTGATTGGCTACATCTAAACCCCCAACCATAATAGTTATGAGTGTACTTAACCCGATCAACAATGC
>JANNBU010000349.1:0-12005 GCA_031385805.1 Ferruginibacter sp.
CAAATGACCCCAATGCTGTCAGCAATTATAAAGTACTGAATATTTTAAGCAATAGCGGGCTGCGGTATATAAATATTTTTTATTTTTTTACACTGCGTAAAATCATCAAGGAGAAAAAAATAAACCATTTAATCATTGAGCACCCTTACTATGGATGGTTGGGCGTTTTATTAAAATGGTTTTGTAAAGTAAAATTAATTGTACACTCGCATAATATAGAAGCATTAAGATTTAAAAGTACCGGCAGGTGGTGGTGGGGTATTTTATGGCAATACGAGAAATATACGCATCAACAGGCCGATGCGAATTTCTTTATACATGATGATGACAGGAATTTTGCTATAGAAAAATTTAAGCTGGCTGCAGGCAAATGTGAAACCATCACCTATGGCTTTGAATTGCAAAACCTGCCTGCACCTGAAGAAAAAATACTGGCAAAAAATAACCTGTGCAAACAGTACCAGGTTGATGCTGATACAAAACTATTGCTCTTCAATGGCACGCTGGATTACAAACCAAACCTCGATGCCGTTGATATCATTTTACAACACATCAATCCACTGCTGCTTTCGAATGATCATTTCAAATATAAGATAATCATCTGCGGAAAGGGTTTGCCTTCCCGTTATGATGAACTGAAAAGCTTTGCATCAAAAAATATTATCTATGCCGGGTTTGTAGATGATATAAATATTTATTTCAAAGGAGCAGATATTTTTATAAACCCTGTTACGGATGGTGGTGGTATCAAGACCAAGGTAGTGGAAGCATTGGGTTACGGACTTTCAGTTATCAGTACGCAAAGCGGCGCAACCGGTGTTCCCATTGGTATTACCGGAGATAAAATGAAAATAATTACAGATAAGGATTGGGATGAATTTGCAAAACAAGCGACTATGTTAAATACAGCATCCACCATACCAAAAAGTTTTTTTGATCATTTTTACTGGGGTAATATTGCCGGGAAAGCTTCGGCATTTATTAATAAAAACCGGGACATAAAATAATTATATGAAAAATAAACTGAACTTTTTATTCAATAAAATTGAAAGTTTATTACGCTATCCTTTACATTATTGTATAGGTTATCTATGGGCATATCTTTTCGGTTCATTAAAAAGCAAAATACAATTTGATATTTTCAGATTACCTCATTATGCTTTTGGGGTTTATGAAGCTGCTATGCGGGCAAAACAGCTGGGCATCAAACATATTACCGTAATTGAATTTGGTGTTGCCAACGGAAGAGGACTTATTGCCATGGCTAAATATGCTGAAATAGTTCAGCAAAAACTTGGTATAACCATTTCAGTTATTGGCTTTGACTCCGGTGAAGGCATGCCCGGTCATGAAGATTATAAAGATCATCCTGAGTTGTACCTGCAAGGTGATTTCCCCATGCAGCAACCCGGCAAATTGCAAAGCATTTTACCGGCCAATACGAAATTAATTATCTGCAATTTAAACAGTGATGACTGGACCAGCTATATTTCCACTGATGCACCCGCAGGATTTCTTTCAATTGATGTTGATTATTATTCTTCTACTAAAAACTTACTGGAACACATTCTTAAAACAGGTTCGCAAAAATTAATGCCCAATGTTCTTTTCTATTTTGATGACATCACTTTGGACAATCACAATAAATACCAGGGAGAATTATTGGCGGTAGAAGAGTTTAATGCAAAGTCGCCACTGCGAAAATTTGATCCATATTATTGCCGGTTAAAGACAAAGCAGGTATTTAACAATGCCCAATGGCTTTGGCAGATATACCAGCTTCAGGTATTAGATCATCCGCAAAGAAATGAAGGCTACAGGAAAGAAAGCGAAGAAAAAAGAATACTTGGTAATAAGTACCTGAATTCATAATAAAAATGTGGCCGCACACCGGGTAAACGAAGGTTGTGTCTGAAGTTGAATATTGAACTAAAAGTACAAGAGTGCGACGCCACCGAAGTTCAATATTGACATACTGTTGGGTAAAAAAACTGCCACAAAATTAAATTTTTGTGGCAGTTTTATCTATAAGAAGATAAAATATTTTTATTGATAAGTGATCACCAGCTTAGGATGCTTTGTTGCATCTGAATGCCTGCTTGAAGCGAATATCCTGATATTATAAGCAACTTCATTTTGAAGCCTGATCTTAAACCCATAATTATTGGTAGCAGACATCGCAGCTACCAGGCTTGTTACATCAATATCAACCAGGTCAAAGAAAGGAAGACTGGTATGAGGTATTGATACCTGGCTTGCTGCATCAGAACCTGGTTGATTTGCCCAGGTTACCGTTGCAGGATTCCAGCTACTGGTTATACGCTCAAGAAACAGCGCATTTGCTGAACCGGAATTGGCATCAACCAAATTACCATTCGTGGGTGTAGGATTTGAATACAACGTAAGTTTGGCTGAAAGGATCGTTGCACTGGCAGGAATTGAACTAAAGTCAAACTTAAATGCCCCCCTGGTGAATAAAGGCGTACCTCCACTGGTCCAGGCACCACCCGAAAATTCTAACGCACCAGGATTTGTACCATTACCACCATTGATGAATGCAATGTGAATATCATTCGCATTATTAGAAGGCTGTAAGGTTAATGTTTGAATAGAAGAACCGGTAACTAAAATTGAAGCAGTATCCACACCGGTTAAACCAGCCTCATCAATTACCATAAACTGTAACAGGTATGTTCCTGTTGTAAGATTACTGACAGTTGTAGTGGGCGCACTTGGAGTAGCAATTACCGGAACATTTGGTCCGGAGACCAGGCTCCATAAATAACCTACAATATTGCCATTGCTGGAAGTACCTGAACCCGTTAAGGTAACCGAAGATGCAGGTAATTGAGTAACCTGGGAATTCCCCGCATTAGCAACCGGCGGAGTTAATGCAGAGCTATCAACTACATCCTTCTGGCATGCAGTAAAAGTAAAACTCAAAAACAGGCAAAATAAAAGTGATTTGAGTACAGATCTCATATAGTTTGTTTTGGTTGTATATACTTCGGGAATGAAGTAAAAAATTTAGTTATCAAAAATAAGATTGTGGTTTTAAAACACCAAATCTGTTCATCTTAATAAAAGGGTACTTAATATGTTAATTGAGAATTATATTTAAACCCGTGGCAGGTGGGGTTAATTGACAGCAAATCCAAGTTTCTTCTTTACAAAATTCATAAACAACCGGTAGTTGATCTTAAAAAAGATGATGGTTACAATGATCTTTTTCTGCAGGAAATTAAATTTATCATTAACAGACCGGTCATTGAAAATATGAGTAGCGATCAGGTAAGCCGAATATGTTTCAAAAAAAACAGCCTGCAGTTTATTAAAGCCAAATTTTTTGATCATCTTTTTCTTCGTACCGGAATTACCATCTGCCGATCGGTGATAACTTGTTGAATCAACATAAGCAAGTTTTCCAAGTATGGCAAATTTTGCCATGAGCGACCAATCGCAACCGATATGCAAACCGATAGGTTTTTCAGAAAGAATATGGTTTCTAAAAACGCCATAAAAATTCCCGTTCTTCCCTACTCTGGAAAAATATCTCCATAACCTAAAAAATGCACTGTCATGGTTTAGCAAGAACATTTTTTCAGTAAATAAAAATTTATTCCCAGAATAATATTTTGCAACACCCGAACACAAAACATGATCCGGATTATTCAATAAGAAGTTCATGCATTCACTTACATAATTGGCATCAAAATAATCATCATCACTCATCCATATAAAATAATCAGCCGATGACTTGCTGAAAACAAAATTAAAATTAGCTTCCAGACCAATATTCACTTCCTGCCGGATCGATATTATTCTGCTGTCCTTTGCAGCATACTCCTGTATTATTTGCTGCACGGTTTTGTCCTCTGAACAATTATCGGAAATAATAATTTCAAGGTTGGGATAGGTTTGAAGCAGGATATGCTCCAGGCATCTTCTTAAACCGGCAGGCCTGTTATAAGTAGGCAAGCCAATAGTAACCAGCGGTTGACTATTGGCTTGCAGGTGAATATTTGATGCCGATGAATTCATTAATTAGTAGAGCCGTTGCAGGCATTATTTAATTCTTTTCAAATAACCGCCACCCAATGCTTCTGTAATTAAAAGCTTATCAGTGATTGCTTCATCTTTTACAAATTCGGTACTTGTTTTTAAAAAGGCTTCCATAGCAGTGTAAGGGTTATTGCCTACATCCCATGGGCGGTCAGTTACATATCCTTTTGGAAAGAACTCAACAAATGTATCCGGCAATAAAATATAAGAATCCATACTCACCAACGGGGTATACAATTCCAGTTCACGCAATACATGATCATGTGTATGGTTGGAATCAAGTACCACCATCACTTTTTTAAATCCTTTTGCATAATCTCCTATCTGCTTCACAATGGCTTCATCAATGGAAGAACCCTCCAGCATGGTGATGTTCTTCATCATCGGGTGCTTTTCAATTTCATCCCGGTTGTGTTTGCGGATATCTATATCTACAGCGATCACTTTACCATTATTGCCCAGCAATTCCATCATGCTGGAAGAGAAAATGATAGAACCTCCGTGTGCAATACCGGTTTCAATGATGAGGTCGGGTTTTACATCCCAGATCAGTTCCTGCATGATCTGTATATCCTGCGGATATTTGATGATGGGCCTTCCCATCCAGGTAAAATTATACGTGTACTTATATTTATCTGAATGTAACATCCAGTCAACTGATTTTTGTTTCAGTGCTGCATCTTCTTTCATCTGGCGCATGGCATCTGCCCTCTCCTGCTTAAATTGCTCTATCGGGTTCATTTGTTTTATTTTGATTTTAAATAATTAAATAATTGTTCGATCTCTGATTCCAGTGTAAAATTGCTGTCTTCGGTAAAACCAATTTTTTCAAGCTTGTCCAGACTGATCTTAAAAAAATTAGTGCTTGCAGGTTCCGTACCCGTAATATTTAGCTGAACCTTTTTACCGTAAACTTTTTCATAAACCGTTTTCACTTTCTCCGCAACTTCTGCCATGGTATTTGCCTGCGAAGACGCTAAATTATAACATTCATAGGTAGCGGGAAAATGTTCTGCAATACTTTCAACAGCCCTGGACAGATTTTCGAGGTTTACAAAATTGCGCATTTGTTTACCTGATGACTTTATGGTGATGGTTCCCGATTCATGCGCTTCTTTACAAAAACAGCCGGGAACAAGGCTCCAGCGGTTAAATGAATCAGTCAATATTCTTCCATATACATTGCTGGGCCTTACAGAAACACAATTTACTTTACCTAATCTCGAATACAATTCAGCATACATTTCCCCGAATAAATGATTCATCCCATAATCATTCTGGTAATGCAATGCTGTTCCTTCATCAATTGCAGCAGTTAATTCAGTTCCATATACCTGTAAAGTAGAAAAGACAATACAGCGTGAAATATTATTACGCACTGCGAGGTCCAATATATTTTTTGTTCCCACAGCTGATAACTCAATACCCTTTAACGCATTTTTTGAAACGATGTCATTTGCTGTTGCTGTATGTATGATAAGATCAGCATCAACAGAAAGTGTATTCAATTTTTCTGTATCTAATACATCTAAATTGAATATGGTTGCCTTATCAAGCAAAGCCAAAGTAGAAGGATGAAATTGCCTGGATGTAGCTATAACTTCATGGCCTTTCTTTAAAAGAAAATTGGCCAGGTAAGAACCAATAAAACCATTTGCGCCTGTGATGAGTATTTTCATGTGAACTTATAAAAGTGATTGCTATTTAATATTAAGTTTTAGTTTGCCATACCAGATCGAAATTTTAAAAAAACATTTTAAAGCTAACAATTTGTTTTTTATACCCGGATAAAAGCCCATATTCAGACGGTAAACTTTTAATATGGATGTAGCCAGTTTTAATGCCTGTTTGGTATTAACACCGGAATAATTATTTGCATGAAGACGGTACAGGGCTACTTTAAAATCCACAAATACGATGCGGTTCTTACAAGCTGCCCTTTGATAAAAATACCAATCTTCGATCTGCAGTCCTTCGGGATATTTTCCAATTTCCTTAAATATGATCTTATCATAAAAGATAACAGGGCCACCGATCTTAGGTCCTTTAATGCACTCTTTTAAAATATCATCATCGTTCTGGTAAAGGTTTTTATCTGCTTTCCAGTAATCGGTAGATGAACTTTGCATAATGATCTTGTCATCATCATCAATAACAAATGCATCATTCAATAAAACATACTTTCCCGGCTTTTCCTCTAATTCCTGCACCCTCCTGACAATTGTATTTCCAAATAAACAATCATCAGATGCTAATGGTAAAATATATTTCCCATCGGCCAGTTCAATCATTTCATTGAGGGTAGAACATATTCCTTTGTTTTGCCTGTTGATGTACTTTATATGAATTTTCGCTTCATTAGCTAATATCCACTCTTTAATTATTTTATCAGAATGATCAACCGATCCATCATTAATGACAATAATTTCTTTAAAACGATATGTATCTTCAATAACACTATTTAACGTGCGCAGGATATATTTTTCGTGGTTGTAACAAGGTATTACAATGGATACAAGGATATTTTCTGTAGCCGTGTTTTCAGGCATTTCATGATGCATTGCTGTAATGATTAGAACTTATTGATTGTTTCAACTACTTTATTAATTTCTACTGCAGTTATTACACTGCTAATCGGTAAACTTAATACTTCATTGTGAATTTTTTCTGTAACCGGCAAACTCAATTGCCTGAAACTTTGATATGCTCCCTGTAAATGAGGTGGTATGGGATAATGTATCAATGTCTGGACCCCGTTTTTTTCAAGAAAGGCCTGCAATTGATCTCTTTGCTCACATCTCAGCACAAATAAATGCCATACATGTTCGTTTACATCAGCAGGCAATTCCGGTAATATGATTTTTTCATTTTTAATCCCTGCACAATAATCTTTGGCTACACGGCGGCGAAGATCATTTTCATTGTCTAAGTATTTTAATTTTACGTTCAATACCGCAGCTTGTATCTCATCTAACCTGCTATTTACACCCTTAACATCATTTACATATTTTTTCGATGATCCATAATTTGCGATTGATCTTACCATTGCTGCGAGCGTGTCATCGTTGGTAGTCACTGCTCCTGCATCTCCAATAGCGCCCAGGTTTTTCCCGGGATAAAAGCTAAAAGCAGCAACATCTCCCAACGCACCTGTCTTAATACTTTTCCATTCCGCTCCAATTGCCTGTGCATTGTCTTCAATTATTTTTAAATGGTATTTTTCGGCCAGTTGAATCAATTCATTGCTGTAAGAAGTTCTTCCATATAAATGAACCAACAGGATGGCTTTGGTCTTTGGAGTGATCTTTTCTTCAATTTTACTAATATCCAGGTTGTATGTTTCCAAACATGGTTCTACAAGTACCGGCGTTAATTTATTATCAGTAATAGAAAGGATGGAAGCGATAAAAGTATTGGCCGGCACTATCACTTCATCATACTCTTTCAAAATCCCCAATTCAATATATGCTTTAAAGATCAACCTTAGTGCATCAAGCCCGTTGGCAACCCCAATTGCATGAGTAACGCCAATATAATTGCATAAACTGCTTTCGAAATTACCAACTTCTTCACCCAACACATACCAGCCACTTCTAAAAACTTTAATCAGTTGTTGTTCAATTTCATGCTGGTATTGCAGGTTGATAGCTTTTAAATCAAGGAATCTGATCACTTCTTATTAAATTTTTATAGAGATGCAACAATATAAATTTCAGCAGCAATATCGGGATATGATTCTCCTAATTTAAGAAAAGCAGATAACATTTCCTGGTTCCACGACTCTTCAATTTGTTTGTCGGAGATCGGTTTTAACCAATACCCCCCAAAAATATCTATGGTATATCCTGCTTTATAAAAATCGGATTTAAATGTTTCAGGTGTATAGATCCTCATGTGTCCATGATGGATATCTTTTGCACTTTGAGAAAATATGGAATCAATTAATCTCATTTCCACGGCAGCCTGCCTGTGCAATGATCGTGCATTGGGCACTGCACACAGTATCTTACCGGTTGGAGCCAACCATTTTTTTATGACAGTTAATAATTGTATCGGGTCTGCTACATGTTCCAGCACATGCCCCAGCACAATAAAATCAAATTGCCCTTCTACTACTGCTTCTTCAAAAAGTGCATTAACTATTTTGACAGATGGGAATTTTTCCGATAAGAGTTTGGCATAAATCGAAGAACCTTCTATCACAGTTAAATGCTCATCATATTCAACTAATAACTCAGTCATTAGTCCTTCAGCAGGACCAAGTTCCAATATGCGGCCTTTACGCAGGAACCTGGAAAATATTTTAAAGGAATATAAGATGGTATTGCTGTTCGTAAATGTAGTGTAAAGCGATTGTGCAGCCACTTCATTTAATTTTGATTCACTGAAATTTATCATAGTATTGACAAAAAGTATTGATTAATGTTGATATACTGTTTGGCCTGTTCAAAATCAGGCAAGTGATACAAAGATGTTTTTACCTGCACAAAGTTAATATTTAATAACTGGGCGGCTTCATAATCAGACTGCGAATCTCCACAAAATGATATGATATGATTAGCTGCATTTAACTGGCTTAAACGGGCAATTTTTGGATTTGTATTTAAATCATGAAATTCAAAATATAGTTCTGAAAAAAATGTGCCAATACCCAGTTTATGAAGTTGAATTTCAGCATTCCGGTGATCACTCCTTAATGAAAGTAAGACCAGTTTTATTTTTTTTTTTGTTATTTCAGTCAGGTATTTTTTTTCAACAATAAGTTTGTCAAACAGCAGGTATTTTTCAGCTTCTATATTTGCCAGGTAAAATTTCCTAAACCCGATCAATTCAAGATCCGGGTATAAATTTTTCAGCAGATCTGTATTAGAAAAGGTTTTGTTTCTGCGCTGATCAATATAAGAATCGAGATCAATAAATTTTTTGCCGGCACTTATCAGATAATCATGAATACAACGATATTGACGCTCATGCGTTGATATTAAAGTATCATCGAGGTCTAAAATAATTGCGTTATCCTTCATAAAAATTTTCGTTCCAATACCGGGTCATAAAAACTCCTTTTTTTACAGGAATGTTCTTAAAGTCATTAAATAAAGGAGATTGAACAGATTCTAATACTGTAAATAATGGGCTATTTAAATTAGAATAATAAGATAAAATTCCTGCCCCTGAAAAGCGGGGATTAATTTCTATAAAGTATGGCACTCCGTTATCTACAATAAACTGGATATTGGAAGCCCCTTTATAATTCAGCAAACTATGAATCCCTGAGCAAATATTTTTCAACATTTCATTGTCAACAGTCTCTCCTTTAGTAGATATTCCTTCTTTTGTCTCTATCCTTTTTCTAACACAGCAATTAAAATAGTCTTCCCTGTAAGCGGTATAACAATCAACAGTATACTCAATCCCATTCACCATTTTTTGGAGAAATCCTTTATCCAGGTCGAAATGTTGTGTACCGGTTCCGGGGGCATCGATCCTTTGTATTCCCTTACTGCTTACACCCGTATTGGGTTTGTACAATGCAGGATAAGAAATTTCCGCTAATGAATTATACATTTCAGGAACTTCAACATGATGCTTCGATAGCAGTTCATTGATCTCTTTTTTATTATTACAAAGTGAAATAATGGCCGCGTTATTTACAGCCCAAAATGTAAGTAAAGGAAATTTAATGGCAAGCTGAGCAACTTTTTCAATTTCATAATCATGTATCGGAATTACACAATTTATTTGATGAGCTTTAATGATCCCGATCAATTGAGTATCATATTCATCGGTATTGGCCAATGGAATCTGGTAAAAATGATCTGCCATAGAACTACCAGCCGATAAATGTTTTGGGAAAGTATCTGTTCCAATGATCGTAACTGGAATTTGTTTATTTAACCGCAATGCTTTTATTACGCCAATTGCTGTATTACTGCCCAATGATGTAACCAATACATTTATCATAAAGCGGTTTTTATTAATAACCCATGTCCGTTAATGTTATGTACAAAAAAAGCGTTGGAAGTTTTGCCGGCAAGTTCATCAACCAATTGCGTAATACCGGCGCAGGCTGCAAATCCATAATCATCAAAAATAACAACGCCGCCTACGATCATTTTATCCCATACCCAATGAAAAATATCTTTGGCTGATTCGTACACATCTACATCAATATGGCATATTTTAAATTTATTGAGCGCAATTTCTTCTGAATGTTCATCCGGAAAAATACCCTTCAAAATATGATAATCCTTTACACCCTGTTCATCCAAAAGCTGTTCAACAATATCAATCGATGTATCAGCATGCTCCCCTCCCTTGTATTGATTGTCCTTTTCTCCTGCCTTAGCAACCCCTTCAAAAGTATCACACAAATAAACTGGTGAAAAATTATTATTCGCTTTTGCAAGTAAAGCTGCGGTGCCTCCACGCCAAACCCCTACTTCAATGATAGCAGCATCAACATTTTTCAACCGTGCCGCTGTTTGCCATAGTTCATAACACCGGTAAATATCCACCAGCGTATTATTCTTTATGGCATCATAAATCTTTAAAAAATCCGCGTCATTCAACCAGGGCGAAAAAGTACTTTTAGGTAAAATGATACTTTGTTTATAGGCATACGCTTTCTCTTCCCAATATGCATGGAAAAAATGATGATGATCGACCGAATAAATTTTTTCCACTTTCCTTATTTTAAAAATTCGTTGTAATCTCTAATATAATCTTTTTCATCATACTCATTGCTGGCAATACACATCTGAACAGCATTGTGAGAATACTTCATGATCCGCCAGCACATTTTTGGTATGTACAATCCAACCTTGGGAGATTCAAGTATAAATTCCTTTTTCTCCCCATTTTTCATTTCTGTAGTTACAATTATCCTGCCTGCAACGGCTACTAATATTTGCTGAAGGTTGTAATGAGAGTGATGGCCCCTGATCACGTCTTCCGGCGTAAAATATGTCCAGTAGATCCTTTTAGGAACAAAAGGAAGTGTTTCTTTTTCTGCTAAGGAAATATAGCCAATGTCTGACTTCCCGATAGAATTAAAATGTATTAGATAAGGCTGGTTATTTGACATAGTATTTTATATTGTTACACTTTTAAAATTTGCATCAATAACGGGTATGGCCAGGTCTTTATCAGATACCAATGAAACGGGTAATGGCCACGCAATATTTACCGCCGGATCATCATACCTTATCCCGCCTTCACTTTCCTTATTGTAAAAAGCAGATACCATATAAGTGATCTCGGAATAATCTGAAAGCGATTGAAACCCATGTGCAAAGCCTGCAGGTACATACATCATTCGCTTGTTCTCCGCACTTAGTTCAGCGCCAAACCATTGTAAAAATGTTGGAGAACCGGCCCTTACATCAACAATAACATCAAAGATGGCTCCCTGTATGCACTTTACTAATTTTACTTCGCAAAAAGCTGCATGTTGAAAATGCATTCCCCTGATAACACCCTTTCCTTCAGTTCCTGAATGATTTGCCTGCACAAAATGTTTTACCAAACCCTGAGCGGCGAATTCATTTTCACAAAAAGTTCTTGTAAAAAAACCACGACTGTCCCGGAAAGGCTCAACATCAATGGTAAAAGAACCGTTTAAATTTGTAGGATTGAATATCATTGATTTTTTTTAAAATTTTGAAGGCAAGAACTTTGCATCATTCTTAGGCAGGATCAATTTCGGACTCAGATCATGCACGATCCTGAACAGATCATTTTCAATAAAATGTTTTGATGGAACCGCTAATAAATTAAATCCATGATGCGGTGGTATCTCACAAAAAGTTCTATCCAAAGGCAGTAATTCTACCGGCATGTTACCGGTATCTATATTCTGATGAAATTCACGCACTGCAAAAACTTCATACCCAAGATCAGACATGAATTTTACAGAATCTGAATTTTCCAGGCCATTACTCCAG
>JANNBU010000360.1:0-16624 GCA_031385805.1 Ferruginibacter sp.
GCCTATATATCCATTATGATGAATGGAACTTCGGAATAATCTTCCATAGCAAAAAAATAATGGTTTACATATTACACATAATTTCTAAAACGACTTAAACGTTTTAAACGGCTTAAACGTTTTTAAACGCATTCAACACTTATCAAATAAAATATTATGAAAATAGCGATCCTCGGTGCAGGCATGGTTGGAAGCGTCATAGCAATAGACCTGTCAAAAAAATTTGATGTAACTTCTTTCGATATCAATGAAAACAATTTTGCTGCATTACAACAATACACATCTATAACCTGTAAAAAATCTGACCTCTCCTTGTACAGCGGCTATACCGGATTGTTAGCAGATTTTGATCTTGTTGTATCAGCCGTTCCCGGCTTTATGGGATATAAAACTTTAGAAACCATTATTGAAACGGGAAAAGATGTTGTTGATATTTCTTTCTTTCCCGAAAATGCATTAGATCTGAATGAGACTGCCAGGCAAAAAAATGTAACAGCGATCGTAGATTGCGGTGTTGCTCCGGGCATGAGCAACTTAAAACTGGGTTATCACAATGCGCAAATGCAGATCGATAGTTTTGATTGCATGGTTGGCGGTTTACCCAAAAAACGGGTAACACCTTTCGAATATAAAGCACCATTCTCTCCTATTGATGTAATTGAAGAATATACAAGACCGGCACGTTATGTAGAAAATGGCCATATCGTAACCAAACCTGCTATGAGTGATACCGAACTCATAGATTTTGAAAATGTTGGTACGCTTGAATCTTTTAATACCGATGGGTTGCGGAGTATTTTATTTACTATGAGTCATATTCCCGATATGAAAGAAAAAACCCTTCGCTATCCGGGGCATATCGACCTCATGAAAGCATTATTAAAAGCCGGTTTCTTCGGGCAGGAAGAAATTATATTCAAAGACAAAAAAATAAAACCAATTGATTTTACTTCTGCTCTTTTATTCAACAAATGGAAATTGCAGCCAGAAGAAGAAGAGTTTACGTTAATGAAGATCATCATTAAAGGGAAAAAAGATGGCAAACCCCTGGAAGTATCTTATTTATTGTATGATGAATATGATGCTGCTACAAAAACATCTTCGATGGGCCGTACAACAGGTTATACCTGTACCGCCGCAATAAATTTATTGGTCAATAAATTATTTACTGAGAAAGGTGTATTCCCACCCGAAATGGTTGGAAAAGATAAAGTTTGTTTTGATTTTATTATAAACTACTTAGCAGAAAGGAATATTTTCTATAATGTGTCATATTCCTGATATGGTTTTTAGAATAAGAGTTTACAGCTTTCAAAAAAGCTGTAAACTCTTATTCTAAAGTTTTATGATCTTACTGATCCTCCTATCTCCACCTGTTCCTACTTTCAAAATATAAACCCCTGCATGTAAAACAGAAATATCAATTTTTTCTTTATTTGAGGAAAGCGTTTGTTGCAACAGCATTTTTCCCTGAATACTGAATATTTCACAATTTTTACCCGGAAGTTCAAAACCGTTTACCGGTATAATGTTCAATACATTTTGAACAGGATTGGGAAATACCTGTACACCCGGTTTGGGTTTCTCTGTTACAAGTGTATCTTCCGGCAAAGGACCACCGGTTGCCAGTGAACTGTCGCACGCAAAAGAATTCAAAAAAGAATTCCTGAACGCACCCAATGCAAACATTGCCCTCATTTTCATTTTTTGTCCTGTTGTAAACATATTCATACAGGCATCATCTGTAAAATCCATAAAGTTCATGAACATATCTCCGTTACTGTTAGGAGAACAACTTGTTATATGCGGAAATGAAGGACAATTAAAATTATAACTTAACTGGCTGGGTGTATCATTCACATCATCCGATCCGCAATTGGTATCTCCCCATAAATGTTTCAAACCCAACCAATGCCCTACTTCATGTGTGGCAGTACGTCCTTTATCATAAGGCGGACGTAAAAATCCAGTCTTGCCAAATACATCGTAATTAATCACCACGCCATCTTTATCCGCTGGGCCACCGGGTATTGTTGCATATCCAAGGCTTCTGCCAAATAAAGTACATACCCAGATATTCAGATATTTTTTACTATCCCATGCATTGTCTCCACCTGCAGCAGCATATTTCATGCCATCATCGCCCTGAAAAAAATCATTGCTGGTATATTTTCTAACGATCCCCTTTGTAGAATGACCGGTTGGATCTACCTGTGCAAGACAAAACATGATCCTGGTATCAGCAACTGTAGATCTGAAAGCGGCAGGCGTATTCATTGCATCTATATTCAGATGCCTGAAGTCCCTGTTAAGTACTTCGATCTGTGACCTTATCTGGTCGTCAGTTATATTTTGTTCATTCGTTTTATAAAGTAAATGTACTACCACCGGGATGGTAATGATTTCATTGGGCACCGTGTCCCTTTCATTTCCACCGTTAGTACCAGGCTTTTGCACTTCTGGTTTGAAGTACTGCATGGTATAGTTAGTCGTACCACAATCACGTTGTGCATGGACATTATGTACAACCAATAATGCAAAAACAAAGCTGAGTAATGATTTCATTTCTTAATAGTGATAGGTAATTAAAAAATGATCTTACAAGAGATATCGTTCAGCTAATCAGAGGATTGGAAATACGGCAGTTTTATAGAACATACCTATTCTATAAATCAATAAAAATGGAGGGTACAAAAGATTTCGTTCAGCTAAACAAAGGATTGGAAATATAGCATTATCAGAAATATTCATTTCTGCAAAAAATTAAGCTGGAATGTCTTTTTTAGGGGGAAAAAAGTTGAAGTCCGGCTCAGAGGTAGGCCAAATGTAAAAATAATTTTTTCTATAACAAAATTTTAATCCACTTATTTTTAATGAATTAGCATATAGAATGAACAGTTTGCTATTTTTGCTTTATAAATAAATTGAATGAGATACATACCTGCTATTGCATTTATTATATTACTGGGTTCCTGTAACAATAACGATGGCCCCACAAGTGATCCGGATATTGAACCTGCATATAAAGGCCTGCCTGCCCCAAAAGACATCACTTATACCATTCTTGCACAGCATCCTCATGACACAAGCGCCTATACGCAGGGATTGGAGTTATATAATGGAAAATTATATGAAGGCACAGGCGATTTCGAAACCTCCTCCCTACGCATAACTGATTGGAAAACAGGCACTGTGGAGAAAAAAAATGTAATGGGAAGTGATAAGATCTTTGGAGAAGGCATCACCATATTCAAAAATAAAATATACCAGCTTACCTGGAAAAGTAATATTGTATATGTGTATGATGTAAATAATATAGAAAAACCAATTAACAGTTTCAAATGGGCAACTGAGGGATGGGGTATTACAAATAATGGTACAGACCTCATTGTTAGTGATGGAAGCGCTAATTTATATTTTGTAAACCCCGATAACTTCAAAATAAAAAGTACCATTGCAGTGGTAGATAATAACGGGTCGATCGATAGCATCAATGAACTGGAATTTATTAATGGTTTTGTATATGCCAACGTTTACCAAACAAATGATATTATAAAAATTGAACCGGAAAGCGGGCATGTTGTTGGTAAAATGTCATTTCCAAATTTATTGAATCAATCAGAAATTGTTCCTGGCAGAACCGATTATTTTAATGGAATTGCTTATGACAGCACAACGAACACCATGCTTATTACGGGTAAACGCTGGCCAAAGTTATTTGATGTAAAGATGAATTGATAAACACTAATTATTCGAATTGCACGAACCTGCCTGCCGGCAGGCAGGTTACACGAATTAAGTCACACGCTTTTGGATATGATGTAAATGATCGAACTGCATTTTTCTTTATCAAAAACGGTTTTGATATTTGAAACTAACCCGGTAAAAAATGCAGCAATGATATTTCCTTTACCATGCTGATATTGCTCACTCAGCATACTCACATAAAAACTGTCAAACCACATCGGTTTTATTTTTTCCACTTTTAGTCCATGCGAATTCATTAATGCTTTCATGCTTTCAGGAGAGAAATGATATAAGTGACGTGGCACATCATAAGCGGCCCAGTTCTCTTTATAAACTTTTGCATCGTACGATGTATAGTTTGGTACAGCAATGAATAAACGTCCGTTTTCTGTCAACAGGTTCTTTAACTGCTCAACATATTCATGTAACTGATGAACATGCTCCAACACATGCCACATTGTTATGGCATCATAGGTACCATGTGAAAGGTTATAAATTTCATTTGATGGAAGCGCTTCAATATTATACAATGACCTGGCTTTGGCTCTCGCTGTTTCATCAGGTTCCAGGCCGGTAGTTTTCCATCCGGATTCTTGCATGGTATGTAAAAATGCACCGGTACCGCAACCAACATCAAGGATATTTCCAAAATCCTCCCCTGTCTCCTTCCTGATCATATCCATTTTAGATGCAAGCGTTCTTTTGCGGACAAGATGGTAGAGTTTATTGATAATTCCTTTTTGAGTATCGCTATGAGATATATAATTTTCAGATGCGTAATAAGCTCCAATGTCTTCCTGTCCGGGAATGTCCTGCGTAAACCTTGCCCTGCATTCATTACAATGCCAGACAGCAAACATGTCTTTTGAAACAGTATGATCTTTTGCAGAGAAAGCGGTTTGTATGGAAGAACTTTTACAAACCGGGCATTGTGAATAATGAATCATGCAACAATAATTAAAGTTGCAAAGAAAAACATTTTATTGGTATACCAATCGCTATTATTCAGCAATGCTATATGTTTTAAAAACAGGAGATACCTCTATTACCTGTGTATTTCCAACAACAATTGTATTCTTTTGATCCTTGAAATGAAAAAACAACAATGCAGCCGCAACAACAGCCAGACAGGCTGCCCATATCCACCATTTATCTTTTGGTCCTGAATCTATATCGGAATAATAAGCCGCCATTTCTGTGGTAGTGGTTTCTTTATCCCCCACAACCATTGCATGAGCAGTGGCCGGATGTATCACTCTTTCCACAGATAATTCCGGTAAAAATACTTTTGGTATTTCCATCGTTTTGAAAACGAGATTTCCATCTGCATTTACATAGAATTTTCCGGCATGTGGCAATTTGGTTTCGCCATAAGCATCCATATTCTGCAACTTGTTACAATACTGAGTCAATAACACAGATGCTTCATCCGTACTGATATTTTTTTTAGTAGCAATGAACTTAATAATATCTCCGGCAGACATTTCCTGTTCAAGTAATTTTATGCATGGAACAGGCGCTTCTATTTTTCCCTTGCTATACAAAGCAATTGCACTGGTATCCATTAATTCTAAAAAGCCTAATGATGGCAGCGGACATTTTTTATTTTTAAACAAATACAATTCGATCAGGTCTTCCATAAAAGCAGTTAAATTATTTTTTAGAACTCAAAGCGGATACCACCCAATAAATTTAATCCATATACCTGGTAATTATGCCAGCGCTCATATTTATTATTGAAGATATTATTCACATCTAACCATGCACTGAATTGTTTGGTGATCTTAAACTCCGCTCCTGCACTTAGGTCGGAACCGGGTTTAAAGGAAACGCTTTTGTTTCCTTTCTCAAGGTAATTACCTCCTCCAAACATATAAAAATCTGCTTTCAACATTACCTGCTTAAATGCCCACCAGCGCACTGCCCCATTGATCTCAACCGGTAAGGTATTCCATGCCCTTGCATTGTTTTTCATGCCGGTATAGCCATTAAAAGTTACTCCGGCTGTTACTGTAAATTTATCCTGGTTGATATAACTCAGATCGCCATGAACACGAAAATTATTGACCTTACTTTCATTGGCAATAACAAATGCTTTGCCATCACCCGCTAATGCTGATGTATCATTGATGAAGAAAGGAAGATCATTGTATGTTACCAATCCTGCTTTTGCATTAAAATTAAAATGCTTACCAAGACTTCCCTTGATCCCGCCATAAAACTCAACTTCTTTTGTATTCATTTGTGAAGTAACCGGCGCCAGGTATGGATTCATAGCAGATAAATTGCGGTATGTATTTTTTATGTAGCGCCCTATCCATCCTGCCTGGATCATAAAAACATTTTGCTGCAATTGATATTCAGCATACACATTTGGCAACCACACAAATTTACTGTTGTTCCATGTAGGTGTTAAGCCGCCATTGATACTGAATTGTGGCGAACTATAAACAAGTGACGGCGATATCTGTATCACATTGTTACTGAAATTATAATTATTGGGCAGGAAACCTTTTGTATAATAATTTGTAAAATCGCCTTTGGCCTCTACTTTAAGTGCAAAATTATCACCGAACTTTTTTTCTATGGGTGCATTCACAATTATTGTAGTTTCATTTAATTTACCATAATTTGAGAAGATGTTAAATTCCACATTCGGATTGTAATTGATGCGATATTCTGTAACATTGGTATTACGTATGCCTGCCCTGATGGTAATGTCCTGCAAATGCTGTTTGATATCAGCCTTCTTATAATCATATACTGCGTGATCATAACCATACAGGAAATAATTACGCTGAGCAACAGATCCCGAAGCATATACTTCAAATTTCTTTGTAAAATAACTGCCCGTCGCTTTGCCTTCAAATTCTGTATAATCCTGGTTTTTTATTTTTCCTTTGGATGAAATATACGTTCCATAAAGATTCAGCAATGCCGTTTTACCATTACCAAAACTCAATCCCGCTTTTACATAAGGTGTACTGTAATTTCCAAAACCTGCTTTTATATAATTGCGGTTACCCAGGTAGAGGTTGGTATCCTGTTGCAATGCCAATGGTTTGAGTGCAATGGGTTGGTAAGCATAAAATAAATTCTGTGCAGGGATGATATACGGTCTTACAGAAGTGCTTGTATCAGCCATTAATTGCGAACCGGAGAAATTTATTTTCACAGCATTGCGTAATACAGGTTTAAAAGAAGAAGTGATATTAATGGATTGTTTTGTGGTATCACGCTGCGCCATCGCACACAGTGAAAAAAAGCAACCTGCTGTTATTAATAAAATAGTTCCTGACATGTTTGTCTTATTAAAGTTTGGAAATTTTAAAATGTTCATATTTTATTAATTACCAATTTTAGAATTTTGTTTTTCCTCTCCAATTGCTTTATCGAGTTTTTG
Organism: Ferruginibacter sp.; assembly: GCA_031385805.1. GTDB lineage: Bacteria > Bacteroidota > Bacteroidia > Chitinophagales > Chitinophagaceae > Ferruginibacter. Next base: position 7,151 of record JANNBU010000360.1, read on the forward strand.
CTGTGCTTCACTCTTCAATTCCGGGATAGAGGAATTTTTTGCTACACTCTCATACGTTGCCTTGGCATTGAAATAATCCTTTTGCTGCATAAAAATATCGCCAAGTAATATGTATGATTTGGTTACCCAAAGATCATAAGAGCCCGTTTCTTTAATAACAGCCATAGCGGCTTTTTCGGCAGCATTGGTATTACCAAGTGATAAATAACAATTTGCTATTTCATAGCGGGCTTCTGCTCCCCAGGCGGTTTTATTAATAGCAGCCGCAGATTTGAATGACCCCATCGCAGCATTGCAGTCATTGGCAATCTGCTGCGATTTCCCAAGCACTAAAAATGCAATGGACCTGTCATCTGTACTGATACCCTTTCTCGTCAACAATTCTTTCGCCGCATCATTTGCCTGCCCGTAATCTTTTAACAGATAATAGCTTCGAACCAGTCCCCGTAAGGCTTCCAGCAGGTTATCCTGATTTACAGCATTGGTCCTTAATGATTCAAAATATTTTTTAGCATTAGCATAATTCTTTAATTCAAAATAATTAATGCGTGCAGCTTCGAGAGTAGCTTTCTCAAAATATTTATTAAGGCCCTTGCTGTTCACATACTCAAATCCCTGCAAAGCATTTGGCCAATCTTTGTTTTTCTGGTAACACTCACTGCGCAGGTAATTTGCATCGAGAATAAAAGACCCATCGGGATACCTGCTTATATAATTTGTAAATCCGCTTATCGCTCCTGCACAATCATTGTTGTTGTATTTTAATAATCCTGCGGTATAGGTCAGTGAATCTGCTTCGCTTACCGAAATATTTATTCCATTTTTACGCATCAGGTCAAGATATTCATTGGGCCTTCCTTCTTCGATATAAATATCTTTGATGATCGCAAGTGCTTCATCGGCTTCGGCTGATTGCGGATATTTCTGAATAAGTTCCTGGTAACTCGTCAATGCATCTTTGTTGTTATTGCTGTTATAATAAGAAAGCCCAAGTTTTAAATACGCCCTTGGCTTTAACCCGCCTGCCTCATTGGATGAAATGATATTACTCAGATACGGAACGGCATCCTTAAATTTTTCATCAGCAATATAAGTAAGTGCCGTTTCCATATTTACATCCTGCAACAAATTTGATCTGGGATATTGCCGGGCAATACTGTTAAGGATCTTTATCTTCTCCCCGCTATTCTTTATCCCGGCGATCATAGCTTTTTGAAACATGGCATAATCACTTTGTATCAACGCGTTGTTGATGATGTTCTCATACATGCCGTTTGCTTTTGCAAAATCTTTCAACATAAAATAGCAATCGGCGCTTCTTACATAAGCATCCTGCTCCATGGATGTGGAAGTTGGTGAACTTTTTGTTGATACCTGTTCAAAATAATTCAATGCCTGACGGTAATTTTCCTTTTGCAAAAAACTATACGCAGTATTGTATCTGGCGGCAGCCGGGTTTGCTTCTCCCTGTGCCGAAACATTGGCCTGTAAATAAACAGCGAGGTAACGGATCGCTTCGTCATAACGTTGCTGCCTGTAGGCAATTTCTCCTTTCCAGAAATTGGCATAAGGAATTATATTTCCTGAATTACTATTCGATAAAATTTTGTCGAGTAAAATATCTGCCTGGCCCAGCCGCTGGTCATTAATGTACTCTATAGCCCGTCCGTACAAAATACGTGGATACACTTTCTGCATCGATGCAGTTGGCTTTTCAAATGATTCATACAAAACGAGTGCATCACTGAAGTTATTGGTATTTGCCAGCAGGCTTACCAATATTTCTTTTGCCTCGGTATCATATTCGGAGTTTGGATAATCTCTTAAATATTTTTTCATTTCACCCAGCGCCACATCCTGGTAGCCGAGTTCATAAGATAATTTTGCATAGTTAAATCTTGATACCTGCTGCTGCTTTGCATTGCTGTTATTATAAGCGCTGTACTGGAAAGCATTTCTTGCATTGGCTTTCTGGTTGGTTTTTAAATACAGGTCGCCCAACAGATACATACTGTTCTGCCCCATGGAATCGCGTTCATTGCTCAGTTGTTTGAACCCGTTGATCGCTTCCGTGCTGCGGTCCTCCTTATAATAACAATAACTGAGTTCATATAATACTTCCTTGGTCACTTTATCACTTCCATTTACATAATCCTCCAGCAATGGAAGCGCTTTTTTATAATTCTTCTTTTCAAAATAAAGCTGGCCGGTCAATAGTTTCAACTGCTTTTCATAATACAAAGTATTGCCCCTGCCAAGCACGCTTTCACCATAAGTAAGCGCTTCTTCTTTCTTCCCCTGGAAATAATATATCTCGGCAATATAATAAGGAACAACACCTTTATACTCATCAAAGGTTTCTACGAGTTTAAATGACTTTAATGCTTCGCTGTATTGTTTATCATAATAAGAAATAAAACCATAATAATAATTGGCAGGTATATAATATTTATTGTTGGGGAGTTGGTGAATCTCATTAAACAATGGTTTTGCCTGTGCAAACTGTTTTAGATTGAAATAAGCATAAGCTTTTTCAAATTTTGCATCTGCAATTTGTTCGTTACTCAGGTTTTCATAACCGGCAATATCGAAACTTTCAATGGCATTGCTGAATTCATCATTCAGGAAATAATAATGTGCCAGGTGAAAACTCATTATTTCCCTTCTTGGCTGGTTATTTACTGCCTGCATGTATTGAACAGCATCCTCTTTCCCAACCGGGTGCATCATTCTCAGTTCACAAACAATGTAGAAGAAATTGACATCATCATTCAAATAACTATGGTCGCTGGCTGTATTGGCGGGATAAGCTGCCTTTAACTCCTTCAACAAAGGATAAGCAAGGGCGTATTGCTCTTTTGCAAAATACTCTTTTACTTCTTTGTATTGCCTTTCCGGATCAGTGACAGCATGGGTGGGTTGGGTAAATGATGTAAAAGAGAGTGTCGCAAGAAACAGCGATAAGAAAATTTTTTGCTTCATTTTCGGGTTAGTTAATTGTTTAACTGTGCAAATGTAAAACCTGTTGAGCATCAACAAACATTATTCCAAAAGAATTTATAACTGCTGATATGATTGTAAACAAAACGAATCTATCTTTAAAATGCTGTTAAAAGATTGATAAAAGAATTTTAATTAATTTTAAACCTATCAACATATTATAAACAACGTTGCTTAATTTTACAATTAACCAATAAACCACTACATCATGAAAAAACTATTTACAACCAATTATTCTGCCGGCGCATTCAATATGGCTATGTTATTACTGAGATTGACCTTAGGCATTTTAATGATGAACCATGGTTATGATAAACTCACAGGCTTTACTGAAACTGCGAAAAACATGCCTTCCCTTTTTGGAATGGGTGGAACAGTAACAGCAGCATTGGTGGTTTTTGCCGAATTCTTTTGTTCACTCTTTATTATCCTTGGGTTATTTACACGGTTGGCTTGTATCCCGCTGATCATTTGTATGGGATATGCGTTGTTCAAGGCACATAAAGGGGAAGTTTTTGGCGATGGAGAAATGGCGGCATTGTATCTCGGTGCTTATCTAACCTTACTAATTGTTGGCCCGGGGAAAGTGAGTGTTGATGGAATGATCGGGAAATAAGCCTGGAGATAGAAGTTAAGAGTTAGAAGATAGGAGTGGACAAGTATCCAAATCTTTCAACAACCCTCAGATACTTCTCACTTTTCGTTTTTCACTTTTCACTCATAAAGATGTTCGTTACCGAAACACAAATAAGGATCCACTATGCACTTACCGACCAGATGGGTGTGGTATATCATGGCCATTATGCTCAATTCTATGAGATCGCCCGTACAGAAGCCATCCGGCAGATCGGTTATACTTATAAGGATATTGAAGCAATGGGTATTATTATGCCGGTGATAGATATTCACAGCCGGTTTTTGCGTCCGGCCAAATATGATGATTTGATAACTGTAAAAACCATCCTGAAGGAATTGCCCCTGCATCATAAGATCGTTTTTCACCACGAGATTTACAATGAAGCTGATGAATTACTGAATACAGGTGATGTAACTCTTTATTTTATGCAGGCGAAAGAAATGAAAAGATGTGATATGCCGATGCAGTTGAAGGAAGTGCTAACTCGTTATTTTTGATGTAAGATGTATGATGTAAGAAGTGTGGTGTGTGATGTAAGATATGTGATGCGATTAAACCCCTAGATCTTACATCTCTTAAATCATATATCCCTTAAATCATACATCTCTATATCATCCATCTTACATTTTTATACCCTGTCGTGATCGCCTTTCCAATGCTGAATAGCTTTCTTAATATCCGAAGCTTTCATATTCTCCTTTACAGCCCTGTGTGCAAGATCAACGAATTCATTGTTGGATGCAAAACGCAATGCAATGATTTGTCTCATGGTAAGTTTGCTGTCAAGTAAATTACCAGTGATGGCAAAATAACGGAGGTTTTCTTCAGCACGAATAGCCCTGTCCTGTGCCTTTAATGCAAAAACCCGGGTATACCATGCAAGAAGTAAAAGCGTAAGTCCAACGAGTAAAAACAGTGCCGGGGTCAATAATCCATGCAGGTTTGTTGTATAACTCTTGTAAAATTTAATGATCGAACCTCCAATGACGAGGATAACAAAGCCGAAAACAACATAGTGAAATAATGGAACCATTCGGCTGTGATTCTTATAATTTTGTTCTTGCATAAAAGTTATTTTGGGGTTATTGAAGTTGAAATTACTTTAAAAGATCCAAAACCTTCCACATTTTTTCTCTTACTGCTCCGGGGTTACCATCAAAATTATTTACAATGAAAGAAAAAGTATATCCAATTCCGTTTTTACTTTTGATATAACCTGTATAAGATCTTACCCCGCCAATATATCCATCTTTCATTTTTATTCCATTCATTTCGGGAAGAGCATTGTAAAATGAGCCAAACCAGGGTTTATCTTTTGCATATTGCATGACCCTTACCAAAGCGTTTGTAGTAACACGGTTGGCGGGTGAAAGTCCGCTTCCATCAATGATATTTAAAGCTGATCTTTCAATTCCATTTTTATACCAGAAATTTTTTATGATGGCAACACCGGTATCAGTTGACCCAATTCCGGTTTTTTCATAAGCAATTGTTTTTATAAAAGCTTCGCCATATAAGTTCACACTTTTTTTGAGGAACCAATAGTTGATGCTGTCAAATGTTGGTGAATTGAAAGTGAAAATTGGTTTTTCGATTTTACGATCAAAATGATCGTTCTGCAAATAATTGGTCAGATTGGTTTTTACATGTACTACCGGTATACCTGAATTGTACATTGCCAGGATAACTTTGTTTTGAAACAAATTAGCACCATCTACTGAGGAAGCTGTAATGGTAAATGAATCCACCCCAAGCGGAATGGTGCCCCTGATAAAACTTATCAGCGAATAAGGTGCATAATATACATAAGCATTGTCGCCCGATCCTCTTGATGCAGTTTTAAGTTCACTGATTATCTTAATGATCCCAAGCGGGTTGGGAGATAATATTTCCACATCATCCCCAATTTTCTTCCCGGGTTTCAAAACAATATCATACTGGTTCTCGTGCCAGTTAAAAGAACTGCAACCTGCCCCGTAATAATTACCGATATCCTCCCATATCCAGCCACCAGGTAAGGTTTGTGTTCCCCATTTTGAATTATCAATTTCAAAATTATTCGCTCCTTTGATACCTGATCTTTTCAGTTCCGTTATAATTTTATTTGTAATGAATGTTTCAGTTGTTTCCTTCCATCGCCAACTGCCAAATGTTGGATCGCCATTCCCAATGATATAAAGGTTGCCATTCAAAATACCGTTTTCCAGGTTTCCTTTATAACCAAATTCGGTTTTGTATTTGTAATTGCTTCCAAGCAATTCAAATGCAGCAGTGCTTGTAATAACTTTCTGGCAACTTGCAGGAGCCAGGCCAAGTTGGGCATTCTTTTCATATACCGGTTTTCCTGTTTTACTATCTACAACATACAGGCTGATGATGGCATGCTTAAATTGCGGATCGTCCTCCAATTTACGAACAGCAACAGACAGTGTCTGTTGTATATTTTGAGCATTTAAAAACCACGGCAGACCACAGTATAACAGGAAAAACAGCTTCTTTATCATCAAAAAAAATTATTTGTCAAAGCTAAAAGAATTAAATTTGATATATGGAAAATGAAATTAAAGAGGCTGCTCCGAAGTATAATTTTATTACTATACAGGAATATCTTGAAGCTGAAAGGGCAGCATCTGAAAAACATGAATATTACCAGGGTGAAGTTTTTGCCAGAAGCAGTGTAACGATAAATCATCATATCCTTTTCTCGAATGTCTTTGGTGAAGTAGGGTCAAAACTGAAAGGAAGAAAATGTATGCCTTTTGGCAGCGACCTGAGAATACATATTCCCCAAAACACTTTATTTACATATCCTGACATTACCATCATTTGCGGTGAACCAAATTTAACAGACGATAAATTCGATACTGCTACCAACCCATCTGTGATCATAGAATTACTATCATCCAGCACCCGCAATTATGATAAAGGAGAAAAATTTTCTCTTTACCGGGATATAGACAGCCTGCAGGAATATATTTTAATAGATACTGAAAGAATTCATGTTATAAAACATATCCGCAACAATGATAATAGCTGGCAGCTTACAGAATTTAAATCACTTGAAAATATCTTTTCTATTGATACAATTAGTCTTGGCATTTCATTAATTAATATCTACCAGGGTTTGACATTGTAGAATTTGAAAGCAGGAAAGTCGTAAGTTATAAGCAAAAAGAATTAAATTTATGTATGGAACATGAATTAAACGAACCGGTTCCGGTTTATAAAAATATATCGGCAGCAGAATACCTCACTGTTGAAAGAGATGCTTTTGAAAAGCATGAATATTACCAGGGAGAAGTATTTGCAATGAGTGGGGCATCCAGAAAACACAACATTATTTTCTCTCATGTTTTCGGCGAACTATCTTCAAAACTTAAAGGCAAAAACTGTATGCCTTTTGGAAGCGATCTGAGAATTCATATTCCAAAAAATACTTTATATACTTATCCCGACATTAGTATCATTTGTGGTGAAATGGAATGTACTGATGACTTGTTTGATACTATAGTAAATCCTTCAGTGATCATTGAATTGCTTTCAAAATCAACACGTAATTATGATAAAGGAGAAAAATTTACCTTATACAGGGATATTGATAGTTTACAGGAATACATACTCATTGACACTGAAAAAATTTATGTAGAAGCCCATATTCGCAACAAGGATAATAGTTGGAAACTCACAGAATTTAAATCATTAGAAAATTCTTTTCTGATTAATACAGTAAATCTCTCCATTGCTTTGAAAGATATTTACGACGGAATATCTTTTTAAATATACTAAACTTAGATCTTTCAACATCGTTTGGCATTTTATAAATTTAATTATGATCAACACTTCCATCATTACCATCGGCGATGAATTACTCATTGGCCAGGTAATAGATACCAACAGCGCCTGGATGGCACAGCAATTAAACAAGTGTGGCATTCCGGTAACCAGGCGGGTAGCCGTTGGGGATATTGAAGATGAAATATGGAAAGCATTGGATGAAGAAGCAACTCATGCAGATATCATTTTAATAACCGGCGGACTCGGCCCAACTGCAGATGATATTACCAAACCCCTTCTTTGTAAATATTTTGGTGGAAAAATGATCGTGGATGAAGCCGCTCTTGCGAATGTAAAATACCTTTTTGAAAAGATCTTTAAACGGGAGATCACCGAAAGAAATATAAAACAAGCCGAAGTTCCGGATGTTTGCACAGTCATCCAAAATAAGCGGGGATCTGCTCCCGGCATGTGGTTTGAAAAATCCGGTAAGATATTTATAAGCATGCCGGGTGTACCACACGAAATGAAAGGCATGATGGAAACCGATGTGATCCCTGAACTGGTAAAGAGATTTGAACTGCCATTTATTGAACACCGCACCCTGATGACATTTGGTATCGGAGAATCTGCCATTTCAGACCTGATCATTGATTTTGAAGAAGCGCTTCCCAAAAATATAAAACTTGCTTACCTGCCTAATTATGGAATGGTAAGATTGAGGCTTAGTTCAACCGGCACAAATAAAACTGAGATAGAAAAAGTATTGAACGAAAAATTTTCAACACTACAAAAATTGGTTGCTGCCTACATGGTTACCAATGAAGATGAAAAAATGGAAGCCGTTCTTGGAAAATTGTTGATGCAAAAAAACAAAACCTTATGTACGGCAGAAAGTTGTACAGGCGGATTTATTGCCCACCTCATTACATCCATCCCCGGCTCATCGGTCTATTACAATGGAAGTGTGGTAACCTACTCCTATAAAGCCAAAGAAGATCTTTTACAGGTAAAAGAAAAAACACTTTTGGAAAAAGGCGCCGTAAGCGAAGATGTTGTAATTGAAATGGCCAGGGGAGCTTTGAATGATTTTAGAACAGATTATGCTATTGCTGTTTCGGGCATCATGGGGCCGGGCGGCGGTATGCCCGATAAACCTGTTGGCACTGTGTGGGTTGCAGTAGGTAATAAAGAAAAGATCATTGCACAAAAGCTGCATTTCCGTTTTGAGCGGCAACTGAATATACAACTCACTGCTGTTAATGCTTTGAATATGTTGAGGAAATTCATATTGGAGAATGGATAGCTTTCTAATAAGAGATGACATCTTTACTAATTAAATGTGGCTACATTGCGAAAAAAGATGTCATCTCGTAACCAATCATCTTTACCACAGATTTACTTACATTTGCCCTTAATTAACCACTTATATTAATTTATTTGCAGCTATATGAGTTTAGTAGACCTGATAATGCCAAAGCTTGGAGAAAGCATCATGGAAGCCACCATCTTAAAATGGCACAAACAACCCGGAGATAAAGTTGCACAAGATGAAACCGTGCTTGATATAGCAACTGATAAGGTTGACAGCGAAGTACCATCTACTGCTGAAGGTATTATTGAACAGATCCTCTTCAAAGAAAATGATGTGGTACCGATCGGAACCGTAATAGCAAAGATCAAAACAGGCGCAACTGCAACGCAAAACCAGGCTCCCACTCCTGCACCGGTAAAGGAATATGAAGAAGCAAAAGTTGTGGAGGAAATACCTTATCAGCCCGGACAAACAAATAACAATGCAACAAAAAATGCAGTTCGTTTTTATTCCCCACTGGTATTAAATATCGCAGCAAGTGAAGGCATCAGCATGAGTGAACTGGAAAACATTCCGGGTACAGGACAGGACGGAAGAGTTAGTAAAAAAGATATACTTGCATTTGTAGCAGGAAAAGCTATTAGCCATAAGCCGTCAGCTATTAGCCAGGCAATGCAGGAAGCACCGGTAAAAGAAAGCAGTAACAACCAGATGATGGTTGCTAACAGCCAACAGCTAACAGCTAACA